>JAHHGO010000049.1 GCA_023252275.1 Alphaproteobacteria bacterium
CTGGTATGGGGGACCAAGGATAATTTCACGCCGCGCGGATGTGTTCAGGCATATCAAAAGGCCATCCCCAGCGCCAAGCTGGTGGAAATCAAGGATGCCGGACATCGGCCTGAAATTGAAAAATCCGCCGAGTTCATCGCGGCGATAAAACAGTTCCTGGCCAGCTAAATCCGCAGAGGTAGTATTTTTATACGACTCTGAGCCACACGAGATAGAGGAAACGAACATGAAAATAGCGTACTTTACCGAACGTCCCTACCGCCATATCAACGAAGAAGTTGTTCTAAAGAACAAGGCTTTCTTCGCGGTTCCCAACACCCATTTCGACCGCAAGAAAGGCTCGGACGACTATAACCATTTTCTGGATGAAGCCTGCTATGCGGAAGAACAGGGTTTTGATGCTGTCGCTCTGAACGAACATCACGGCAATCCATTCTGCATGGGCAATGTGCTGAATGTTGAAGCGGCAATTCTGGCGCGCATCACCAAAAAGGTGAAGATCGTGCTGATTGGCAATCCGCTGCCGGTGATCAAGCATCCGCTGCGTATGGCCGAAGAGCTGGCGGAAATTGATCTGATCTCGCGGGGCCGTCTGGTGACAGGCTGGGTGCGCGGCGCGGGCAGCGAGCAGTATTTCAATAACGCCAATCCCGCCTATAACCGTGAAATGTTCAATGAAGCGCATGACTTCATCATCCAGGCCTGGACCAAGCCCGGCCCCTGGCGCTATGAAGGCAAGCATTTCCATTATCGCCATGTGAATCCCTGGGCGCTGCCCTATCAGGAGCCGCATCCGCAAATGTGGATTCCCGGCGTGCTCAGCCCGGAAACGGTGCTGTGGTGCGCGGATCACGCCTATCCCTATATTGGTCTGGGCACCTCGCTTGGCCCGACATGCGATCTGTGGGATTTTTACGCCGAACAGGCGGCGCAGAATGGCTATCAGGCGGGCCCGGAAAATTTCGGCTATCTGATTCCGACCTTCCTGGCCGATACCGAAGAAAAGGCGCAGAAGCTGGGCCGCGGGTTTGTGTTTGGTGGTGGACAGAATGCCTTCTCGGCGCCGCAATATACGCTGCCGCCGGGGTATAACTCCAAAAACGCCATCCGCAATCTGGCCAAACAGCCGGGCGGCAGCTGGCTCGGCATTAACCGCGAGAAGATGCAGGGGGGTGATGACGCGCCCGCGCCCAAGGCAACCAATTATGATGAGGTTCGTGAGAAGCTCGTCAAGGGTTTCGAAAAGGGTCAGCGCAATCTGCAACTGCTCATTGGCACGCCGAAATCGGTCATTCCCAAGATCAAGCAGATTCTGGATGTGATCCGTCCCGGTACGCTTACTTTCTTTGCGGTGCAGGGGCCGGTCGGCAACGAAGACCGTCTGCGCAGCATGCAATTGCTGGGTGAACATGTGATTCCGGAAATTCGCGAATATTCCAACAAAATCGGCCTGAAGGATCCGTTTGAGCGCAAGACGGGTTCGGCCAAGCTGACGCATGGCACCAAGCGCGCCCCGGTTGTGGACCGCGAGGCGTTGAAGTTCTTCAAGTACGAAGCCTGATAATCAGGCTGACAAAAAAGGGGCCGCTCGGGAGAGCGGCCCCTTTTTGATTCAGTATGTAACCCGTTACAACAGGTTCTGCGCGCCGACCATGCAGAACAGCATCGGGACTGACAGCATGGTGTTGGTGCGCGAGAACAGCATCGCTGTGCGCGCCGCGGCCGCCTTGTCGGGGGCAGCGAGGTCCGGGAACTTGTTATCGATGTTCAGCGCCTTTTGCTGGTTTGGCCAGATCACGAACCAGACATTGAACCACATGATCGTCCCCAGCCACATGCCAAGACCGATCAGGATGTTCTTGGATACTGCGAAGCCATTACTAGCGCCGAGCGTAAAGGCATCCACCAGATAGCCATTCATCCACGCCAGAATAATCCCGGTAATGATGGTGGCCATCGCCGCCCAGCGGAACCAGAACAGCGCCTCTGGCGCGATTACTTTGCCAACGGCGGGTTTCTGCTCGTCGGGAATTTTCGGCATGCTGGGCATCTGCACAAAGTTGAAATACCATAGCAGTCCGATCCACATCACGCCGGAAACCACATGCAGCCAGCGGAACACGAAGGCCCCGAAGGCATGATCAATGCCAACGCCAAGAGACGCGACGGAAAACAGCAGCACCAGCGCCGCAAGCACAAATGCCGCGACTACGGTGTTCTGCAAGGATGTCAGAATTGACGCCATAAGATTACCTCTCCCCCTGTTTTGATCAGCCAGAATCATCCGGCTGGTTATTTGCACAACTTCATTCGTCCAGCAAGTTAGCTAATTCTCCGGCCCAGAGCAATCCATGCCTCAGAATTAGACCGGCCATAGCGCTGGCGGGTGGATAAAATGACCGCGGAAGAATAAGAATGCGGTTCAATAATGAAAGGCAAGATTGGGTGGCCCTGTTATCCTATTGTGGCGAACTGGTGCGCAGCGGCGACCATGACCGGTTTCTGGCGGCGCTGTTTGCGCCGGAACCGGCGCGTATCCATCTGTTCACGCTCTCAGCCTTCAATCTCGAAATCGCCCGCATCCATGAACAGGTTTCCGAACCCCTGCTGGGCGAGATACGCCTGCAATGGTGGCGCGAGGGAATTGAGGCCATCTATGCGCAGCAGCCGGCGCGCAACCATCCCGTGTTGCAGCCGCTGCAACACACGATTGAGCAATGCGCCCTGCCACGCCAGCCTTTTGATGCGTTGATCGACGCGTATGGCGGCCTGTTTGCCAATCCACAGCCCGGGTCGCTGACGGAACTGGAGGGGTTTGTTGATGCGACCGGCGGCGGGCTGATGCGGCTTGCGCTTGCCGCATTGGGGGAGGGCGCGTCAGATGACATGGTGCGGCATGCGGCGCTGGCGTTTGGGCTGACGGGCGTGCTGCGCAATGTGGGCTTTCATGCCACGCAGCACCGGATCCTATTGCCGCGAGATCTGATGCAGGCGGAAGGATTAACCGAAGATATGATCTTCAACGCCCGGATGGGCCCGCAATTGCGCGCGGTCATGGCGGTGCTGTCTGCGCGCGCAAAACTGCATCTCGATGCCGCCAGAAATAATTTTCCGCCGCCCGCGCGCCGGATATTACCGGCCCTGCTGCCGGCGGTTCTGACGAAACCCTATCTTGCCCGGATCGCGACGCCTGATTACGATGTCTTTGTAAGCTATCCGGCAATGCCCGCTTTTCTGCGCCAGTCGCGTCTGCTCTGGGCTATGGCGCGGGGGCGTTTGTAGGCAGGGCTTGTAACCATGGCTGCTGATCCTGCAGCGCGCGCTGGCAATAGGCGCTCTTGCGGGCGGGGGTTTTGGCCTTGCCGCGCACCCGTTTGCCATCGGCGGCCAGTGGCGCGGCGATAGGCGGAAACAGGCCAAAATTGACATTCATCGGCTGAAAACTTTCGGCGGACGCGCCCCCGGTCAGATGCCGCAACAAAGCGCCCATGGCGGTGTTTTCGGGCGGCGCTGGCGTGTCGCGGCCCTGAATTTCCGCCGCGGCGAACAGCCCCGCCAGCAGGCCGATGGCGGCGCTTTCGACATAGCCTTCAACACCTGTGATCTGCCCCGCAAAGCGCAGGCGCGGCATGTTTTTCAGACGCAGCCGAGGATCCAGCAGGCGCGGGCTGTTAATAAATGTATTGCGATGAATGCCGCCCAGCCGCGCAAACTCGGCGTCTTGCAGGCCGGGAATCGTACGGAAAATACGCACCTGTTCGGCGTGTTTCAGCTTGGTCTGAAATCCGACAATATTATACAGCGTGCCCAGCGCGTTATCCTGGCGAAGTTGCACCACGGCATGCGGCTTAAGCGGGCTGTGCGGATTGGTCAGCCCAACCGGTTTCATGGGGCCATAACGCAGTGTCTGGGGGCCGCGCTCGGCCATAACCTCTACCGGCAGGCAGCCTTCGAAATAGGGGGTGTTGCGTTCCCATTCCTTGAATTGCGTCTTTTCACCAGCCAGCAGGGCATTGATAAAACTGTCATACTGCGCCGCATCGAGCGGACAATTGATGTAATCCTTGCCACCGCCGCCCGGGCCCGGCTTGTCGTAACGCGACTGAAACCAGGCCTGCGACAGATCAATCGAATCGGCATAGACAATGGGCGCAATGGCGTCAAAAAACGCCAGGGATTCAATTCCTGTCAGGGTTGAAATGGCTTCCGCCAGCGGCGCGGAGGTCAGCGGGCCGGTGGCGATAATGACCTGCGCCCAATCGGATGGCGGCAGGCCCGCCACCTCATTTCGATCAATATTGACATTGGGCAGGCTGGCCAGGGCCGCCTCGACGCTGCGGGAAAATCCGTCCCGGTCAACCGCCAGCGCGGAACCCGCGGGCACCTTGTTGGCGTCGGCGGCCTGCATGACCAGTGATCCGGCGCGGCGCATTTCCTCATGCAGCAGGCCCACGGCGCTGGTCTGGTGATCATCCGATCTGAACGAGTTGGAACACACCATTTCCGCCAGACGGTCCGTTTCATGGGCTTCCGTGCGCCTGTTCGGGCGCATCTCATGCAGGATGACTGGCAGGCCGCGCCGCCCCGCCTGCCAGGCCGCCTCGCAGCCCGCCAGCCCGCCGCCGATAATATGCAGGGGTTCATTGTGCGGGCCCCTGTGGATAGAGTGAATCATTTGGAAAATTCCTTGAGCCATATGTCTGAGTAAATAGCTAAGCTGCAACAAAGCTATGGAAAAATTTTTCTAGCCAGGAGCAGAAAATAAGGCATAGTAGCCTGTGTATAACTTGTGGATAGAGCTGTGGAAACTTTTTTGGAGTTAAACAGTGAGCGGCCGGGATAAACCAGTCTTGCCAGAAGACATCAGGCCGGTGACCCAAATGGTCCTGGATTTTTGGCATTCCATACGAAGTGAAAATATTGCACCGCATCGTTCGGATCTTCGACCCGCGGCGATTGTTTCAATCCTTCCCAATCTGATGATACTCGAATCCAAAGGGTCCGCCACATTGAATGTGCGGCTGGCCGGGACGGCGGTCCTGGAATGCATTGGCCGGGAGATCACGGGCGCGAACCTGTATGATTTTCTTGAGCCATATTTATGCGAAAAAGCCAAGAATATGGTAGATTTGGTACGCAGCCATCCTTGCGGCATACTAATTCACGCACACATGAAATCCAGATATCACGCACAATCAGTCGTTGAAATAATTCTGCTTCCCATGCGTTCGCGCGATGGTGAGATTTCACAGATGATGGGCTCGTTGAGCAGCTCTGCTTCCTTTGAAATTCCAAACTTTATAGATAATCGGACTTTCCCGGCGCATTTCAGTCCACAATTTATAGATCTTGGTGCGGGCACGCCTCTGGCACGCCTGGATATTTCAAGACAGGCGGTCTGATTTAACCGGGTCAAGTTTATTGCCCGGATAGTCCTTCCTGGATCAGGATTACATGGTCCTACGCTGGCCTGCGCCTAACTGAAACATTTCCTTCATATAACTGAAAACAAACCGAAATATTCGGCTGATACCTGCTTGGAACGCGGGGTCGAAGAATGCTAGCGGCATTGCTCGACCATGATTTTCGTTTCATCTCACGGGGTATCCAATGTCTTTGAAATCATTGAACTTTGCCGGGGCTATTCTTCTTGGCGCGACGTCTCTTACCAGCCTCGCGGTTACGCCTGCGCTGGCTGCGCCTGTCAATCAGAGCGAAATTGACGCGCTGAAAGCGCAGATTATGGCGCTGGAGCGCAAAATCAATTCTGTTCAGGCTGTTCAGGAAAACAAGATTAGCGAGATCAAATCCAAGCAGGACGCCGTTGAGCTGAAGTTTGAGAATGGCCGCCCGACACTGCGCACCGGCGATGGCTATTTCGAAATGGCGCTGCGCGGGCGCATGCATTTCGATATGGCTACCTATGACCAGGACGACAATAATCTGCCCAGCATCGCGCCTGGCCGTGATCTGAACGAAGGCGGCAATTTCCGCCGTTCCGAGCTTGGCATGGAAGGCAAGTTCATGCGCGATTTTGAGTATCACGTATCTTATGATTTTGGCGGTTCCGGCGGTGAGGGCGGCGGCAACATCAAGAATATGTATCTGGGCTATACGGGCATCAAGCCGCTGCGCATTCAGATCGGCGCAATCCAGGTTCCAATGACCATGG
Source organism: Alphaproteobacteria bacterium (assembly GCA_023252275.1). Taxonomy (GTDB): domain Bacteria; phylum Pseudomonadota; class Alphaproteobacteria; order UBA11222; family UBA11222; genus UBA11222. The sequence continues at coordinate 6,173 of JAHHGO010000049.1, forward strand.
ATGATTCAACCAGTTCGAACGAGACCACGTTCATTGAACGCGCCTCGCCGGTCAATCTGGCGACCTCTATGGGCGCCCAGAAGGGCCGTACCGCAGTAGGTGTGCGCGGCAACACCAACAATGTCTTTGGATCACTCTATTATACAAGGGATCCCGTGACCCTTTCCGGCGGCGCGGCCTTGCCGGACGAATCGAGTAATCTGGTTGCGCGTGCGGCATATCTGATTGCGCCCAATGCTGACACCAATATTCATGTTGGCGCATCGGGCACGAAGGTGTTTAACTTCACCCAGGTTGCATCGGCTATTCCGGGGCCGCTTCCAGGAAGTCTGCAAACATCCTCCGTCTTTAACTTGCAGGACCGCCCGGAACTGCGCGTTGATGGCACACGGCTTGTATCTACCGGCAACATTGCTGTTGAAGATGGGTATGTGGTTGGCCCGGAATTGGGCGCCAACTGGAAAAACTTTTATGTTCAGGGTGAATACTACCATTACAAACTGGATCGTCAGCGCGCCAACGCAGCAGGTGCTGCGAACCTGGGCAGCTTCGATTTTGACGGCTGGTATGTTCAGACATCATGGATCGTGACCGGCGAAACCAAGCGCTATGACATCAAGAATGCGTCCTTCGGCGCGCCGCGCCCCAATGGCCCGTTTGGCTTTGGCGACTCGCTGGGTGTGATTGAACTGGCGGCGCGCTACAGCACGGTTGATCTGAACGATGGCTCAAGCGGCGGGCCGACCTGCTCCGGCACAGGTCTGGTTGCTGCGGCCGCATCAACCTGTGTTCGCGGCGGCGAGCAGGACATCGTGACCCTGGGCGTTAACTGGTATCCGAACCGTAATGTCCGCTTTATGCTCAACTATCAATTCGTGGATGTTGACCGTCAGGCTTATCCGAACAATCCGATGGGCGTTGCTGGCGGACCTAATGCGCAGATCGGTCAGGATTATAACGCACTAGCGCTGCGCACACAGTACAGCTTCTAGAACCTGACTACCCGGAAATATCCCCTGACCAGTACCTTGGTAATGGTCAGGGCGGACTTCAGACTGTTTCGAAGCCGTCCGGTTGATCTCCCATTAGGGGAGCGTAACCGGACGCCTTTATTTCAGCCCATGAAAAACACGTTCAGCTTGTTGCCGTCCAGATCGCGGAAATATCCGGCGTAAAAGTTATCGCCACGCGGGCCGGCGGGGCCTTCGTCCTTGGCGCCCAGTTCCATGGCCTTTTTATAAACGGCATCGACCTTGGCCTTGCTATCCACCGCCAGCGCCACCATGACGCCATTGCCAATGGTGGCCGCCTTGCCATCAAAGGGCTTGGTGACCGACAGCATGGGCTGCCCCGGGCCTGTCGCCCAGGCAATGAAGGTTCCCATATCCATGGCGCGTTTGGCGCCTAGCATTCCCAGCAGCGCATCATAAAATTTTGCCGCGCGCGCCATATCATTGGTTCCAAGGGTTACATAGCCGATCATGATTTCCTCCGTCATTTTTGATGATCCGTGGCGAGACTAAGTCATAAACCGGGCGCGTTACAGTCTGATAACGGTCATTGCCAAAATGCGCTGGACCTCAATCCGGGTCAAACATCCGGGCATACAGCAACACCCCGCTTTAAGGGCTTGCCACACCAGAGTAATTCAGATTTTGGAAATTAGGCAGTGGCGGGTGGCTGGGGGACTTGGATTCGAACCAAGGTTGCACGGGTCAGAGCCGAGAGTTCTACCACTAAACTATCCCCCAGTGGGGCACCAGAGCCTGGATAGCGACTTTGTTTAGTGACAATGGACACAGATTGTCAACTATCACTTTGTAAACTGGTCCCCCAGAGTGCTACAGTCGGGTTAACTTTTAATGAAAACGGAGCGCCGGACCGGCGCGGAGGGCGTAAGGCCCGCTTTGGTCTGGTGACGGATTGCGTGTTGACAGAAAACGCGGATCCCGGTCAGCGCTTCAGGAATGATGCTGCCAGTCCCTTAGGGAATTGGCCGCATATATACAGCGCGCTTGATCTGGGCACTAATAATTGCCGGTTGCTGATCGCGAAGCCCACGCGGCGCGGGTTTCGCGTGGTGGATGCGTTTTCACGCATTGTGCGGCTGGGCGAAGGGCTTGGACATAGCGGCGCGCTTTCCGATGCGGCGATGGAGCGCGCCATATCGGCGCTCAAAATCTGCGCCAGAAAGATGCAAAAGCGGGGTGTTTCACGGGCGCATAATGTCGCAACCGCCGCCTGCCGTCAGGCCGCCAACGGCGCGGATTTCGCCTCCAGGGTGCTGACGGAAACCGGCATACGGCTGAACATCATCACACCGGCCGAAGAGGCTCGTCTGGCGGTTGCCGGATGTCTGCCGCTGCTGGATCCCAAGAGCCGTTATGGACTGGTGTTTGATGTGGGCGGCGGCAGCACCGAACTGATCTGGCTCGATCTTGGAAACCACCGCAATCCGGATATTCTGGCCTGGACCAGTATGCCGCAGGGCGTCGTCACCCTGTCCGAGAAATATGGCGGGTTCGAAATTTCGCCGCAATCCTATACGGAGATGGTCAAGGAAGTGCGTGAACATTTGCAGGGCTTTGAGCGGGATCATGCCCTGCGCCGGCATTTCGAAGCGGGCGAGGTGCAGATGCTGGGCATGTCGGGGACGGTCACGACCCTGACTGGCGTGCATATGGGCTTGCGGCGGTATGACCGAAATCAGGTCGATGGGGCCTGGGTAGAGGTTTCGGCCATTCGCGATGTGGCGCGCAAATTATCCGGAATGGATTATCCGGCACGAGTTTCGGTGCCCTGTATCGGAGAGGAGCGCGCCGATCTGGTCGTGGCCGGTTGCGCCATACTGGAGGCGATAACCGATCTGTGGCCGGCGAATATTCTGCGGGTGGCGGACCGGGGCTTGCGCGAAGGCATTCTCACCACGCTGATGCGCCAGGACGAACGCCGCGCGGTTCCCAAGTGAAGAGCGGCGCCGGCGGCGCGGGACGCGATCTGACCGTGCGCGTGAAAACCGCGCGCAAACGCAGCACCAGTTCCACAAAATGGCTGCAACGCCAGTTGAATGATCCCTATGTGGCGGCGGCGAAACGCGAAGGCTATCGCTCACGCGCCGCCTATAAGCTGATCGAGATTGATGATCAGCACCATCTGTTACGCAGGGGCGCGCGGGTGCTGGATCTGGGCGCGGCGCCCGGCGGCTGGACCCAGGTCTGTGTGGCGCGCGCCGGCGCAGGCAGGGTGCTGGCGGTGGATATTAACGAGATGGACGCTATCGCCGGGGCGGAATTTATGCGTCTTGATTTTTTATCGCCCGAGGCGCCCGATCTTATTCGCGCGGCGCTGGGGGGCGGTGTCGATATTGTGCTTTCGGACATGGCGTCCCCCGCCACGGGGCATCGCATGACCGACCATGCCCGCATCATCGCGCTATGCGATCTGGCCTGTGAATTTGCCTGCGAGGTGCTGTCGCCGGGCGGCAGTTTCTGCGCCAAGGTGCTGCAGGGCGGAACCGAGGCGAAACTGCTGGCCCGCATGAAGCAGAAATTCACCCGGGTGCAGCATGTAAAACCAAACGCCAGCCGCGCCGGTTCGAAGGAAATCTATGTGCTGGCCACCGGGTTCAAGGGGCCGTCCGGGTTATAAGAACCGGGCCATGAAAACGGCTATTTCCAGGCAATGGGCCTTTAGCTGCCCGTCAGGCGCTTGCTTAAGCCTGTCATAGACCGGTTCCTGTTGACTTTGCAGGCCGCCATCGCCATATTCCGCCTCCATTACAGGTGGAGACAGTCTTGGAGATCAAAGAAGCCCTGACATTCGACGATGTGCTTCTGAAGCCTGCCGCCTCGAACGTGCTGCCGGCGCAGGCCGATACCCGAACCCGGCTGACCAAAACCATTTCTCTCAATATTCCGCTGATTTCCGCCGCCATGGATACGGTAACCGAGGCGCGTCTGGCCATTGCCATGGCGCAGGAGGGCGGCATTGGCGTGCTCCACCGTAATCTGACCCCGCAGGTGCAGGCCGAGCATGTCCGGCAGGTCAAGAAATTCGAATCCGGCATGGTGGTTAATCCGCTGACCCTGCCGCCCACCGCGACCCTGGGCGATGCGCAGCATCTGATGCAGGTGCATCATTTTTCAGGCTTTCCGGTGGTCGAGCAGAACACCGGCAAGCTGCTGGGCATTCTGACCAACCGCGATGTGCGCTTTGCCGAAGACCCCAATCAGCCGATCAGCGAACTGATGACCCGCGAGGGGCTGATAACGGTGAACGAAGATGTGGACAATGACACAGCGAAACGCCTGCTGCATCAGAACCGGCTGGAAAAGCTTCTGGTGGTCGACAAGGATTACCGCTGCATCGGGCTGATTACCGTTAAGGATATGGATAAGGCGCGGCTGCATCCCAATGCCTGCAAGGATGACAAGGGCCGATTGCGGGTTGCCGCCGCCACGACCACGGGCGATGAGGGCTTTGCCCGCGCCGAGGCGCTGGTGGCCGCCGAGGCCGATCTGATTGTCGTTGATACGGCGCATGGCCATAATGATCGCGTACTGGAACAGGTGCGGCGCATCAAGCGGCTGAGCAATCGTATTCAGGTGGTGGCCGGAAATATCGCCACCGGCGAAGCGGCGCTGGCGCTGATTGACGCGGGCGCCGACGCGCTGAAAGTCGGCATTGGCCCGGGTTCCATCTGCACCACGCGGATGGTGGCGGGCGTAGGCGTGCCGCAACTGACCGCGATCATGGATGTGGTGGCCGAGGCGCGCAAATATGGCGTTCCGGTGATCGCCGATGGCGGCATCAAACTATCGGGCGATCTGGCGAAAGCAATCGCTGCGGGTGCGGATTGCGCCATGATCGGCTCGCTGTTCGCGGGAACCGATGAAAGCCCGGGCGAAGTGTTTCTGTTTCAGGGGCGCAGCTACAAGGCCTATCGCGGCATGGGATCGCTGGGCGCAATGGCGCGCGGTTCGGCCGACCGGTATTTCCAGGAAGACATCAAGGACAGTCTGAAACTGGTGCCAGAAGGCGTAGAGGGTCAGGTGCCATATAAGGGTCCGTTGCAGAATATCACGCATCAGCTTGTCGGCGGCTTGCGCGCGGCAATGGGCTATACCGGCTCGGCCACCATCGCCGATCTGCAAACCAAAACCACCTTCATCCGCATCAGCGGCGCGGGGCTGGCCGAGGGCCATGTGCATGACGTCTCAATCACCCGCGAGCCGCCAAATTATCCGATTGGCAATCGATGACCCCTGCCGCACGGGTTAAATCCGCGATCGACATTCTCGACATTCTGATGCCGTCCGCCAAACCGGCGGACCGTGTGCTGAACGAATGGGCGCGCGGCAACCGCTATGCCGGATCGAAAGACCGGCTGGCGATTTTCGAAATGGTCTATTCCGTGTTGCGCCGGCGCGCCGAATATTCCTGGATCATCGGGCAGGATGACGCCCGCAGCCTGGTGCTGGCGGAACTGAAATGTGAAGAAGATTGCACCCTGGAACAGGCCGATGCGCTGTTCAGCGGCGATAAATATTCCGCCGCCGCGTTAAGCGAGGCGGAACGCGCGGCGTTTTCGCGCGATGTTCCCGCCGGGGCGATGCCGCAATGGGCGCGGGGAAATTTTCCGCAATGGCTGGAAGGCGCGTTGCAGGAAAGCCTGCCGGATTTACTGGATGAGATGCGCGCGCTGTCGGTGCGCGCGCCGCTTGATCTGCGGGTTAATCGCCTGAAGGGAACGCGCGAAAAAGCGCTGGCGGCGTTGGCGGAAGAAAATATTTCCGCCGCCATTACGCCCTGGTCGCCCGACGGCTTGCGGATTACGGGCCGTGTGCGCATTACCGGATCGGCGGCGTTTACGCGCGGGCTGATCGAGGTGCAGGACGAAGGCTCGCAACTGGCGGCGTTGCTGGTGTGTGCGCAGCCCGGTTAGCAGGTCATTGATCTGTGCGCGGGCGGTGGTGGTAAAAGTCTGGCCATCGCCGCGCAGATGCAGAACCGTGGGCAGATTTATGCGCTGGACGCGATTCCGGGCCGGCTGAAGGCGATGCCGGAACGGGTGAGCCGCGCGGGCGTGCATAATATTCAGATCATTGCCGGCGCCGCGCCGGTGCTGCCTGAACTGAAGGGCCGGGCGCACCGTGTGGTGCTGGATGCGCCGTGCAGCGGCACCGGCGCCTGGCGGCGCAACCCGGATGCGAAATGGCGGCTGACGCCAGAGGCGCTGACCAAACATATGGCGGCGCAGGACAGTGTGCTGCGTCAGGGCGCGGATCTGACAGCGCCGGGCGGGCGGCTGATTTACATCACCTGTTCGCTGCTGGCCTGCGAGAACAGCGAACGGATCGCGGCATTTCTGCGTGATGATGCGCGATTTACGCCCATTCCGGCGGCCGCCCTGTGGGCGGAAGGCGCGGGAACGCCGCCGCCGGATTTCATTGCGCCCGGCGCAACCGATATTGTGCTGACGCCGCTGCGGTCCGGGACCGACGGATTTTACATTTGCGCATTGGAGCGCCGGACATGAGCGCGCCCGCAAATGACCGTATACTGATCATTGATTTCGGCTCGCAGGTGACGCAACTGATCGCGCGCCGGGTGCGCGAGAGCGGCGTTTATTGCGAAATAATCCCCTATAATAAAGCCGACGTCATTCTCGATAGCTTTGCGCCGAAGGCGATCATTCTATCGGGCGGGCCGGCCAGCGTGATCAAAAGCGGCACGCCGCGCATTCCGGATCGGGTGTTCGCCTATGGCGCGCCGGTACTGGGCATCTGTTACGGCCAGCAGGCCATGTGCGCGCAACTGGGCGGCACGGTGGAAGCCGGCGCCGAGCGCGAATTTGGCCGCGCCGAACTGGAGGCCACTGCAGACAGCGCACTGTTTGAGGGTGTGTGGCGCAAGGGCGCGCGTAATCAGGTCTGGATGAGCCACGGCGACCGGGTAATCGCGCTGCCGCCGGGGTTTCACAGCATCGGGATCAGCGCCAATGCGCCGTTCGCCGCCATCGCCGACGAGACGCGGCGCTTTTACGGCGTGCAGTTTCACCCCGAAGTCATGCACACCCCGGATGGCGCGAAACTGCTGCGCAACTTCACCCATAAAATTGCCGGCTGCACGGGCGGCTGGACCATGGCGGCGTTCCGCGAAACCGAAATCGCGCGGGTGCGCGCGCAGGTCGGGCAGGGGCGGGTGATCTGCGGCCTGTCGGGCGGCGTCGACAGCTCGGTCGTGGCGGTGCTGCTGCATGAGGCGATTGGCGCGCAATTGACCTGCGTATTTGTCGACACCGGCCTGATGCGCGCGGGCGAGGCCGAACAGGTGGTGCGCCTGTTCCGCGATCATTACAATATTCATCTGGTGCATCGCGAGGCGCAGGATCTGTTTTTGACGCGGCTTCACGGCGTCAGCGATCCGGAGCAGAAACGCAAAATCATCGGCGCGGCTTTTATCGATGTATTCGATGAGGAAGCCACAAAAATCGGCGGCGCGGATTTTCTGGCGCAGGGCACGCTGTACCCGGACGTGATCGAAAGCGTGTCCTTTGACGGCGGGCCGAGTGTCACGATCAAATCACATCACAATGTCGGCGGCCTGCCGGAACGCATGCGCATGAAGCTGGTCGAACCGCTGCGCGAACTGTTCAAAGACGAGGTGCGGGTGTTGGGACGCGAGCTTGGCCTGCCTGAGGCGTTTGTGGGCCGGCATCCGTTTCCGGGGCCGGGGCTGGCGATCCGCATTCCCGGTGAAATCACCGCCGAAAAGCTCGAAATTCTGCGCAAGGCCGATACGATCTATATCGATGAAATCCGCAAGGCCGGATTATACGATGAAATCTGGCAGGCCTTCGCCGTGCTGCTGCCGGTGAAAACTGTGGGCGTTATGGGGGACGAACGTTCCTATGAATATGTCTGCGCCCTGCGCGCCGTGACCTCAACCGACGGCATGACGGCGGACAGCTATCCGTTCACGCATCAATTTCTCGGCGCTGCCGCCACCCGCATCATTAACGAAGTACGCGGCGTCAACCGCGTCGTCTATGACATCACGTCCAAACCGCCCGGGACAATCGAGTGGGAATGAAATTGGTGGTTTCAGCGACTTTCGCGGACTATCGGTTTTATATTCTATCACTTTGAAAATAAACAATAATATATCAATATCTATCGGCATCTATCGCCGCCAAGCGAAACATTCTGACGGTATCTCTGACGGTATGTGTTTTGTCCGTCTGGACGCGCGCGCGGCATACCGTCAGGCAGAATTTCCGGTACTCTCCACATAAAATGCAACTATCAAATTGAAATATAACGATAAATAGGAGATGCTTGACGGTATATTTTCTGACGGTATATTTTAGTATTAGACAGATCAAAATTGCCCGAAAGTCGCCCCGTTATGCTAACCGACGCCGCTATTAAGCGATTGAAACCGCAAGATAAATCATACAAGGTCGCCGATCGTGACGGTATGTATGTGACGGTCATTCCTTCAGGGGGTATCACCTTCCGCTATGACTACCGGCTCAATGGCCGACGTGAAACGCTTACCATCGGTCGCTATGGCCCGGATGGCGTATCGCTATCGGAAGCGCGCGAAAAATGCCTCGCCGCGCGCAAGATGGTGGCGCAGGGCATCTCGCCCGCCCAGAAGAAACAGCGTGAAAAACGCAAACTCTCCGCAACGCCAAGCTTCGGCGAGGTCGGCAAGCAGTGGTTCAAGGATGCCAAAATGGCGGATAGCACCAGCTCAATGCGTAAGGCGATTTTCAACCGCGACATCCTGCCCATTTGGAAAAATCGTCTACTATCGGAAATCACACCCGACGATCTGCGCGCACTCTGCCTCAAGGTGAAAGAGCGCGGCGCGCCGGCCACGGCCATTCACGCGCGCGACATCGTGAAACAGATTTACGCCTTCGCCATTCTGCACGGCGAAAAAATCGCGAACCCCGCTGATGAGGTTGGCCCCGCGTCCATCGCCACTTTCGCGCCGAAAGATCGCGCCCTCTCTCCCGCCGAAATCCGCCTTATACTGGCTGAGTTGGACCAAGTCGCAACCCTGCCGACCATCCGGCTTGGCCTCAAACTTATCCTGCTCACCATGGTGCGCAAAGGCGAATTGCAGGATGCGATATGGGATGAGGTCGACTTCGAGAACGCCGTCTGGCGCATCCCCAAGGAACGGATGAAGAGGAAGAAGGCGCACAATGTCTATCTATCGCGGCAATCGCTCGATATCATGATTGCGCTCAAGACCTGCGCGGGCAACTCGCGATAACTATTGCCATCCCGCTACGACGCTGACGCCCCCATGTCGCGAGCCACATTCAACCGCGTCACTATGGCCATCATCGAACGGGCGAAAAAACAGGAATTGCCGCTTGAGCCCTTCACCGTCCATGACCTGCGCCGCACTGGCTCGACGCTTCTGAACGAACTCGGCTTCAATCGCGACTGGATCGAAAAATGCCTCGCTCATGAGGACAACCGCTCTTCGCGCGGCGTCTATAACAAGGCCGAATATGAACCGCAGCGGCGCCATATGTTACAGGAATGGGCCGACATGATCGACGCATGGGTGGCCGGCAAGAAACATACGCCAACGCTGCATCCGCCCAGCATGGAAGCGATTGCGCTGGATCCAACGTAATTTGGCCGGCTTGATTTGGACTATTTGACAGGCCGCGTCTTGCGCAATCGAACATCGGGCGCAGGCGCTGTCTCAATCTTTCCAGCGCGGGAGGCGCGCCGCCGTTCTTCGATCCAGGCTTCGACTTCTGCCAAATCCCAGACGACACAACGCGGCGTCAAATAAAACCGCCGTGGAAATTCGCCCCGCTGTTCCATCTCATAGATCGTCGTATCAGCCATCCCAGCAGGGCCGCGCCGGTCTGCGCCTGCAACGCGCGCTGCCCGATGCCCGCGTGGTTTATGTCTCGGCGACCGGTGCCACCGATGTGCGCAATCTCGCCTATGCCGAGCGGCTGGGCTTGTGGGGTGGCGAGGATTTCCCCTTCGCCAACCGTGGCGAGTTTGTTCAGGCCGTCGAAGCAGGCGGTGTTGCGGCGATGGAGGTGATGTCGCGCGACGTGAAGGCGCTCGGGCTCTATACCGCGCGGTCGCTGTCATACGAAGGTGTCGAGGTCGAGATCGTCGAGCACGCCCTGACGCCGGAGCAGGTGGCGATCTATGACGCCTATGCCGCTGCGTTTCAGGTGATCCATAACAATCTGAATGAGGCGCTCGAAGCCACAAACGTCACCGGCGAAAGCCGGACATTGAACGGTCAGGCGAAGTCGGCGGCCAAATCCGCTTTCGAGGGCGCCAAGCAGCGGTTTTTCAATGGGCTGATCACCGGGATGAAAGTGGTGACTCTGATCAAAAGCGTCGAGCGCGACATCGCCGATGGTCACGCCCCAATCATCCAGTTGGTTTCGACCGGCGAAGCGGTGATGGAGCGCAAACTCGCCGACATCCCCGCCGAGGAATGGCTTGACCTGACCATCGACCTGTCGCCCCGCGAAGTTGTCGGCTCCTATTTGCAACATTCCTTCCCGACGCAATTGTTTGAATCGTACACGGATGATGAAGGCAATCTGCGCTCGCGCCCGGCGTTCGATACGCAAGGCAACCCGATTCAATGCAAGGCGGCATTGGCGGCGCGGGACCGCATGATTGAGCAACTCGCGACGCTCGATCCCGTGCCCGGCGCGCTCGATCAGATCATCCAGCATTTCGGGACGGACAAGGTCGCCGAGGTGACAGGCCGTTCGAGGCGGATCGTCAGAAAAGGCGAGCGGCTTTGTGTCGAAAATCGCGCCCCATCGGCGAACCTCTCTGAAACCCAAGCCTTTATGGATGATGGCAAACGCATTCTCGTCTTCTCCGACGCCGGCGGCACCGGGCGCAGCTATCACGCCGACCGGGGTGCGAAAAACCAGCGCCTGCGCGTGCATTATCTCCTGGAAGCGGGCTGGAAGGCCGATGCCGCCATCCAGGGGCTTGGCCGTTCGAACAGGACGAACCAAGCGCAGCCGCCGCTGTTCCGGCCTATTGCGACGGACGTGAAGGCT
>JAHHGO010000004.1 GCA_023252275.1 Alphaproteobacteria bacterium
TCCCGTAAATCCGATGAATAAGGTTTCACCATACATACTGGCCTCCTTCCCCAGCCAGTAGCTTGAATCAGATAAATCCTGATTCGGGAATCCCAAATCGATTCAGTCAGGTCAGAAAATGGTCTAGGGTAGAGCCCACAGCCGCAGCAGATTGTGATAGCATGATGTCAGGCTGACCACCGGCGCGCTGTCGCCGTCGCTCTGCCGCAGGTTCAGGATCGCCACGTCCATGTCGAACAGAATACGGCGGTGTTCGGCTTCCCGCACCATGCTTTCGATCCAGAAAAAGCAGCTGGTGCGCGATCCGCGGGTGACCGGCTGCACCCGGTGCACACTGGATGCCGGATAGAGTATGGCGTCGCCCGCGGGCAGCTTGATGCTGCGCGGACCAAAACTGTCTTCGATGATCAGTTCACCGCCTTCATAGTCCTGCGGGCCGGTCAAAAACAGGGTGCACGAAATATCGGTGCGGACATGTTCGGCGGTTCCCGGGACCGTGCGCACGGCGTTATCGACATGGTCGCCAAAATAATTGGCTTCGCCATCATAGCGATTGAAAAGCGGCGGAAAAACACGCCGCGGCAGGCTTGCGGAGAAGAAAAGGGCGTTCTTCTGCAGATACTCGATAACGATGCTGCGCAGTTCCGGCAACTGCGCGGCATCCGGCGGCAGTTGCAGGTTGTTCTTCACCTTGGCGGATTGAGTGCCCGCAGTATGCCCGCCCTCCGCCCAGCGTGCTTTCGACAGAAGCTGCCGGCAGCGCTGGAGCGGTTCGTCGGGAAGCAGACCTTTGACGTGAATAAGCATCAGAACTTATAGGACAATGACAACTGCGCCTCAAACGGTATTCCTGGAACGGCATTTGCACCGTTCACATAGATGGACTCATAATATTTCTTGTCCAGCACGTTGAGCAGGTTCAGCTCCAGCGATGTGTTTTCCCGCATTTCCCATTCCACCATCGCGTCGACCCGTGCATAACCGGGGATATGACGTATGGCGGGCGCGGTATAAGGCAGCGTGGTGCCGATGGCATAGCCTGTACGTTTGCCGACGAAATCCACGCCGCCGCCAATTCGCCACTTCGGCGCGATCTGATAGCTTGTCCAGATATTGCCCGAATAATCCGGCGTGTTGGGGGGGGTCAAGCCTACCCCGAACGGGTTGATCTGCTCGTCGATCTCGGCGGTCATCAGTGCAAGCGCGCCAAAGACTTCCCATTTTGGCGTAATGCGGCCCGCGCCTTCAATCTCCACCCCGTCCGTATGACGCCGGCCGGACAGCAGAAAAATGTCGGGCTGAAACGGGTCGACGTTACGTTCGTCGGTTTTCTCCGTGCGGAAAAGCGCCGTGCGCAGTGACAGGTTTCCTTGCATCAGTTCCCATTTTGCGCCGATTTCATAATTGATGCTTTTTTCCGGATCAGTTTTGGCCGAACGTGTAGGCTGGTTTGCCTCTACGGAATAAATATCGCCCGACGGGTTGAAGGCTGTTCCATAGGCCGCGTAGTAAGTGACATAATCGGTCGGCTGATACATCAGTCCGGTGCGCCAGCTCCATACCTGATCATCGCGCTCATACTCCGCCACTGCATTGGTCGCGGTTGTAACACTCGAATAATCCGCATTGAAGTCATCGCGCCGGGCGCCGACAAGCACTTTCCAGTGCGGGATGACTTCCACAATATCCTGGACGTAAATACCTGTGTTTTTCGCGGTGAAATCCAGCGGATTGACGCGCTGCAGGGTGAGGCCGTAGGCAGGCGGCAGCGGATCGAAGGGATTGGGATCAAGGACATCCGCAGCGGGATTATTGAGGGCCGGCGCGCCGAAATAATTCCACCGGTCGGCGGTTTCGCGCACATATTCGACGCCAATAAGCCCCTCATGCTTCATGTTGAACAGATCGAATTTTGATGTCAGGTCACTGGACGCGGTTGTATTGTCTTCCTCTGCGCCGCGCGCCTGGCGCCCGCGCGTCACGCTGGTGAGACCCGCATTCACACGTGGCGCAACCATGCGTAAATCCCGGTCCACCTGGCTTTGGCGCACGACGGTCCTGAGTTGCATGCTGTCATTAAAGCTGTGCACCCACCTGCCGGTAAATATGTCCGCCGAATCGCGCTGATAATCCACTTCCGCCATGCCGTAAAAATTGCTGAAATCCACACGGATCGGCCTTCCTCCCTGCACGGGGGGAATAGGTATCCCGTTGTCCGGTACGTCGTCATATTCAAGATGGTAATATGACAGCAGAAATTCATTGCTGGTGCCGATGCCGAATTTGACCGACGGCGCAACGCCCCAGCGATTTTGCTCGACCTCGTCCCGGTGGCTCTCATTGTCATTCGCCATGAGATTTAGCCTGACCGCCGTAGTATCATTGATCTTGAAATTGGCGTCTGCGGTTTCACGGAAGAAATTATGGGTGCCGGCGGTGGCCTCCAGTTCGGTAATGGTTTTCAGTCCCGGTTCCTTGCTCACCTGATTGACAATGCCGCCGGTGGAACCGCGCCCGAAAATCATGGACGACGCGCCGCGCAACACTTCGACACGTTCCAGGTTGAAAGTCTCGCGGTTATATTGCGCATTGTCGCGGACGCCATCCAGATACAGATCGCTGGAAGCGCCGAAACCGCGAATGGTGATATTGTCACCAATACGTCCGCCCTCCCCGGCGTTGAACGTTAGACCGGCGACATTGCGCAATGCCTCCATCAGTGAGGTGACGTTCCGGTCATCCATCAGGCTGCGTGTGACGGTGGTCAGAGACTGAGGAACATCCTTGGCAGGCTGGGCCATCTTGCCGACGCTGGTTATGCCGCTCTGGTAGGTACGCTGGGTTTGCGTTTCCGCGGCGTCCCTCACGACAACGGCAGGCAAAGTTGTTTCCTTGCCCGCTTCCGCCTCCTGCGCGAACAGCGGCATCGGCGCCGTCAAACTGAACAACAGGTAGGCAGACGAGTTACGCAAGACATTCATGCGGCGGCCAGTTTCTTTTTTGCTATTAATTCGCATTATTAACTCCTGAGCGTGAGGGGGTATTCAAGGAAGATTTCTGGATTACTGGGTTTGCGGCAGGATGCTCACAAAGCCCAGCTTCTCGATCCCGGCTTTCTGGGCGGCGCTCATGATTTCCGCAATTTTCTGATAGCGCGTATCGCGATCGGCGCGCAGGCGCAGTTCGGGTTGCGGCCTGCTGTTGCCCGCCGCCGTTAGCCGGGCGGCCAAATCACTTTCGCTGACAGGCGCGTCATTCCAGAACAGCCCGCCCTCCCGGTTCAGGGAAAGCGTAATGATATCCGGCTTTTCCTGACTGATCGCGCCCTCAGTGGCAGGCAGATTCACGAGAATATTATGCGTGAGCAGCGGCGCGGTAATGATAAACACAATCAGCAGCACCAGCATCACGTCCACGAGGGGAGTCATGTTGATTTCGCTCATGGGTGTTTGCGCTGCATGTCTGTTGAAGGCGCCGAAGGACATCAGGGTGCTACCGTTTCTACAATACGGAGATTGGAATGCGGCGCCATGCGTTGCCCTGTATCCAGATAGGCATGCAGGTCGTGCGCGAACCCATCGAGTTGCGCCAGCTCGATGCGGTTCACACGCGTAAAGGCGTTATAGGCCAGAACGGCGGGTATGGCCACGAACAGGCCAGCTGCCGTCATGATAAGAGCCTCACCGACGGGTCCGGAAACTTTATCAATGGATGCGGATCCGGTTGCCGCAATACTCAGCAGAGCATGATAGATACCCCAGACTGTTCCGAACAGCCCTACGAACGGCGCAATGGAACCGATGGACGCGAGCATCGTCAGGCCGGATTCGAGGCGCGCGGTACTGCGCACGATGCTCTGCCGTATGGCGCGTATCAGGAATTCGCTGCGATCCGTACTGCCGCCAATGGTTTTGCCGCTATGCATGTCGAAGTGACTGGCGGCCAGCAGAGCCTGGCGGGCAATATCTGCGAATGGATTTTCGCGATTGCCGCCCGTTAGTCCGGCGACAGCGCTTTCCAGGCTTGCCGCCTGCCAGAAATTTTCCACTGCCGATGTGGTACTCCGGCGATGCGCGGCACGCCAGCATTTCAAAGCTATCTGCGCCCAGCTGAGGACGGACATGATCAGAAGAACGATTGCCACTGTACGGATAACCAGATCGCCCATCTCCCAGAAATGACTGATACCGTAAATTTCAGGGGGCGTTTCAATCGCCGGAAGCATCGGGCCTGTAAGGGTTTGATCCATTGCGCTTTACTGCTCCAGAATAAATTGAACGGGCACGTGCACCCAGGTCACGACGAGTTGATCGCCCCGTCTGGCGGGAAGAAAACGCCATCGCCGGACCGATTCCAGCGCCGCATCATCCAGCCGGGCGAAGCCTGAGCTCTGCTTCAGGATGACGGTTTCCGGTTTGCCGTCCGTCGTGACATGGACCGCCAGCAAAACGTTTCCCTGTTCCCCGAGACGGCGCGAAAGCCCCGGATAAGCCGGGCGGGGATTTTGCAGATAAGCTGCATCAAACTGTGCGGGGGTAACGGGGGCCAGCACCGCTGCCCGCGCTATCGCGTTATGAGATTGAGACAGTTGCAGATTGGTAACTGGTGACGGACTGGTTTTTGGCGCTGGAGCGGCGGGCGCCACTGCTTTTGCAACTTTAACCGCGCGCGCAACAGGTTTTATCTCAACCGTCTTTTCAGGCGCCGGCTTCGTATCCGGCGGGACTGCAGGACTTGGGACCGGCTTGCTGCTGGATGGTTGCGCCACATCCGGTGACGAGGACGACAAGTCCATCAGCGTGACCGAAAAAGAAACCGCGGGTGGTGGCGGTGCTACGGCTTCTGACGAATAAACCATCCAGGCCAAAGCCCCGATATGCGCAAGACCGGTGGCAGCTGCGGCGCGCAGAAAAGGCGACACAGGAGCGGAATAGTTCAAATCCCTGATCAGGGGCGAATACCGCAACCCACGGCCGGATCTGCCGGGTGCCGCCGCCCCGTCAATTACCGCCAATGTTCCCGCTGAGCCCATAGCGCGCCTGTTTCAATAAACATTAATTTGATAATGATTATCAATAGCGAGCGTATCGGTCAAATATTTTTTGCGATTAATTCTTAATAACAGAAAAATTTTTCGTATGTTTCGTATGTAATGTAGCTTGCGCAACGCCAGACCACCCCCTGACAAAGCAGCAGCGATGGCATTGGCCACCCCCTACATTCGCCAACAAACGAGGTCCGCTGGAATGCGCCGTCTTCGAAGAATAACCCGCACGGATCGCTAATTTTGTGGCATTTGGATCAAGTAGATATTCAGTAAAGAATAACTCTTGTCTTGATGGAAGTTCTCGCTTGTTCCTGAAAACTCCCCGGATGGATTTTAGCACCCTACATTTTAGTTTATAATTGCTCTAATCAAAAGTGAGGCCGTGGGGTATAAACTTGGGGTATATTTGATCGAGCCATATCTAATAAATGGCTATTTTCTGCGGTTTTTATGAAATGGCGTCCCCTAGGGGACTCGAACCCCTGTTTTCGCCGTGAGAGGGCGACGTCCTGGGCCACTAGACGAAGGGGACAGGCTGTAATCGGATTACAGAAATTTTACAGAGATAGTTTTATAGCGCCCCGCGCCGAGGATCAAGGCGCGAGGTTATGGATGCGAAATCAGAACTTCCCTGAAGGAGCATATTGGCGCCTGCATCTTCAGGGGTACCTATGGAAACCCCGGCACCCCTTCCTCGCGCTGTACGCCCAGCGTGTTCAGCGCCATGGCCAGCATATTATACTGGCCCACCGTAAACACCACATCCATAACCTGTTGCGTGCTGAGATGTTTGGTCAGCGCATTCCAGGTCGCATCTTCGATAATCGCATCATCGAGCAATTCATCGGTTGCCTGAAGCAGGGCGCTTTCCAGCTCGTTCCAGCCCGCCGCTTTGGGGCCTTCCTTGATGCGCAAATGATCCGCATGCACCAGCCCGGCAGGGGCGCTCATCAGCACATGCTGGCCCCATTCATATTCCGACTGGGTCAGCCAGCCCACCCGCATGATCAGCATTTCACGATGGCGTGGATCGAGCGAGGAGGTTCCCATGATATGCCCGGCAAAGCCGTTCCAGGAATTCAGCAGATTCATATTGCGCATCAATGTTTTCAACACATTGAAAACAATTCCGTAGCGCTGCTTCATGGGCGCAACGAGTTTGAGCTGCTCCTCGGTCAATTCGGATTCCGGCAATGGGGTAATGCGGGGCTTTGAAAGGCGCATTCTCTATTCCTCCCTGGATTATTATTACTCCCCAGCATGCCATAAAATTGGCGTTTCCGGCAGAAAATTATGCCGCGCTTGCTGAATAAGCGGGACGGGGTTACACATGCCGCACCTTGTTCATTTCCGGGAATAACCATGCCGTCCAAAATCAATCCGCTCCGCCTGAACGCGCTGCAACTGAAAACGCTGACCCTGCTGCAGGAATTGACGCGCCACCCCGAGGCCGGCGAGGCCACCGAAGATGGCGGGTTTCGGATCAACCGCATTCCCCGCGCGCATGGCGATCATTTTCACATAGGCGCCGCCGCCGTGCGCGCCGCGGACGCCACCGGCCTATCAAATGAAATTGTATGGAAAGCGCTGGAGCGCAAAGAGCTTGCCCGCGCGCTCTATCCGCTGTCCATCACGCTGACCGCGGCGGGCCTGGCCTATGAAACCGGCCTGCGCGATAAAATTCTGCACGGCACGGATCATTAAAGTCCGTCACAGCCACAAGGAATAAAGTCAGCTTAATGTCAGACGATATGTTCGCTGACCCTGTTGCGGCCTTCGTGCTTGGCGCGGTAAAGCGCCTGATCGGCCCGCTTCAGTATGGCCTCGGGCGTATCATCAGCCCCCATCAGGCTGGTAACGCCGATGCTGGCCGTTACCTGGACGGGTTCGCCCCCTCCAATATCAAATGAAAATGTTTCCGTATGCTGACGAATGCGTTCCGCGACAAGCGAGGCGATCGCCATATCTGTTTCCGGCATAATGACGACAAACTCCTCGCCGCCAAACCGGCAAGCCAGATCAATACCGCGAATATTGCGCGAAATTCCGCTGGCAAACTGCTTGAGTATTTTGTCGCCCGCATCATGGCCGTGCGCGTCATTGATGTTTTTGAAGAAGTCGATATCAATCATCAGCAGCGATATGGGCCGTTCTTCCTCTTTGGCCCGCGCGGTCTGTATCTGAAGATGGGTTTCCATGTAGCGCCGGTTATAAAGGCCGGTCAGGGCGTCGGTCACCGCCATTTGCAGGCTGAGATGCAGATTACGGCGTAATCTGTCTTCGTAGCGGTGCCAGCGCAACTGGGTACGGATGCGGGCGAACAGTTCATTGCTTTCTATCGGCCGCACCAGATAGTCATTGATCCCCATATCAAGACCGCGTGCAAGACGGCTGTCCTCGGAATCCTCGACAATGATCAGCAGCGGCACATTACGGGTTTCCTCGGCGGTCCGGAACTGCGAGCATAGCCGCAGGCCGTCATAATTGCGGATAGACAGGCTGACAATTATCAAATCAAAAGCGCCAGCTTTGCCCTGCCGAAGCGCCTCGGCCGGGTCATCCACAATCTGGGCCTGATGTCCGGCCTCATTGAGCGCCCCACTGACGCGCCCGCTGGAGCGCGCCTGATCATCAACAATCAGAATGCGTCCCTTGATGTCGCCGCTGTCTTCCCAGCCGGGCAAATCGCCCAGGCCAAGATTCTGGCCGGTAAGGTCGCGGGCGCGCAATTCATCGGTCATCATTTTCAGACGGATTAGGCTGCGCACGCGCGGGAACAGCGGATTGTTCTTGATTGGCTTGCTGATAAAATCATCCGCGCCGGACATCAGTCCCTGCACCCGGTCGGAAGGCTGATCCAGAGCTGTGACCATAATGATGGGAATATGCCTTAGACGCTCGTTTTCCTTGAGTTTGCGGCAGGCGGTGAAACCGTCCATGATCGGCATCATGACGTCCAGCAGTATGATGTCCGGCATTTCAGCTTCGGCGACCTCAATCGCCTGCTGGCCGTTCACAGCGGTTATGACTTCATAATATTCGGCGCTAAGTTTTGCTTCGAGCAGCTTAACATTTGCCGGAACATCATCAACTACCAGCACTCGGGCAGTCATTCATTCACACCTGTTCAATCGAGGAAACGACGTATGGTTGTCAGAAAGTCTGTGACCGAGATCGGCTTTGCAATATAGGCTTCACAACCGCCATCCTTAATCCTCGCCTCATCCCCCTTCATGGCAAAGGCCGTGATCGCCACAACTGGAATATGACGCGTATCGTCATCCTCCTTGATCCATTTGGCAACCTCAAGACCGGAGACGCCCGGCAATTGAATATCCATCAAAATGAGATCCGGCCTGTGCTTTTGCGCCAGTTCAAGCGCTTCCATGCCGTCAGATGTCTGAATGGTTGCGAAACCATGCGCCACCAGCAGATCGTGAAACAGCTTCATATTCAGCTTGTTGTCTTCGCAGATGAGTACTGTCTTTGTCATGGACACCATTACCCGATTTTTCTGGTTTACCTGCCACTACAACCCGTAATCAGTCTACGCTCAGAAAAGACCATAAGTCTTTCGCCTGCTCATATTCTGGTTCTTCAACTAGTGGGAGGTAAAGCCCGCATAAGGACAAGTGATTGCCACTGATCTCATTGCTCTTTAGACCCCCCATGATTTATAGATAGAATTAGTATTCTTCCAGTTAATTTTTATTCAACAGAAGCGGAATGACCCAGGAACTAGCCGAAGCCTTAGCCTTACAGGCGCTCTCGCATATCGTTGCAGAATCAACACTTTGCAGCCGGTTTTTGGAACTGACCGGAATGTCTCCGGATGATCTGCGGGCTCGAATAGATGATATTTCTGTTCTTGGCGCGGTTCTCGACTTTCTGCTTTCAGATGAACCCAGCTTGCTGGAATTCTGCACAGCAGCCGATATTGCCCCGCAATTACCCGCCAGAGCGCGTCTTGTGCTGATGGGCGATACCGCGTCTGAGTGGGGCTAGACCTGATGGAACCCCACGTGCGCGGCCAGCTTGAGGGGCTTTCGCTGGATCGCCAGCGCCCCCTTATCGTTACCGACGCCGACGAGGTGGTGGCCTATTTCATCGCCGGTCTGGAGAAGTTTCTGCTGCGCAACGGCCACTGGCTTGATCTGAAAAGCTTTGCCATCACCGGCAATATCCGCCGGCAGGGCAGCAATGAGATCAGCACTCAGCCCCAGGTAAAGGAGATGCTTGGCAATTTTTTTGCCGAAGACACCGAATTGCTTGATCCGGTCGAGGGCGCGGCCGAGGCCTTGCAGGCGTTAAGCGCGCGGGCGCAGATCATTGTACTGAGCAATGTCGAACCCAAGGTGCATGCCGCGCGCCACCGGTGGCTGCGCCGGCATGGCATGGATTATCCGCTGATCGCTAATTCCGGTTCCAAGGGGCTGCCGCTTCGCTACCTTTCGGAACAGATAGATGCGCCGGTTTTCTTTCTGGATGATTTGCCGCCGCATCTGGACGCGGTAGCCGAACATGCAAGCCGTGTCTTCCTGTTGCACTTTATCGCCGATAAACGTCTGGCCGCGCTGGTTGGACCGGCGCAAAATTGCCAGTTGCACACCAGCAACTGGACAGAAGCCAGAAGCTTCATCGACACCAAACTTGACGATATGGGATATTAGCAATCGGGCCGTTTATAGGTTTCGATACGCGACAGCGAAGCATATAGCGCAAACGCCCCATAATCCAAAATCAGATCGGAACTCACCCCATTGTCATATAATCTGAAGGCCATCTCGAATTCGGGCAGACCCTCATTTTGTTCAAGTCCATAATAGGACACCTGCACCGGCCACCAGGTAAGCCCGGAAACGGCGCCGGACACAGAATTATGCTCAGCAGGATTTTGGCCCTTCTGTTCCTTCTCAGCCTGCCCCGCGGCGCTAATAGTGGTTCCCGCGCCGATCGAGGAAACCACCTCATAATAATCGGATTCCGAAGTGCCATCAAAAACCTGACGCGCAAAAATTTTGCGGCCCCCACGCGCGGCATCCAGCAGGGCCTGCAAATAGCCGCTGGGGAACAATACACCGGCGGGCAATATTACCTCCTTCTCAACCGGCTTGCGCATTATCGCCTTGCCCTGCCCCAGCGCCGATGCATATTCGGCATTGCCGTCATATTCAGCCACCAGTCTGTTATCCAGCCGCTGACGCATGGAAAAGCGGAACCGCAAACCGTCCAGCGATTCCCAGGACGAGGCGGAAATATCACTCAGTGATTTCTCCCCCGTTTCATCCAGCATATCGGTAACAATACGCTGTTCGGAAATCAGGCCGTCACAGGTTTCCTGCCATTGCGTCACCATGCGTCCCTGTACGCTGGAAACCTGGCCGCTATTCTGGCGATCCGCCAACGACACATTGTAAATGGCCCGGTGAGACAACATTGGCGGATGAGCGGCCAGCGCCTCCACCGCCCACGTATTGCCGGCGCCATCCCCCGCCAGCAAAATAAGCACCGAGAACAGGCCGCATGCCTGACGTTTAATCCAGATCCTGTTCATATAAAGCTTTCCCGGGCGGCGTTCGCAAAATTTATCGTGTAGTTAGCTTATAGAGATTCGGCTGTAACGCCACGGGTCATGGCAAGAAAAGTCAATAAAAGCCAAAAAAAGTCCAAACCGGCGCATGGATGGGTGTAACCGGGAAAATCTTTCCCGGCCATGGGCATTTGTTACCGGGCGCCAGCTTTACTGGCTGCCATTTTTGACGGCTTTATTGGGTTTTTGGTGTGGCACGAACCCTGCTTTTGAACCGGCAGGTGAAGTGTATCCTGCGCGCGCCCAACATAATGGACGGTCAAAATGAGCCAGTCGTTAGTCAAGAATTCACAACCGCACCCCATGCAGGGGATGGCCGCTGTCACGACGCAGCAATTGCGCAAATTATGCGAAATTCAGAGCCTGTCCGTTGAGCCTGAAAATAGCGCTTTTCTTACCGAGGTGCGCAATCTGGCCGCGCAGGCGGAGGAGTGCATCGCCGAGCAGGAGGCGCGTATCCATCATCTGGAATCCCTGACCAGCACGGATGAACTTACCGGATTGCTGAACCGCCGGGGCTTTATGGATGGTCTGAACCGGGCGCTGCAATCTGCGCGCCGTTATGAGGAAGAAGGGGTTCTGTCCTTTATCGATCTGGACGGGTTCAAAACCATTAATGACACCTATGGTCATCCGGCGGGCGATATGGTGCTGCGCCGGGTTGGCGAACTGCTGCTGAGCAATATCCGCAAGACCGATCTGGTGGCGCGTCTTGGCGGCGATGAATATGCCGTTCTGTTTATCCATGCCGTCAAACAGGTCGGCCGCAAGCGCGCCGAAATCTTGCGCCATATTCTCAATAATAGCACCCTGACTTATGGCGATGCGTCCATTCCCATCCGGGCGAGCATTGGCTCAGCCGATTATAATGGCTGGTCGCTGCCGGAAGAATTGCTGCGCAAGGCCGACCGCGCCATGTACCGCCAGAAACATCGCCGGGCGCGCAATCTGAGCCTGATCAGCCAGCGCGATAATTAAACAGCGGGCATTTGCTGCGTGATGCAATGGATGCCGCCGCCGCCCTGAACAATGTCCAGCGCCGGCACCTGCACCAATTCGCGTCCGGGAAACATGGCCGCCAGAATTTGCCGTGCGGGCGCATCGGCGGGATCGTCAAATGACGGCATGATCAACCCGCCATTCACCAGATAAAAATTTATATAGGACAGCGTCAAACGCTTGCCGTTTTTGTCGTTGCGGGGTTTCGGCGCGGGCAATTCGACAATTTCCAGCTGCTTGCCGCGCGCATCCAGCGCGGCGTTCAGGCAGGCGCGATTGGCGGCAACAATCGGATAATTTGCGTCAGCCGGATCGTCGCAGCCCTGAAGCAGCACACGGCCCGGCGCCGAAAAGCAGGCCACATTATCAATATGACCATCGGTTTCATCGCCGCTCAAACCTTCGGCCAGCCAGATTATTTTTGAAACGCCAAGCAGCTTTTTCAAAACATCTTCCACCTGATCCCGGCCCATGCCGGGATTGCGATTGGTGTTCAGCAGGCATTGTTCGGTTGTCAGCAAGGTTCCCGCGCCATCCACATGCAGCGCGCCGCCCTCGGCGGTCAATGCGGCTTGATGGCAGGCAATGCCCAGTTCATCCAGAATCACCCCGGCGATCCGCGCATCCTTGTCATGCGGCGTATATTTTCCGCCCCAGCCATTGAAGCGCCAGCACACCCCCGCAAGCTCACCCTGCCCGAGGCGCACAAAGCTGGGGCCGGTGTCACGCATCCAGGAATCATCGATTGCGTGGGCACTGATCGTAACCATATCGCCGCAAGCAGCGCGCGCGGCCTGAGCCTGTTCGGGATTGGCAATGAGGGTGACCGGCTCAAAGCGGGCAATCGCCCTGGCCACGGCGGCATAAGCCAGCCGCGCCTTTTCCAGCGCCGCCGCACTGCCCCACAGGCTGTCGCGGCAGGGCCAGGCCATGAAGCTGCGCTGATGCGGCTCCCACTCCGCGGGCATGGTCGGGCTGGAAGTTGTCATGACGTTCTGTTCATTCCGATGCTATTATGCACTCACCATGCAGGAGTCTTCACATGACTAATAGCACAGAGCAACGCCTCGCTGAATTGGGTATTGAACTGCCAAAGCCCCGGCCGCCCGCGGCTAATTACACGCCCTATGTGATTACCGGCGATCTGGTGTTCATTTCGGGCCAGGTGCCGGTTGGGCCAAAGGGGCTGGAATGGCGCGGCAAATGCGGGGCCGCATTTGATGTGGCAGGCGGCCAGCAGGCGGCTCGCCTGTGCGCCATCAATCTGCTGGCGGCGCTGCGCGAGGCCTGTGATGGCGATCTCGACCGGGTGCGCCGTTGTGTGCGCATCGAGGGGTTTGTCAATTCGACGCCGGAATTTGGCGATCATCCCGCCGTGATGAATGGCGCATCGGATCTTATCGCTGAAGTGCTTGGGCCCAAAGGCGTACATACGCGCTTTGCGGTCGGCTGCAACAGCCTGCCTTTTGATGTCGCGGTCGAAGTGGCGGGCGTTTTTGAAATCGGGCCTGCCCGTTAAGCCATGACTGAATGGTTGAAAAAATATCTCTATAGCCATCGCGGGCTGTTTGATAATGCGGGCGCCGCGCCCGAAAACAGTCTGGCTGCGTTTCAGGCTTCGGTCCAAAAGGGCTATGGCATGGAACTGGATGTGCAGGCGGCGGGCGATGGCGTACCGGTGGTGTTTCATGATTTTACTCTGGATCGCATGACAAATGCGAAGGGACCGGTTGCGGGGCTGGATCACAAAGCGCTGGGAAAACTGCGTCTTCTGAACAGCCCGGAATATATTCCGGCATTTGCCGAAATGCTGGCATGGGTGGCTGGCCGCGCGCCTCTGCTGATCGAGATCAAGGTGCCCAAAAATGCGCGCATCGGACCGCTGGAGGCGCGTATCGCCGAACTGCTGGCGGATTATTCCGGGCCATTCGCCGTGCAATCTTTTAATCCGGCCAGCATGGCCTGGTTTGTTGAAAATGCGCCGGCCTATACCCGCGGGCAGATCGCGCAGAATTTTGTTTCCCGGCCGGAGCGCGGCCTGGCCTGGGCGCAACGGCTGGCCTGGGGAAAATTATGGAGCTGCGAGAAAAGCCAGCCGCATTTTATATCCTATAATGTGCGGGATCTGCCGGGGCCAGCCACCCGCGCCGTCCGGCGTCAGCGCATTCCACTGCTATGCTGGACCGTGCGCACGGCGCAGCAAACCGCCATCGCACGGCGCTATACGGACAGTTTTATATTTGAGGGATTTAATGCCTGACACTGGCGGAAAGCTTCGCGCACGCATTATCGAAAGCATTGATGCAATCAGCGCCGCGCAATGGGACGCTTGCGCCAACCCCGCCGGCTTGCCGCCGGGGGAAGAAGTTCCCTATATCCCGTTCCTGTCGCATGCTTTTCTGCTGGCGCTGGAAAAATCCGGATCGGCGACGCCAGAGACCGGCTGGGCGCCGCGACATCTGCTTCTGGAAGCCGCCGATGGCAGTCTGATGGGCGCCATGCCGATGTATCTCAAATCGCATTCCCAGGGCGAATATGTCTTTGATCATTCCTGGGCCGACGCCTATCACCGGGCGGGCGGGGATTATTATCCCAAGCTGCAGGTCTGTGTGCCTTTTACGCCCGCCCCCGGGCGGCGCATTCTGATCCGCCCGCATCCCAACGCTGTGCTGCATCGCGAGGCTCTGATCCAGACCAGCAAGGAAATTGCCGGAAGGTCGGGGGTTTCATCGCTGCATGTCACTTTCATGGAAAAACAGGAATGGGAGCGGCTTGGCGCGGCTGATTTCCTGCAACGCACGGATTATCAATTCCACTGGATGAACCAGGACTATCAGGATTTTGACGATTTCCTGAACAGCCTGAATTCGCGCAAACGCAAACAGATCCGCAAGGAACGCCGCGAAGCGCTGGCCAATGGCGTCACAGTTGAAATGCTGACCGGCGCGGCGATCACCGAAGCGCATTGGCAGGCGTTTTACCGCTGCTATATGAATACCGGGCGCAACAAATGGGGGCGGCCCTATCTGACGCGGCAGTTTTTCAGCATGATCGGCGAAACTCTGGCGGATAAAATCGCGCTGGTCATGTGCAGCCGCGACGGCAAACTGATCGCGGGCGCCATAAATTTTATCGGCGATGAAGCCCTGTTCGGGCGCAACTGGGGCTGTATCGAGGAGCATCCGTTCCTGCATTTCGAAGCCTGTTACTATCAGGCCATCGAATTCGCCATTCAACGCCGCCTGCCCCGCGTCGAGGCGGGCGCACAGGGCGCGCATAAGCTGGCGCGCGGCTATCTTCCCAATCTGACCTATAGCGCGCACTGGATCAGGGAGCCGCGGCTGCGCGATGCAATCGCGCATTTCCTGACCCAGGAACGCATGCATGTCAGCCAGGATTCGGAAATACTGGCTGGGCATTCGCCATTCAGAAGAAATCCGGACGAGGAGGAAGAAGAATGAGCAGCGACCCCAATTGCATTTTCTGTAAAATTCTGCGCGGCGAGATCGGCGCGGTCAAACTGCATGAGGATGCGGACACACTGTCATTCATGGACGTGATGCCGCAATCGCCGGGACATTGCCTGGTCATTCCCAAACGCCATGCCGCCAATATTCATGAGATCAGCGCCGATGAGGCCGCCATACTTATTCGCGCCACCCACCGGCTCGCCCAGGCGGTGAAGCTTGCCCTGCAGCCCGATGGCATCGGCGTGTACCAGTTTAACGGCGGCGCGGCGGGCCAGACCGTTTTCCATATCCATTTCCATGTCATCCCCCGCACCAGCGGTCAGGATCTGGCTTTGCATGCCCGCAATATGGTGGACCCGGCCTCGCTTCAGCCCATTGCCGCAAAAATAACCGCGGCGCTGCAATCCTGAAACTGGTTTATCCTGAAACCAGACCGGATGCCGCTAACGCCGTTGAAAAACCGCCCTGCCCAGCAGGACTTCCCTCAAAGGCCCAGTCAGGCTACAAAGCGGGGGTTAATCCAATTGGGAGTCTCCATGCCGGCGCTTATACTTGTGCTTAACGGCCCTAACCTGAACCTGCTCGGCGCGCGCGAGCCGGAAATCTATGGAACAACCACGCTGGATGACATTCATCAGCTGATGAACAAATCCGCGTTGGCGCTTGGCTGGCAGCTGGACTTCCGCCAATCCAATCAGGAAGGCGAACTGGTTGACTGGATTCAATGGGGGCGGGACAATGCCGACGCCATCATCATCAATGCCGGCGGCTATACGCATACCTCGGTCGCCATTCTGGACGCCTTGCGCGCCGCTGAGAAACCCGTTGTGGAGGTGCATCTGTCAAACCTTTTTCAGCGTGAGACGTTCCGCCATCATTCCTACATTACCCCGGTGGCGCTTGGCCTGATCTGCGGCTTTGGCGCGCGGGGCTATGTGCTTGCGCTGGAAGCACTGCGCGACATTGTCAGCTAACGGAAAGAAGCATGAATAAAGAAAAAATAGACAAGGACATGATCCGCGCGCTTGCGGAACTGCTCGATGAAACAAGGCTGACGGAAATCGAGATCGAGCATCAAGGCCTGCGTGTGCGGGTTGCCCGCCAGCCCGGCGCAGCCGCGCCCGTCATGCACTATGCCCCGGGTGCTGCCGCGCCGGCCCAGACGGCGCAGCCTGCCGCATCCGAAAATCTGGCCGCACATCCGGGCGTTGTCACCTCTCCGATGGTGGGCACGGCCTATCTGTCGCCGGAACCGGGCGCAACGCCCTTTATCGCTGTGGGAGACGCGGTTGAAACCGGGCAGACCCTGTTCATTATCGAGGCCATGAAAACCATGAACCCGATTGCGGCGCCGCGCTCGGGCAAGGTGGTGCGCATTCTCGTCACGGATGGACATCCCGTGGAATTCGGCGAACCGCTGGCCATTATTGAATGACACGCAGGCTGACAATGGTCCCGCCATGCCCATGATCAAAAAGCTGCTGATAGCCAACCGGGGTGAAATCGCGCTGCGCATCCATCGCGCCTGCCGGGAGATGGGCATCGCAACGGTTGCGGTGCATTCCACGGCGGATTCAGAAGCCATGCATGTGCGGCTGGCCGATGAAAGCGTCTGTATCGGCCCGCCTGCCGCCGCCAAATCTTATCTGAATATTCCGGCCATCGTAACGGCCTGCGAAATCACCGGCGCGGACGCTGTGCATCCCGGATATGGCTTTCTCTCGGAGAATGCGAACTTCGCCGAAATATTGGCGGCGCATAAAATTACTTTCGTCGGCCCGCGCAAGGAACATATCCAGACGATGGGCGACAAGATCGCCGCCAAACAGGCCATGATTGCGGCGGGCATTCCCGTAGTTCCGGGATCGCCGGGCGCCGTAAATGATTCGGATGCGGCGCAGATAGCGGCAAAAATCGGCTTTCCGGTATTGTGCAAGGCGGCGGCGGGCGGCGGCGGGCGCGGCATGAAAGTGGCCATGGAGCCGGGCCAGCTTGCCGAGGCGCTGGCCACGGCGCGTAACGAAGCCAAGGCGGCGTTTGGCGATGACGCCATGTATCTGGAAAAATATCTGGCGCATCCACGCCATATTGAAATTCAGATCATGGCGGATTCGCATGGCAATGTCGTGCATCTGGGCGAGCGTGACTGTTCCTTGCAGCGCCGCCATCAAAAGGTGCTGGAAGAATCCCCTTCGCCGGCGCTGGATGATTCGGCGCGCCGCGACATTGGCCGCATCGTGACCAAGGCGATGGCCAAAATAGGTTATCTGGGCGCGGGCACCATTGAATTTCTTTACGAGAACGGAAAATTTTATTTTATTGAAATGAACACACGGCTGCAGGTCGAACATCCGGTGACCGAAATGGTGACCGGCATTGATCTGGTGCGCGAACAAATTCTGGTGGCCAGCGGCCTGCCGCTAAGCTTCAAACAGCAGGATATTGTCATGCGCGGCCATGCCATTGAATGCCGCATCAATGCCGAACATCCCAGAACCTTTGTGCCGAGCCCCGGCGCCATCCGGAATTTCCATGTGCCGGGCGGCCTTGGGGTGCGCGTTGATTCCGCTGCCTATGCCGGATACCGGATACCGCCTTTTTATGACAGCATGATCGGCAAGCTGATCGTGCATGGCCGCGACCGGCGGGAATGCATTATGCGGCTGGCCCGGGCGCTGGATGAATTTGTCATTGATGGCATTGAAACGACGCTGGATCTGCACCGGGCGCTGCTGAAAGAACCGGAATTTATCAAGGGCGAATATGATATTCACTGGCTTGAATCCCATCTTGCCAAAGGTTGAAAAGTTCAAGCGCTAAATGCCGGAACTCACACCTGAGCTGCTGTTGCGCGCCTATGCCCATGGATATTTTCCCATGGCGGAGCGGCGCGATGATCCGGAACTGTTCTGGCTTGATCCCGAACTGCGCGGCATTTTGCCGCTGGAGCATTTTCACATATCACGCAGGCTGGCGCGCACCATTCGTTCGGAGCGCTTTGAGATACGCATCGACAGCGCCTTCGAGCAGGTCATGCGGGCCTGCGCCGCGCCCCGCCCCGGCCATGATGAAAGCTGGATCAATGAACAGATTATCAGCCTCTATACCGCCCTGTTTGAACAGGGTCATGCCCATTGCGTGGAATGCTGTATGGATGGCGAACTTATGGGCGGCATCTATGGCGTGCAGCTAGGCGCGGCGTTTTTCGGTGAAAGCATGTTCAGCCGGGCGCGCGACGCCAGCAAAGTCGCCCTGACGCATCTGGTGGCGCGTCTGCGCGCGGGCGGGTTTATGCTGCTGGACACGCAATTTCTGACGCCGCATCTGGCCCAGTTTGGCGGCGAGGAAATTCCACGCGCGAAGTATCAGCAATTATTACGCCGCGCCATCAATAGCGCGGGCGATTTTTACTCCCTGCCCGGTCATTGTTCCGGCAGGGAGGTTTTGCAATCAATCACCCAGACATCATAGATCGGATGCTCCAGCGCCGACAGGGCCGGGCTGGATGCAAACATCCATCCCGAAAAAACATTCTGTCCCTTGGCCTTGCCGCTGGCCGCCGTGACAGCCGTGCCAAAATCCTCGATCTCAAGATAGGCGCTGGTTTCGGGGGGTTCTTCCGGCGGGCGTTTGTGGCAAGTGCGGGCCGTGATCTGAAGCGAGCCGAATTGCGCCGGCTTGTCGATCGGCGCTTCAAATGACAGGATGCGGCCGGTGATCTTGTCGAGGCCATTCAAACTGACCGTTCTGGCGCGGCGCTGCTCTTCCGTTTCAACTTCAGGCGCCGGCAGCGCCGCGGGCGCTGAGGCCGCGGGCGGCGGCTGATTCCAGGGCGCAACGCCGCCAAGCTCTTCCTCCAGGCTGGGCACATCCAGCGCGGGTTCCGGTTCGGAAGGGGGAATGATGTCCTGCGCCACTGACGGGCCCGGCGCCATCAGCACAATGATCAGCATTGCAAATGACCATTTGCCGCCCGGCGCATTTATGAAACTGATGCGGCGCATCTCTAACCCTTCAAACGCGCGGCAAAACGCAGCCGGACATAATCCGCCGTCCAGTTGCCCCGCGAATCACACAGAGAGGGCTTTAGCAGATCGATAACTTCCTGACGGATGGCGTCGCGTTTTTCATCCGGCAGCAGGCGGAAGAAAGGCCCCCTGAAGGTTTCCAGCCAGCCTTCGATTCCGGTTGGCAAGGGCGTCGGGCGCGGCGCCAATTCTATATTGTCCACCTGAAAACCGCCCGCCGTCAGCCTAACGGCGTATTCATCAGGCGTTGGAAAGAACCAGGGCGAAACCTCGCTCTCATCCAGACCGTAACGCCGGGCCACCGCCCGAAGGGCGGTCACGATTGCCGCCACATTGCCGTGGCCGCCAAATTCGCCAACGAACCGGCCGCCCGGACGCAAGGCTTTGGCGACGGCGTGAATCACCAGATCGGGCTGCAATATCCAGTGCAGCACCGCATTTGTGAAAACGGCGTCAAAACATTGGGTGAAAGGCAAATCCCTGGCGTCGCCGCTGATGGCGTTGACACCGCTGGCGCGCGCCGCCGCCAGCAGCGGCGGGCTTGAATCAATCCCGGTAAGTTCCGCGCCCCGCGCCATAATGGACAGGCTGAGCGCGCCATCCCCGCACCCCAGATCCAATATCCGCTCGCCCGGTCGCGGGTTTAACAAATCAACCACGGGGCTGGCCAGATCC
Source organism: Alphaproteobacteria bacterium (assembly GCA_023252275.1). Classification (GTDB taxonomy): domain Bacteria; phylum Pseudomonadota; class Alphaproteobacteria; order UBA11222; family UBA11222; genus UBA11222. The sequence goes on from JAHHGO010000004.1 coordinate 19,810, forward strand.
GCAACAAACCGGGCATTCCGCGCATAGGATTCGGCCTGCCATAGCTGCGTGCCGGAAATGGCCGATTCGGGAGAGACTGCCATTATATCATTTCTTTTCAGCACCGCCGCCGGCGGCGTCACCGTCTTTCGCGCTGGAACTGCCGGAGGAATAAATAGCCTGACTAATCAAACTCATTAAATCAATCGAGCCCTGGGTGAAGCGAATCTCGTCGCCGCTTTGCAGATAGTCCTCGCTGCCACCCGCCTCCAGCGACAGATAGGTCGCGCCCAGCAAGCCTTCGCTGGTGATCTTGGCCGACGAATCATCGGGAAGCTGAACCCCCTGATGGATGTCCAATTCTATCACGGCCTGATAAGTATTTGGATCAAGCCTTTGATCTATAACGGTTCCGACCTTGATGCCCGACACGCGCACATCACTGCCCAACGTCAATCCATCGACCCGGTTGAATTTGGCAATCAGCCTGAAACCGCCATCGCTGGTGATGCTACTGGTGGAATAACCAAAGGCCACAAAGATACCAGCCACTGCGAGCACCGCCGCACCGATCATGGTCTCGACTAGATTTCCCCCCATGATCAGCCTTCCGGCTTCCAGGCTTCATAGGCGCCCGCGGCTTTGGGTTTGACGGCTCCGGTCAGGATGCTGCCCTTCGGGCGATAGGCGTTTGGCGTGCCGGTTTGATTCGGCAGATGGGCGCGTTCATATTTTTTGTGCTTGTGCGTCGCCTCACCAGGCAATTCGTCCACGGTATGATGCAGCCAGATATGCCATTCCGGCGGGATGCGTGAAGCCTCCACATCGCCATTATAAATCACCCAGCGGCGATCCCGTTTGCGCTCGCGGTAATAGATATTGCCGTTGGAATCGGTCCCGACCCGGACCCCTTTTCGCCATGTCCATAAGCGGGTTCCGGCGCTTTGCCCGTCCCACCAGGTGAATAGCTGCTTGATCAGGCTGCTCATAGGATCTCCAGTTTGGCTAAATCAGGCTCAGCGCGCAAATCAACGCGAAGCAGCGCTGAATCCGAGGCGAATATGGCATCGGCGATGACGAAGGTCCAGCGCATAAGGTCCTGTCCCCGGCAAGGTGGTGCGGCTGCAAACCGTCTCACAAAAAATTTTTCCGATAGTGTGATTTTTGCTGCCACCATGAAGCCTGCACACCAATATATTGATTTATAATGATAATTTATATAGGGCAGCGTTAAGGTGAAAGTTATACACACCCCGGTATGTTGTGGACATAGGGATTTTATCCACAAAATCTTGTTGCGCTTATTTCTCTATCGCCTAGTCTTGGTGGTCCCTGGTTGATAAGACACCAGATGTAGTGCTGATGAACAAATATTCGAATCCATCATCGCATTGCGTCCTGAAAGTCTCAGCCAGACCAGACAAACAATGAATCAGGGCGGTAAATATGCGCGTGAAGCGTCACTATACGAAAGCAGGCCAGTCTCCCTACGCCAACATCGCGTTTCGCACGGCGAATAGCGAGATTCGCAATCCCGACGGATCGACGGTGTTCCAATTGCAGGGCATCAGCGTGCCTGCAAGCTGGAGTCAGGTAGCTTGTGACGTTCTGGCGCAGAAATATTTTCGCAAGGCCGGCGTACCGGTGGAACTGCTTCCCGTCGAGGAAGCGGATGTGCCAGCCTGGTTGTGGCGCAATGTGCCGGACGAGGTGGCGCTTCAGCGGATCGATCCCACCAAGCGCTTTGGACCCGAAATGCAGGCCGTGCAGGTATTTGACCGGATGGCGGGCGCCTGGACCTATTGGGGCTGGAAGGGCGGCTATTTCGACAGTCAGGACGATGCGCGCGCCTTTTTCGATGAAATGCGCTACATGCTGGCCAACCAGATGTGCGCCCCTAACAGCCCGCAATGGTTCAATACCGGCCTGCATTGGGCGTATGGCATTGATGGGCCGGCGCAGGGCCATTTCTTTGTCGACCATCAGAGCGGCGAAGTGCAGCGCTCCAGCAGCGCCTATGAGCGCCCCCAGCCGCATGCCTGTTTCATTCAGAGCGTCAGCGATGATCTGGTGAACGAGGGTGGCATTATGGATTTATGGGTGCGCGAAGCGCGCCTGTTCAAATATGGCTCCGGCACCGGAACCAATTTTTCCGCCCTGCGCGGCGAAAATGAATCGCTGTCCGGCGGCGGCAAATCCTCCGGTCTGATGAGCTTTCTGCGCATTGGCGATCGCGCCGCGGGGGCCATCAAATCCGGCGGCACCACAAGGCGCGCCGCCAAAATGGTGATCGTGGATGTGGATCACCCTGACATTGAAACCTTTATCGACTGGAAAATGCTCGAGGAGCAGAAAGTCGCCGCTCTGGTTTCCGGTTCAAAGCTGCTTGAAAAACATCTCAACGCCGTCATGCGCGCCTGCATTAATTGCAAAAGTGACGGTGATGAATGTTTCGATGCGAAAAAGAACCCGGCCCTGCGGCAGGAAATTCGCAACGCCCGCGCCATGATGGTGCCGGAAAATTATATTCAGCGCGCGGTGCAGCTTGCCCGGCAGGGATATAAGCGAATTGATTTCCCGACCTTCGACACTGACTGGGATTCCGAAGCCTATCTGACTGTCTCCGGGCAAAACTCCAATAATTCCGTGCGGGTAACAGACGAGTTTCTGAAAGCGGTTGAACTGGACAAGGAATGGACATTAACCCGGCGCATTGACGGCGTCCCGACCAAGACCCTGCCCGCCCGCAAATTATGGGATCGCATTGGCGAGGCCGCCTGGGCGTCCGCCGATCCGGGGCTGCAATTTCACACCACCATCAATGATTGGCACACCTGCCCCAAAAGCGGGCCAATCCGGGCATCCAACCCCTGTTCGGAATATATGTTCCTGGATGATACAGCGTGCAATCTGGCCTCGCTTAATCTGATGCGGTTCCAGGATGGCGTGGACGCGTTTGATGTGGCGGGCTTCTCTCACGCCGTGGCGCTGTGGACCATAGTGCTGGAAATTTCGGTCATGATGGCGCAGTTCCCGTCCAAGCGTATTGCTGAACTCTCCTATAAATATCGCACGCTTGGACTGGGCTTTGCCAATCTCGGCGGTCTGCTGATGGGCATGGGGCTTGGCTATGACAGCGCCGCGGGTCGCGCCATTGCCGGCGGCATTTCCGCCCTTATGACCGGCATCGCCTATGCCACCTCGGCCGAGATGGCGCGCGAGCTGGGCGCATTCCCGGGCTATGAGCGCAATGCCGAAGCAATGTTGCAGGTGATGCGCAATCATCAGCGCGCAGCGCATGGTGAAAATCACGGCTATGAAGGGCTGCATACGCCGCCCGTACCGCTCGACGCGGCCAGTTGCCCGGACACAGCACTGATCGCAGCGGCCAAAGCCGCCTGGAACCGGGCCGTGATTCTGGGCAAGGCGCATGGCTATCGCAATGCGCAGGCCAGCGTGATTGCGCCGACCGGCACGATCGGCCTGGTGATGGATTGCGATACGACTGGAATCGAGCCGGATTTCGCGCTGGTCAAATTCAAGAAGCTGGCCGGTGGCGGTTATTTCAAGATCATCAATCAGACCGTGCCGCCTGCACTGCAGGTGCTGGGTTATAGCCAGCAGCAGATCGAGACCATTATCGATTATGCGGTTGGCCGCGGCACCCTGGCCGGCGCCCCCGGCATTAATCACGAATCACTGCGCGCGCGCGGTTTTGGACAGACGCAATTGGACATCGTTGAAGCGGGACTCGAATCGGCCTTTGACATCAAGTTCGTGTTCAACAAATGGTCGCTGGGCGAGGATTTCCTGACCGGTGTACTGGGTATCAGCAAGGAACTGTCCGAGGATGTGAATTTCAATCTGCTGGGCGAGCTTGGCTTTACCCAGGCCGAGATCGAAGCGGCCAATCTCTATTGCTGCGGCACGATGACGCTGGAAGGCGCGCCGGGGCTGAAGAACGAACATCTGCCGGTGTTTGATTGCGCCAATCCTTGCGGGCGCATCGGCAAGCGCTATCTGAGCGTGGACAGCCATATTGAAATGATGGCCGCCTGCCAGCCCTTCATTTCGGGCGCCATCTCCAAAACCATCAACATGCCGAATGACGCCACGATTGAAGAATGCTCGCGCGCCTATATGAAATCCTGGCGGCTGGGCATCAAGGCCAACGCGCTGTATCGCGACGGATCAAAACTCAGCCAGCCGCTGAACGCGCAATTGCTCGACCAGGATGTGGAAACCGCGCAGGAGACCGTGCAGACGGTTATCGAGGCGCCCGCAGCCGCGCGTGCGCAACTGGTCGCCGAACAGATGGCGCACCATACGATGGAAAAAGCCGCCGCGCGACGGCGGCTTCCGCAACGCCGCAAGGGCTATACCCAGAAGGCGATTGTCGGCGGACACAAGGTTTATTTGCGCACCGGCGAATATGAAGATGGCAAGCTGGGTGAAATTTTCATCGACATGCACAAGGAAGGCGCGGCCTTTCGCAGCCTGATGAATAATTACGCCATCGCCATTTCCATTGGCCTGCAGTATGGCGTGCCGCTGGAGGAATTTGTCGACGCCTTCACCTTTACCCGCTTTGAACCGGCGGGAATGGTGCAGGGCAATGACGTGATCAAAAGCGCCACCTCGATTGTCGATTATGTGTTCCGCGAACTGGCCATTTCCTATCTGGGGCGCGGGGATCTGGCGCATGTCGCACCCGACGAATATCATTTCGACGCGATGGGTACGGGCATTGAAGGGGTAACCGGGCAGGTCCAGAAGGTTACCAGCACTGGTTTTGTGCGCAGCCGTCTGGTCGTGCTGCCCGGGGGGGCCGCCAGCCGGGCGGACGACGCGGCGCAGCAGGAATTGCAGGCCAGCCTGCTCAGCGAAATGCGGACCGGCACCGGCCCCATGGTCAGCAGCGAAAATTTTGCCATAAGCGCCACGATCAGCAGCGGCGGCAAGACGCAGACCAGCCTTCTGATGGAGGCGCAGGTAAAAGGTTATGAGGGTGAAAGTTGCGGCGAATGCGGGAATTTCACGCTGGTTCGCAACGGTACCTGTATGAAGTGCAACACATGTGGAGCGACCAATGGTTGCTCGTAACATAAGCTTACCAGGAAATTAAGGATTTTCGGCAGTTAGTTGCGTTGCGTACCTCCGAATAGTCATCGGAGTCTTCCCTGCTGAAAACTGGGGCCGCCTGGCATTGCCGTGACGGCCCCCTTTTTTCGGGCCTTAACCCTGTATTCATCAAGTTCATCCAATGTTTACAGATGTTAGACGGCGCCCCGCAAAGCTCAAAACTTCAGGTCTTCATCGCGCGTGATGATGAGGAACGGCGCCGTATTTACCGCTTCCGGTACCGGGTCAAGGTCGAAGAGCTGGACGCCAAACCGCCGCACGCCAATCATCGCACCAAAGAAATCGTCGATCCGCTCGACAAATCCGCAATGCATATTTACGTCGCCCAATCGGCCGGCCATGATCTGGTGGCGTCGGCGCGGATTAATGTCAGGCTGGCCGAGAACAATCTTTCCGATATTACCAGTCTGGAAGGGTTTGGCCCGTTTCGTGAATTCGGCGTGCAGTCTTTGTCGCTTAGCGGCCAGCTCGTGATTTCGCCCAAATGGGCCAGCAGCCAGGCGGCGTCATTGGCGCTGAGCGCCATCTATAAACTTGCCCGCCAGAATGACAGCCTGTTTGATTTCACCCAATGCGCACCGGCCCTGCTGCCGCTCTATCAAAGGCTGGGCTATCGTCAGTTCCGCGAAAATTTCATGGATGACGCGCTGGGCTATCAGGTGCCGCTGGTGATGGTGACACAGGATTTTCAGCATCTGGCCAAGGTTAAATCACCGCTGACTCAGATCGCGCGCGGCATGAACAATCCACCGGAAACCGGCAACTGGTTCTCGCGCGCCTATCCGGATTATGCCCATGCGCCGGTCGAGGCCGCGATGGCGGATGATGAATTCTGGCATTTTCTGGCGCGCAAACTGAACCAGACGCCAAACGCCGGGATACCGCTGCTGGAGGGGCTGGGCTATCAGGAAGCCATGGCCTTTATTCGTGCGGGATCGGTGCTGAATTGCCGCAAGAATATGCCGATCGTCAAGGCCGGCCAGATGGGCAAGGAAATGTTTGTGATCCTGTCCGGTGCGGTCAAGGTTCTGGCGGGACCGGACAAAGCCGAAGTCGCGCGGCTTAATCGCGGCGATATATTTGGCGAGCTGGCCTATCTGTCCGAAGTGCCGCGCACCGCTGATGTCGTAACGACAGAAGATACCGAACTGCTGGTTCTAAGCCAGGACATTGTCCGCCGCATTATGGACAAAATGCCGGCCATCGCCGCGCGTGTTTTGTTCAACCTGTCGCTGATCCTGTGCAGCCGGGTGGGCCAATCCACCCGAGATCTGGTCACCGCCACATCCCCGCAGCAGCCAGCCGGAATTCTGCCGGGGCTTGTTCCGCTAACCTCCAAACCATAGAAATCAATTGCGGCTTGTTTTGGGCGGCGGAACGACGCGGATATGCAATTCGCGTAACTGTTCCGGGGAAACCTCCGCTGGCGCATTCATCAGTAAATCCTGCGCCTGCTGGTTCATCGGGAACAGAATGACCTCACGGATATTTGGCTCATCGGCCAGCAGCATGACGATGCGGTCGACACCCGGCGCAATACCGCCATGCGGCGGCGCGCCAAATTTGAAGGCCGAAATCATTCCGCCAAACCGCTTGTTCACCGTGGCGGTGTCATATCCTGCTATTTCGAACGCCCTGTACATGATGTCAGGGCGGTGGTTGCGCACCGCGCCCGATGACAGCTCCGTGCCATTACAGACAATGTCATATTGAAAAGCATTGATGCTGAGGGGATCGGCTGTGTCCAGCGCCTCCAGCCCGCCCTGCGGCATGGAAAACGGATTATGCGCGAAATCGATCTTGCCGGTCTTTTCGTCAAGCTCGAACATCGGAAAATCAACGATCCAGCAAAATCTGAAAACATCCTTTTCACAAATTTCAAGCTGCTCGCCGATGCGCATGCGTGCCGCGCCCGCCAGCGCCGCTGCCTGAATTGGCTTGTCGCAGGCAAAGAAAATGGCGTCACCTGCCTTTGCCCCGGCACGCGCCGCCATCTGCGCCAGAATATCGCCCGGAATGAATTTGGCGATCGGGCCGCGGCCGACCAGCGCGCCCGCCTCTTCTTCCAGAATGACGTAACCCAGCCCCGGCGCGCCCATATCCGTGCGCGCCCATTCATTTAGCTTGTCAAAGAAACTGCGCGGTTGCGCCGCAGCACCTGGTGCGGGAATGGCGCGCACCACGCCGCCTGAGGCGATGGGTTTCTTGAAGGCGTTGAACGTAACCACGTCGAGTGCAAAAAATTCCGTCAGGTCACAGATTTCAATCGGGTTGCGCAGATCCGGCTTGTCGCTGCCATATTTCAGCATCGCCTCGGAATAGGGAATGCGCGGGAACGGACGCGGCGGCACTTTACGGCCATCGGCAAATTCCTCGAACACGCCATGCAGCACCGGCTCGACCGCCATGAAGATATCTTCCTGGGTGACGAACGACATTTCAATATCAAGCTGATAAAACTCTCCGGGTGAACGGTCGGCGCGCGCGTCTTCGTCGCGAAAACAGGGCGCGATCTGGAAATAGCGATCAAAGCCCGCCACCATGATGAGCTGTTTGAATTGCTGCGGGGCCTGTGGAAGCGCATAGAACTGCCCCGGATGCATGCGGCTGGGAACCAGAAAGTCGCGCGCGCCTTCAGGGCTGGAGGCGGTCAGGATCGGGGTCTGAAACTCGGTAAAGCCCTGCCCTTCCATGCGCCGCCGCAGGGAGGCGATCACCTTGCTGCGCAGCATGATATTGCGGTGCAGTTTTTCGCGGCGTAAATCCAGAAAGCGGTTCCGCAAACGAATTTCTTCCGGATAGTTCTGCTCGCCAAATACCGGCATGGGCAATTCCTGCGCCTGCGAGATCAGGGCGTATTCCCGGATACTGATTTCCACGGCGCCTGTTGGCAGATTGGCGTTGACCGTATCCGCGGCGCGCGCCACGACGCTGCCGGTCAGGGTGATCACCCATTCCGGGCGGACCTGCTCAAGGGCGGCAAAAACCGGTGAGGACGGGTCCAGCACGCATTGCGTCAGGCCATAATGATCCCGCAGATCGATGAAAATAAGCCCGCCATGATCGCGCTTGCGATGAACCCAGCCAGACAGGCGCACCGTGCTGCCCACATGTTCCGGACGCAGTTCACCACAGGTATGAGTACGATATAAATGCATAGTCTCTTTTCCAGTCAGATTGGAGGGGAGAAGCGCATGGAAGCCCGCTAATTGTCAAGTGCCGCCAAGCTTTTTTGCGCGACTGGACAGGCGCGTTCCGCTATAGCTGGTGCATGAAACTTATTCTGGATACGAACGCGCTGGCGGAATGTTGCGCAAGGCTGGCCCTGGCCCCCTATATCACCGTTGATACGGAATTTCTCAGGGAAAAGACCTTCTGGCCGCGCCTGTGTCTGGTGCAGATCGCAGGCCCGGAGGACGAGCTGATCATTGATCCGCTGGCGCCGGGCATGGATCTGTCGCCGCTCTATGAATTGATGGCCAATACCAGCGTTTTGAAGGTTTTTCATGCCGCCCGTCAGGATGTGGAAATCTTTCACCATGATGGCGGGGTCATTCCCAAACCCATGTTCGACACCCAGGTGGCGGCCATGGTGTGCGGCTTTGGCGATTCGGTTGGGTATGACACGCTGGCCCGTAAGATCAGCAAAGTTCATATTGATAAAAGCTCGCGCTTCAGCGACTGGTCGGTGCGGCCGCTGAGCGAGCGGCAGCTGAAATACGCCATGCAGGATGTCACGCATCTGCGCGGCGTCTATGAATGGCTGGCGCGCGAATTACACAAAAATCGCCGCGAAGCGTGGCTCTCGGAGGAAATGGCGACCCTCACCGATCCCAAAACCTATGTGACAGACCCGCGCGAAGCCTGGCTGCGAATCAAAACGCGGGGCGGCAATCGCCGGTTTCTGGGCGTGTTGCGGGAAATTACCGCCTGGCGGGAAACCGAGGCGCAGGCGCGCGATCTGCCCCGCAACCGGGTGATCCGCGATGAAGCGCTGCTGGAAATCGCCGCGCATCCGCCGCACACGCTGGCCGAAATGGGCAAGCTGCGATCGGTCACCTCGGGCTTTGCCGATGGCAAGCTGGGGGCGTCGCTGCTGGCGGCGATACGTCTTGGCCTGGATGTGCCGGAGGCGGAATTGCCGCCTCTGCCCGAGCGCGACCAGAATGGCCCGTCACTGGGCGGCATTGTGGAGCTGCTGAAGGTGCTGCTGAAAATCAAATGCGAAGAGGCGGGCGTAGCCAGCAAGCTGGTCGCCAGCAGCGCCGATCTGGAGCGTATCGCCACCAATGACGAAGCCGATGTGCCCGCCATGCATGGCTGGCGGCGGGAATTGTTCGGCCTGGCTGCGCTTGATTTGAAGCATGGCAGGCTGGCAATCGCCATGAAGGGCAATAAAATTGTGCTGGCGCCGTTGCCCGGATAAAGCTGCCCTAACGCCAGCCGGTGATGCGCTTCACCAGCGGGAAATACAGGGCATAGGGCAATAGATTGAGAAATTTCAGCATAAAGGTGAAGCGGCGCGGAAAGGTAATTTCAAAGTCCTGCCGGTGAATACCCGCAAGAATGCGCTGCGCCGCCAGCCCGGCGGGCATCAGGAACGGCATCGGAAACGGGTTTCCGGCCGTTGCCGGGGTATCGACAAACCCCGGACATACAATGCTGATCCGAACCCCTGCCTTGTCCAGATCAAATTTCAGGCATTCGGCCAGATTGATCAGAGCGGCCTTGGTCGGGCCATAGGCGGCGGCACGGGGCAGACCACCATAGCCGGTTACGGAAGATACAATGACCAGATGTCCGCTGCCCCGGGCCATCTGCCGGGAAGCGACCGGGGCCAGACAATTCACCACCCCCAGATAATTGATCTGCATACTGGTGGCGAAGGGCTGCCGGTCGAACGCACCCCCGGTAAGCTCGACAGGCAGATAAACGCCCGCGTTAAAAATGCTCAGCGCAATGGGGCCCAGATCGCCCCAGATCGCCTCGCAGACCTGCGCCGCCCGTTCCGGGTCGGTCACATCAAGCGGATAGGAATGGATGGAGCCTGCCAGCCCCACGGCCTCGGCTACAAGCGTGCCAAGCTCCGCCGCACCCCGCGCACTGACGGCAACCCGCCAGCCCTGTTGCGCCAGCGCCAGCGCAACCGCCCGGCCAATGCCCGAACTGGCCCCGGTTACCCAGGCGCAGCCATCCCCGGGGGTTAGTGCCGCCAATCTATTCATCCCATTCCCGACCGAAGTTTTATCAATGCATTTAACCTGATGGTTTAATCTAACCCGTTCCTGGATGAGAGATGGTAAATTGATGCGTAGTGTCGAATCCAACCGTCCGGCGGTGGATTCATAGCTTACATTAAGCCTGAACTTTATTCTTTATCCTATTGCTAATCATGAGTGTTTACATGAAATATGGCGCAAATGAAGAGCCGCCATTCGGACCCGATGATGTCGAGCTGATCGCGCGGGACCGGGTGTTTTCGGGCTATTTCGCGGTTGATCGGCTGCGCCTGCGGCATCGCCGGCATGACGGAGGCTGGACCGGAACCATCCAGCGCGAAGTCTTTATATCGGGGGATGCGGTCGTCGTTCTGCCCTATGACCCGGTGCGCGACGAGGTTGTGCTGATCGAACAGTTTCGCGCAGGCCCCTATGCCAATAGCGGCGGCGCCAGCCCGCAAGCAGCCTGGCTGATCGAAACCATCGCGGGCCGGTTTGAACCTGACGAGGTTCCCGAAGATGTCGCCCGCCGGGAAGCGCTGGAAGAGGCCGGGTGTCAGCTTGGGCAGGTTTTCCGCATGGGCGATTTCTTCCAAAGCCCCGGTTGCATTGCCGAAAAAATCCATTATTTCTGCGCGATCGCCGATACGGAACATGTGGGTGGCATTCATGGATGCGACCATGAGGATGAAGATATCCGGGTTATTGTCATGCCGCGAACGGCCGCGCTGCAGGCTGTGGCCAGCGGCCGGATCTGCAATATCACTTTGGCTTTCGCTCTGTACTGGCTGGAACTGAACAGGGATCGTATTATACGGGAATCAGGCCTGTTTCCGCCTGCCGCCACTTGATCCGGCTTGCGCCGTTGAGGATAATAGAGAAATGGAAATCAGAAACGGCCTGACCGACTCAATCGGCAATACCCCGCTTATCCGGCTGCGCAAGGCATCCGAGGCGACCGGCTGCGAGATACTCGGCAAGGCCGAATTTATGAATCCCGGCCAGTCGGTCAAGGACCGGGCGGCGCTGTTCATTATCCGGGACGCCATTGCATCCGGGCGGTTGAAGCCCGGCGGCGTCATTGTGGAAGGAACGGCGGGCAATACCGGCATCGGTCTGGCGCTGGTGGGCAATGCGCTGGGCTTCAGAACCGTGATCGTCATACCCGACACCCAGTCGCAGGAAAAGAAGGACATGATCCGCCTGACCGGTGCGAAACTGGTTGAGGTGCCCGCGGTTCCGTATCGCGATGATAATAATTATGTCAAATATTCCGGTCGCTTGGCAGCAGAACTTAATGCAAAAGAACCTGCGGGCGCGATCTGGGCCAACCAGTTCGACAATGTGGCCAACCGGCGCGCGCATTATGAAGGAACCGGGCCTGAAATCTGGGCGCAGACAGATGGCAAGATTGACGGCTTTATCTGTTCGGTCGGAACCGGTGGCACGCTTGCGGGCGTTTCCATGGCGCTCAAGGAACGCAACCGGCATATTGTCACGGCCTGCGCTGATCCAGACGGTTCGGCCATCCATAGCTGGATCAAGACCGGTGAACTGAAAGTCAGCGGCGAATCCATTACCGAAGGCATTGGCCAGGGCCGGGTGACGGCCAATCTTGAAGGCGCGCCGATCGATGAATCCTTCAATATTCCCGATCTGGAGGCCGTACCAATTATATTTGATCTGCTGAAAGCGGAAGGCCTGTGCATGGGCGGATCGACAGGTATCAATGTCGCAGGCGCAATCCGGCTTGCGCAACAGATGGGGCCGGGGCATCGTATCGTCACGGTGCTGTGCGATTTCGGCACCCGATATCAAAGCAAGCTGTTTAATCCCAAATTCCTTGAAAGCAAAAACCTTCCCACTCCTGACTGGTTATAATCAAGCATGGCGAATGACGTTCCCAATACCCTTGTAAGCACTGAATGGCTGGCCCAACACCTTAACGCCCCGGATGTGTGCGTGGTGGATGCTTCCTGGTATCTGCCGGACGCCAAGCGCGACGCCAGGGCCGAATATAAGGCAGGGCATATTCCCGGCGCCGTTTTCTTTGATATTGATGAGGTTTGCGATACGGACAGCCCATTGCCGCATATGCTGCCCTCCCAGGAAAAATTCGCCAGCCGTATGCGCAAGCTGGGGCTGGGCGACGGCAACCGGATCATTGTTTATGATGGCGCGGGCCTGTTCAGCGCCGCGCGCGTCTGGTGGATGTTCCGTGTCATGGGGCATGAGGATGTCGCCGTGCTGGATGGCGGTCTGCCAAAATGGATAGCGGAAGGCCGGCCCGTTGAAGACATGCCGCCCATGCCGCGCGAGCGGCATTTTACCGCGCGGCTTAATCGTTTCATTCTGCGCGATGTGGGCCAGATGCTGGAAAATCTGCGCACCGGCGCGGAACAGGTGGTGGATGCGCGCGGCCCGGGCCGCTTTGCGGGCACTGAACCCGAACCCCGCCCCGGCGTGCGGCCGGGGCATATTCCGGGCGCCATCAATCTGCCCTATGCCAGCCTGTTGCAGGCCGATGGCGCCATGAAGCCCGTTCCCGAATTGCAGCAGATTGTAAAAAATGCGGGCATCGACATGACAAAACCCGTGATCAATAGTTGCGGATCCGGGATAACGGCGGCCGTCGTGTTTCTGGCGTTGCAGCGGCTGGGCCACAAGGCCCAGGCCTTATATGATGGATCATGGGCGGAATGGGGCGGCAGGACCGACCTGCCGGTTGAAAAATAGGCTGGACGGCGGATGCCAAAAAAGCTTCGCACCACTGTCACTTTTCTTGAGATGTACAAAAAGCCGCTGAGCCTGCATGTGCCGCCGCCGCTGCGCAATTATGCGCTGCTGCGGGCCGAAAAGCCGGCATTGCATTTTTACCGCTATCTTTATCATATGGTGGGGCGCGATTACGCCTGGGTAAACCGCAAGCGCATGTCCGATGCGGAACTGCAGGACATTATTCATCACGAGATGGTGGAAATTTACGTGCTGTATGCCGGTGGCGTGCCCGCGGGGTTTTTCGAGCTGGATTTCAGAAACCTGCCGGATGCCGATCTGGTGTTTTTCGGATTAATGCCGGAATTTTCTGGCATCGGGCTAAGCCGGTTTCTGCTGTCACAGGCCATTTCGCTGGCCTGGCGCGATGAAACCAAGCGCCTGCAGGTGCAGACCTGTACGCTGGATCATGGCCGGGCCCTGCCGCTCTATCAGCGTATGGGGTTCGAGCCCTTCGCCCAGGAAGAGGCCGAACTCATGCCGATTGATGACAGGGATTTCGTGCGCCTGACACCAAGCATTTAGAAGTTTACTATGGCCCTGCGGCACTCTGGTTAAGTTCTTCCCAGGCGCCACCTGCTTGCAGGGACTCGATTAATGCGCTCCTGGTATGTGCGCATTGATCATCACCCGCCCGATCATTACTTCTGGAGATGACTGAACTGGCAGCGCCAAGGATCAGTCCAAGCGGGCCCAGCGCCACGCCAAGCGCGGTCTTTCCAACCTTCCTTGCCGCAGCGCCCTTGTTCACCTGGATCAGCGGAACCGCCAGGGTACCTTTAACATCTATATCGGTGGCCAGATTAAGCAGGGAAAGATCCCGGGGTCTTGGCGACAAACGCAGATTCAGGCGTTCCGTACCCAGATCAATCGTTCCCTTGCCGCTCATGATCGCATTGTCCGTTATCAGCAGCATCGCATTATTGTCCGCCACGCCCTGATTAATTTCAAATCCGGAAAATCCGCACAGAATAAGTGAATCATTCCTCTCGCCCTCAAACATATTTTGAACTGAAACGAACAAATTCTTGAGGCTGCCCCCCATCAGTGTGGAAAGCCGCTTGGGAATTGTTCCCTGCTGAATATCAAAATAAACCCGCCCCGTTAAACCCGCCGCCAGACCGGCAATCGATGATCCGTTGCTGTTCCCCTCGAACAGCATTGTTGCCTTGCCCTTGGCATATATGGGCAATTCATATTTTTCGAATAGCGTTGCCAGATCAATCGCCCTGGCCTGACTGTTCAGCGCCAAGTCCATGTCTTTGTCACCTGGGATCACGCTGAAACGATTAAAAAGGCGGCCACCCGCCATATCCAGATCAAACTGCGTAGCCCGTAATTCCGATTCTTTCATTTGGGCTACCAGCGCCACATTCGAAAACTCCTGATCCCAGGCTTTCAGTTTATCTATGCGGTGGCGCAGCTCGATCTCCACTGACTGGGGAAGTTCGAACAAGAGGCTGTCCTCAGGGAAAATTTTCCCTGGACGTACTGGCGCAGGCGGCGTTTTAGTAGCCTCCTGGTAAGGCTCCAGATCCAGAACTTTTGAGTGCAGGTCAGTAGTTATGCGTGGTGGCTGTGCCGGCTTAACGATCACAAAACCACTGGCGTCGGTTTTACCTGAATTTGCAAGGAGATTGCCGAAGTGAAGATCATCCCCGAATGGCGTGAGGTTTCCAGCAACTTCTATGGCCCCCAAATCAGGCAAATCAACGCCAAAATAAGCCGCCACCCGGGTAAGGCCCTTGGGCGCATCCAGTTTAAAATCGGCATAAGTGAATTCCTTGAACGGAAATTTGACGCTGCCATCCGCCGTCAGCTTCATATCAAAAATTTCCGCCTTCACATCAAATTGCCGCGGCTGTGCGGGACTGAGGGCATACAGGGGGGCAACCTTGCCCGCAGCCTTGAAGCTGTGTTCATCCAGTGAACCTGTTATCTCATAGCTGCCTATGCCGTTCACTGAATCGTTGGTCAATGTGGCATTTTCAAATCGCAGACTGTAAAGCACTTTGGCGTCCCGCACGTCGCGATAATCAATCCGTATATCACTTACTTTTATCTCTTCGATTACGGGAATGTCGGCTTCCTCGCCTTCAGGCGTAACAGCCTGCGCCAGAACATGCCAGTTGCGCCGCTTATCGCCATCGGTTTCCAGATGCACAATGGCGTGATCGGCGGTTATCGATATTATTTCTGTCCGGCCCTGCAAAAAAGGTATCAGGCGCACGCGCACACTCGCCTGCCCGATGGTGACAAATTTTTTCGCCTTACCCCAGTCATAGTTGGCGATCTGCATTCCCGCGACATCAAGGACCGGGGTCAGCGAAACGCCGAGCGTAATTTTCCCCGTTATGAGTATATCGCGGCCGGTTGCCGCCCGCAGCTCGGCGGCAATTTCATTGCGCAGATCCGAGAGATCAACCGGATTTTCCGTCAGATACAGCGCCACGCCGCCCAACATTAAAATTAGCGCCGC
>JAHHGO010000050.1 GCA_023252275.1 Alphaproteobacteria bacterium
ACTTTTGTCTACAGCCTGTTCCACATCTTACGCACACGCGGATGGCTCTGGGCAATCGCCTTGTTCAGCTTCATCATCGCCTACTTTGCATTCTTCAATTTGGAATTTATAGCCAACTTAAATATCTTCTTTGGCTATCCATTGCTTGGCCTTGGCCTGCTCTTCCTGCTGCCCGATCTGTTTCTAAAGAACAATTTCAACACCAACCTCACATGGATGCTTCCTCTTCGAGTCTATGGCACAATCACTGCACTGATCTCGTCTCTTACACTGCTCGAAGAAAATAACCCAACCCAAACGGCGATCTGCTTGAAGAAAGGCGATCGCGTCGCAGTTTACATGGGCATGGTGCCCGAGCTCCCAGTGGCCATGCTGGCGTGCGCCCGCATTGGCGCGGTGCATTCGGTGATATTCGGCGGGTTCTCTGCGAACGCGCTCGTGGACCGCATCACCGACCAGCAGGCGGTCATGGTCATTACCCAGGACGGCGGTTTCCGTCGCGGCGCTGAAGTGAAGTTGAAAGCGGTGGTCGACGAAGCTCTGCCGCGGTGTCCGTCGGTGAAGCACGTGATTGTGTATAAGCGGAGCGGCTCGCAGACCCACATGGAGCCCGGGCGCGATCACTGGTGGCACGAGCTGATGGCCAATGCCAAAGATAACTGCCCCCCCGAGCATCTGGATGCCGAGCACCCGTTGTACATCCTCTACACCTCCGGGACCACTGGTAAACCGAAAGGTATCGTGCACACGACCGGCGGGTATTCGGTCGGGACCTACATCACCTCCAAGTGGGTCTTCGACATGAAGGACGAAGACATTTTCTGGTGTACCGCCGATATCGGCTGGGTGACGGGCCACAGTTACATCGTCTATGGTCCGCTGCAAAATGGCGCGACGTGCGTGATGTACGAAGGGCAGGAAACGCTGAACGCCACATTCCCGGATGCGGCATGGCGGGTGCGCGACCGCGGCAACAGCGCGCCCAGCACACAGCAATTTCTGGATCAGATGTCGATGTTCCTGACCCTGACCGGCCTGACCGCGCTGGTGGTGGGGGGCGTTGGCGCCGGAAACGCCGTACACGGATTTTTGCTGCGCAAGCGCGCCTCCATCGCCACGCTGAAATGCCTGGGCGCGCAAGGCGGGTTGATTTTCCGCATCTATCTGACCCAGATCATCCTGCTGGCGGTGCTGGGCATCGCCATCGGGCTTGGCGTTGGCGCAACCATCCCGTTTCTGCTGGCGCGGATCATGGCGGATATGCTTCCGGTGCCGGCGCATTTCGCGATCTATCCGGCGCCGCTGCTGCACGCCAGCGCCTTTGGCATGATTACGGCGGTCATTTTCGCCATCTGGCCGCTGGCGCGGGCGCGCGAAATTTCCGCCGCCGCTTTGTTTCGCGATCTGGTTGCGCCCGTGCGCCGCTGGCCGCGCCCGCAATATAGTGCAGCCATTGCGCTGCTGCTGGCGTTGCTGGCCGGGCTGGCGTTTCTGATTGCGGGCGATGCGCGCTTTGCATTCTGGTTTGTGATCGGCATCGGTGCGAGTTTTGTTCTGCTGCGGCTGATGTCCGCCGCCATTATGGCGTTGGCGCGGGCAATACCCGTTCCCGCGCGCCCAGAACTGCGTCTGGCGCTGGCCAATCTGCATCGCCCGGGCAGCCCGGCCCCGGCGGTTCTGCTTTCGCTCGGACTTGGGCTGAGCCTGCTGGTGACGATTGCGCTGGTGGAAGGCAATCTTTCGCGGCAGGTCAATGAACGCGCGGTAAACGAGGCGCCCGCATTTTTCTTTCTGGATATTCAGTCCAGGGATATTGACGGCTTCAGGCTGCTGGCCGGTCAGACCCCGGGGGTTTCGGATGTTGAAAGCATGCCCACCCTGCGCGGCCGCATCACCCGCATTAAGGGCCAGCCCGCGCTGGCGGAATCCATACCTCCGGAAGCGCGCTGGGCGCTGCGGGGCGACCGCAATCTGAGTTATGCGTCCACACCACCGCCAGACACCGAAATTTCCGCCGGGGAATGGTGGCCACCCGATTATGCCGGCCCGCCGCTGCTGTCGCTTGATGCGCAGCTTGGCCGCAATATGGGGCTGGGCGTGGGCGACACACTAACCATCAATATTCTCGGCCGCGACATTGAGGCGCGCATCGCCAATCTGCGGCGCATTGACTGGTCCACCATGGGAGTGAATTTCGCGCTGATCTTTTCGCCGGGGCTTATCTCTGCCGCGCCGCACAGCTTCCTGGCCACGGCGCGCGCTACGCCGGATGCGGAAGCCGCGCTGCATAATTCCGTGACGGATAAATTTTCGGGCGTGTCCGTGGTGCGGGTGCGAGAAACGCTGGAGACGGTGAATGCGCTGCTGAACAATCTTGCCGTGGCGGTGCGCACGGCTGGGGGCGTTACTCTGGTTACGGGCATTCTGGTGCTGGCTGGCGCGCTGGCCGCCGGACACGGGCAACGCCTGTATGATGCGGTGCTGCTGAAGGTTCTGGGCGCATCGCGGCGGCGCGTCGTGCTGGCCTATGCGGCGGAATATGCGCTGCTCGGGCTGTGCGCCGCGGGGCTGGCCAGCCTGATCGGTAGCATCGCCGCCTATATGACCGTTACGTTTCTGATGCGGGCGGAGTTTGTATTCCTGCCCTGGACGCTGGTCATAACCCTTATGGCGACCATCATTCTGACCCTCTTTCTGGGACTGGCCCTGACCTGGCGGGTGCTGGGGCAGAAGGCCGCGACGGTGCTGCGCGCGGCGTGATCTTGACATTTTCCATACTATAAGCTAGCTTACAGTCTAGCTTATAGGAGGATTGCGCATGCGCGAAATTGGGGCTTTTGAAGCCAAGAACAAGCTTGGATCGCTTCTCGACCGGGTTGAGAAGGGTGAGGAAATCCTGATTACCCGACGCGGCAAGGCCGTAGCGCGGCTGGTGCCTGCTGAACCCGGATTTGACCGGGAAAAGGCGAAGCGCGCGGCCGAGGGTTTCCGCGCGCTTGCTGCGACGATGAAGGGGAAATTCGACTGGGAAGAGTGGAAAGCCTATCGGGATGAAGGCCGTCCATGACTCTGGTTCTCGATAGTTCGGTCACACTGGCCTGGCTATATGCCGATGAATTGACGGCGCCTGTTCAGCAGGTTCTGGATCGCATTGTAATGGAACAGGCTTGCGCACCTTCGATCTGGCGCCTGGAGGTAGCCAATAGTCTGCAAATGGCCGTCCGGCGCAGGCGGATCGACGCTACATTCCGCGATGCAGCCTTGGCTGGACTGGCGTCACTCGACATCATTACCGATTCGGATACGGATATTTTTGCATGGTCAACCACTTTACGCCTGGCTGACCGTTTCAGCCTCACTTTATACGACGCCGCCTATCTGGAATTGGCGCAGCGCAAAAACCTGCCGCTGGCGACGCTGGATCGCGACTTGCGGTCGGCGGGCGCTGCGCTGGGCATACTCCTGCTGGGCGCCTAGAGAAATTATGGTGCGGGCGTAAGCGTCTGAAGCCAATGGAAATCTGGCCGCGCCAGACAGGGTTAACGGCTATTCGGGATTAACTTGAAATTTGGGGCTGGATGACCAATATAGGCGGTAAGGGATTCATATAGGGAGCAAAGGATTCTCATGGCTGATTTCGACCGGAATATAGCGGCGCATACTGGTACGGGCGCACGCGCTCAAATCATCGATATGGGCCTGCGCGACTATATGCTGCGGGTTTATAATTACATGGCCTCGGGCCTGGCGCTGACTGGCATCATCGCTTATCTGGGCTATCGCACGGATTTATATGCCGCCATTGCCGGGTCGCCGCTGATCTGGGTGGTGATGCTGGCGCCGCTGGGCGTGGTGTTCTATCTCAGCGCCAAAATCCATTCGATGAGCTTTGCCTCCGCGCAAACCTGGTTCTGGGTCTATGCCGGGCTGGTGGGCCTGTCGCTTTCGGGCATCTTCTATGTCTATTCGGGGGTCAGCATCACCCGGGTGTTCTTTATCACGGCGGGCATGTTCGGCGCGACCAGCCTGTATGGCTATACGACGAAAAAAGATCTGACAGGGTTTGGCTCGTTCCTGTTCATGGGCCTGATTGGTGTGATCATCGCGTCGGTTGTGAATATTTTCCTGGCGTCGTCGGCGCTGCATTTCGCCATTTCGGTGATCGGTGTGCTGGTGTTCACCGGCCTGACCGCCTATGACACGCAGAAAATCAAGGAAATCTACGCCGAGGCCGATGGCCATGAAGTGGCGGGTAAAAAGTCGATCATGGGCGCGCTGGCGCTGTATCTCGACTTCCTCAATCTGTTCCTGATGATGCTGCGCCTGATGGGCGGCAATCGCGAGTAAGCCTGTTCCGGTTACCGAAAACCCCGCAACGCAGGTTGCGGGGTTTTTTATTTCACCAGCCTGAGCAGCTTGCGCTCCAACAGGCGCAGCACCGGTGGCAGTTCGCGGCCGCGCTTGAGAATTTGCCCATTGCCGCCGGTGATCGCATATTGCCCCTGACGGCTGGCAAGCGATGGCTGTTTTATAATGCAATAGGCTGGCATTTCACTGGCGCGGCGGAAGGCTGAAAAAATTGCCTGATCCTTTAACCCGTCGATTGCATAGTCGCGCCATTCGCCCGCCTGCACCATGCGGCCATATAGATGCAGGATCTGGTATAATTCCTGACGGTCAAAAAACACCTTGCTTGCCGCCCGATCTGCGTGGGGCGTCTGTTCCGGCGCCCGCGCAGCGCGGGCAAACTGTATGGGGGGCGTTTCACTCACCCCATGATCTTGCGATTCCCCGCAACGGAAGGCAAGGGGTTCCAGTCGTATTTCTGAAATAATCTCTGACAAGAAATTTGCCTGTTAACCTAAAATCAACCATACTACTGAAAATATTGTAGACGGGTGACAGACCCGCATCGCATTCCGCTAATTTTTGGAAGGAAGCAGCCATGATCCGTCAGGAAGCAGAAGAAAAGGGCCGCATTGCCGCGCAAAAACCCATAGAACAGACAACGCTTGTCGATATGGACGTTATCGAATGCCCCTATCACACCTATAAAAAGCTGCGCGAGGAAGCGCCCGTAAACAAAGACCCCGTGGCCGGGTTTTTTACCGTCACCTGCTATCCGGATGTGGTGAAGGCGCTGAAGGACACCGCGACATTTTCCAGCGATGTGATTGATTTAATGTCTCCGCCGGAAATGCGCACGCGGTTCGAGGATTATGGCGGCTATCCTTCGGTACCCACGCTGATTACCGTTGATCCGCCCAAGCACAAATTTTACCGCAACCCGATCAACAAAGTGTTTTCGCAGGCGCGGGTCAACCAGCTTGAACCCTATATTCAGCAACTGGTCGATGAGCTGATTGACAAGTTCATCAAAGACGGCAAATGCGAATTTGTTTCGCAATTCACCGTGCCGCTGCCGATGATCATCATCGCCGATCAGCTTGGCGTGCCGCGCAGCGATATTGGCCGTTTCAAGCAGTGGTCGGATGCGCTGACCCAGCAGATCAGCGGCGTATCCACGCGCGAACAGCGCATCGCCGCATCGAAACTGATGCTGGAGTTTCAACTATATTTCGCAAAGGTCATTGAGGAAAAACGCGCCAATCCGACCGATGATATTATTTCCGATCTGGTGCGCGCGCGGATGGAAAATGGCGAGCCGATGAGCGTACCCGAATTGCTGTCGGTGCTTAATCAGCTGCTGGCGGCTGGCAATGAAACCACCACAAACTCTCTCTCCAAGGGCATGATGCTGATGCTGCAACATCCGGATCAGATGCAATTGGCGCTGGATGATCTAACTCTGGTGGAAAATCTGACCGAGGAAGTGTTGCGCTTTGACGGCCCGGTGCAGGGATTGTTTCGCGTCACCACCTGCGACACCACACTGGGCGGAACCTTTATGCCCAAGGGATCGGCCGTGATGCTGCTGTTCGCCAGCGCCAATCGCGACGAGGCGCAGTTTGCGGGCGCGGAAACATTCGACATAATGCGTAAGAATGCGGCAAACCATGTGGCCTTTGGCCAGGGTACGCATTTCTGCCTGGGGGCCATGCTGGCGCGCAAGGAGATGAATCTGGCGTTCAGAACCATCCTGACACGGATGAAAAATATCCGCCTGGCGCCCGGCCATGCCGACCCGCATCATGAACCCAGCATTGTTCTGCGCGGGTTGAAGGAACTGCACATAACCTTTGATCCGGCGTAGCAGTGCTTCGAAGATGTGCTGAAAAAACTCAAAATTGTCATCTTGAGCGCAGCGAAAGATCTCCCGCTCCGAACTCCGCCTTGGGGGATCCTTCGCTTCGCTCAGGATGACGTTCTTGTTTGACGCCCTTGCCCGGATTGCGCATTCCGCGCGCAATCCGGGCGGTTTTGTCAGAAGGCCGATGAGGGGAACGGGACTATTCAGCCGCCAGTTTCTGCATCCGCCAGGATTCATTGCCTGCAGGCAGGTTGAACAGTTCCGCGGTATTGTTGCGGAAAATATCCTGACGCTGCGCCTCTGTCAGCCCGCCAGCATGTTTGGCCAGCAGCGCCTGCGAAGTGGGCCAGGTTGAATCCGTATGCGGAAAATCATTGGCCCAGATCAGCCGCTTGTGATTCATCAGGTGTGAGGTCTGGAACGCAATCCAGTCATCCTGGAACGTCATCCACACATTGCTGCGCAGATATTCGCTCGGCAGTTTCGACAGGCCGGGAATGATGCCGCTTTGCAGGTTGAAGGTCGCCGCATGATCCATGCGGTACATGTAATGCGGCATCCAGCCGGCATCGCCTTCGGCGCAGACCAGTTTCAGTTTCGGAAAGCGCTCAAAAATGCCGGTCAGCGTGAACAGGCAGACAACATCCTGCACTGCGCGGATAATGTTCAGGAACCCGCCCAGCGGATGGCCGCGTTTGGGCGCCAGAACGCTTTCAATGCTGCCTTCACTGGAAGTCAGAATGTGAAACGCCAGCGGCAGTTCCAGATCGACCGCGCATTGCCACAGCGCGTCATATTCCGGCTTGTCATAATCGCCCTGAATCGGATTGCCCGGCATCATCATGCCGACAAAACCCATTTCCTTGGCGCGGCGGAAATCCTGGATCGCGCTATCCACCGACAGAACGGCGGTTTGCGCCAGCCCAAACAAACGATTTGGCTGGCCGCCGCAGAACTCCTGAAGCCAGCGGTTATAAGCTTGCATGCAGGCGTTCTTATATTCCGCATCGGGATGCGTGCAGAGGAGCATGCCGACCGAGGCATAGATGATTTCTGCGGCGATGCCGTCCTGATCCTGATCCGCGGCGCGCGCCTTGGGATCCCAGGAGCCACGGCGAATGCCGTCAAATTTTGTGGTCGCCGCAAATTTGGCGCGGTCATTCGGCGTCATGCCGGCGCCGGCCAGAAAGCCCATCGGCACAGTTTTCTTCATGTCCTTGATTACATAAATGTCCTGGCCATTCTCGCCACGCTCCACCCGGGGCGCGACATCGCGGTATTTCGGTTCGATATAATCCACATAGCAATTTGGCGGCTCGACAATATGGCTGTCCGCCGAAATAGCGCCTGGCCCGATCAAAGCTTTCATGGCGTTTCCCTCCGTTACTGGTTTTTCGCAATCTATGATCATAATTATGATCAGAAAGCGATTGCCAGCGCAAGCCATTTCCATAGCTGTAATAGGGCTATATTATCACACCAGATCGAGAATCATACGCAGGCTGGTAAGCGCCAGAAACGCCGCAAAAGCACGGCGCAGGGCCGGGCGGCTGATGGCGTGGGCAATGCGCGCGCCCCAGGGGGCCGCCAGAATAGTGGTTGGCACGATCAGCGTAAAACCGATCAGATTGACATAGCCCAGCGAAAAGGGCGGCAAACCGGGCGCGCCCCAGCCATTCAATATCATGGCAAGCGTCCCGGGCACAGCGATAATCAGCCCGAAGCCGGTGGCGGTGCCAACCGCCCGGTGAATGGGAATATTATACAGATTGAGGATCGGCACCCCCAGCGTGCCGCCGCCGATTCCCATCAATACACTGATTAATCCGATGACCGCGCCAATGGCCGCGCGGGTGACGCCCGCTGGAAAAACATCCGCGATGCGCCAGCTTTCGCGCCCGAACGCCATATGGATGGCGACAATCAGCGCCACCGCGGCAAACACCGCCATCAGCGCGCCGCCATCCACCCCGCCTGCAATCAGCGATCCCAGCAACACGCCGGCAATAATTGGCAGCGCCAGCCCCCGCAACAGCTCCGAATCCACCGCGCCCTTGGCCCGGTGCGCGCGCATGGATCGCATTGACGTGGCGACAATGGTTGCCAGCGATGTGCCGACCGCCAGATGCATGCGCACCGCTTCATCTATGCCAATGCCGGAAAACACATGATACAGCACCGGTACGATGACAATGCCGCCGCCAACCCCCAGCAGCCCGGCCAAGATGCCAGCAACTATGCCGGTCAGCGCCAGCCCGGCCACCAGCAGCGCCAATTGCAGAAAGGTGTATCCGGCGAGCAAATCCACCTAGGCCGCCGCCCGTGCAGGATCAGCATCGCACACACACGCCAGCGCATCGCGGATGATGCCCGCGCCCGCATCGGGGCGATGCGCATTTTCGCTGAGATGCCGCCGCCAGGCCTTTGCGCCCGGCCGCCCCTGAAACAGCCCCAATATATGCCGGGTGATGCAATGCAGCGGCACCCCCTGCCCGACCTGTTCTTCGGCCCAGGGCAGCAGACGTTCGACAATCTGAATACGGCTGGGCGGCGGCGCCTGATCGCCAAACTGGGCGCGGTCCACATCGGCAAGCAGATACGGGTTCTGATAGGCCGCGCGGCCCAGCATGACGCCATCCATCTGCGCCAGATGCGGGACCGCATCCGCCAGCGAACGCAGCCCGCCATTCAGCACAAAAGAAAGCTGCGGAAATTCCGCCTTCATGCGGTGCGCCAGCGCATAATCCAGCGGCGGCACATCGCGGTTCTGTTTCGGGCTAAGCCCTTCCAGCCACGCCATGCGCGCATGAATGATAAACACTTCGCAGCCCGCATCGCGCAGCGTGGCGATAAAGCGCGGCAGAATTTCTTCGGGTATTTGGCGGTCTATGCCGATGCGGCATTTCACCGTGACCGGAAGATGCGGCACAGCGGCGCGCATGGCCGCCACGCATTGCGCCACCAGACCGGGTTCCGCCATCAGGCAGGCGCCAAAGCGGCCGGATTGCACCCGGTCGCTGGGGCAGCCGGCATTCAGATTGATTTCGTCATAGCCGAAATCCGCGCCAATTTTTGCGGCCTCGGCCAGCGCCGCCGGTTCGCTGCCGCCCAATTGCAGCGCCACCGGATGTTCCGTCCCGTCAAAGCCCAGAAGCCGCGTCCGGTCGCCGAACAGCACCGCATTGGCCGTCACCATTTCGGTATACAGCCGGGCATGGCGCGACAGCAGGCGCAGAAAGTACCGGTCAAACCGGTCCGTCCAGTCCATCATCGGCGCGACGCAAAAACGGTGCGGGTGCATATGTTCAATCCGGGTAATAGATGGCCGGTTTATAGATGATTTTTATGCTGCTGGATATTCGCATGATGCGGGTTAAAGGCCCGCTAATTGCCCTATCCGCCGCGCCTGGGCAGGCGGCGGATGGCGGTGATCTGGCTGCCGCCCTGTTCAATGCGCGCCACTGCGTCCGAAAGCGGTTCACTGACGGTCTGCATGTGATAGGCGTTGGCGTGCAGCAGGGTTGCGGCATCCCGCATCATGCCGACATGGCCTTTCCAGAAAATCAGATCGCCGCGTTGCGGCGCGCGCCGGTCCAGCGGTTGCGCCGCGCCCAGTTCGACTTGTTGATAGGTATCACGCGGGCATTCAATTCCGGCGCACTGCAGCGCGGTTTGCAGCAGACCGGAACAATCCAGCCCCAGCCCGTCGCGCCCGCCCCATAAATAGGGCGTTCCCAGAAACATTTCCGCCACTGCGACAAAATCCGCCGCGTGAACGCCGACAGGCGCGGTGTGGGCGGCAAACACCCAGCCCGCATTTTCCAGCCGGCAGAAACCATTCTCATTGCCGCCCAGCGCCAGCTTGGCGTTCATGCCAAGCCACATCAGCATCGGAGATTTAAGATCGGCGTCCCGGTAAACAAAGGTACGGGGTACACGGACAATATGGGTCGGCAGCGGGCCCAGCGGGCCCAGCGCATCCATACGCACAAAGCCCGGATAATGATCCAGCGCCGCCACGCCTTTGGCCCAGCCATGCTGTTCCTGTTCAACCGCAAATATTTCGCCGAACAGCATCTGCGTGTCGAGCGGGGCATCATCAGCGGGCGCGCGGCGCAGCGCGGTGGAGCCGCAGATGACACGCAACTGTAAAGTTCTATCGGATGTGTTCACAATTGGGCCGCCTGTGCCTTGATCAGATCCGCAAAATCGCTGAGGAACACCGATCCCTTGATGGTGCGCTGAACCAGCACATTGCGTTTGTCACTTTCATCGCGCTTGCGGCGGGTGAAATCCAGCCGCCCCATCGTATCCAGCGCGCGCGTCACCGCCGGTTTGGAAATGTTGAGTTGCGCCGCCAGCCCGCGCACCGTATGCGGCGGCGCTTCGCCATAGATGATCAGCAGGATCGCCATCTGACGCGCGCTGAGATCGGGGCCATCGTTGCGCACCGACGCCATCAGCGTGGTGCGCCATAATTGCAGCGCCTGATTCATCGAAAGTTCAATCGCCACCTTGCCCGCCCCCGCATAGCCCATTCGCTGCGGGGATTATTCCTGATCAGAAACGATCGCGCAACAGCGCATATAAAGCGCGAATCGCCATCGCCTCGCCGCCGGCTTGCTGCCCCGGGCCGGATTTGGCGTTCCAGGCGTAAATATCAAAATGCGCCCAGACCAGCCCTTCGCCAACGAATTGTTGCAGAAACAGGGCCGCCGTGATGGCGCCGGCCATGCCGCCTTCGGTGACATTGTTGAGATCGGCAATGCCGCTTTCCAGCCCTTTGGCATAAGGTTTCCACAGTGGCAGCCGCCAGAGCGGATCGGCCTGTTTTGCCGCATGCGCCGCCAATTCGGCCGCCAGCCCCTCATCCGGCGTGAAAAAGGGCGGGATTTCAGCACCCAGCGCGGTGCGCGCAGCGCCCGTCAGGGTCGCCAGATCAAACAGAAAGTCCGGCTGTTCGGTGCTGGCCTCAGCCAGCGCATCGGCCAGTATCAGGCGGCCTTCGGCATCGGTATTGCCGATCTCGACCGTCAGCCCCTTGCGGCTGGTCAGAATATCGCCGGGACGGAAGGCATTGCCCGACACGGCGTTTTCGGCAATCGGGATCAGCACCCGCAGGCGCAGCTTCAGGCCCGCATCCATGATCATATGCGCCAGACCCAGCACATTGGCCGCGCCCCCCATATCCTTTTTCATCAGCCGCATGCCATCGCTGGGCTTGAGGTCCAGCCCGCCGCTGTCAAACACCACGCCCTTGCCGACCAGCGTGACCTTGGGCGCATCCATATGGCCCCAGCGCAGATCCAGCAGGCGCGGCGGCCGGGCGCTGGCTTGGCCGACCGCATAGATCATCGGGTAATTATGGGCGAGCAGTTCTTCGCCGGTCAGGATACGCAGGCTGGCGTTAAATTGTGCGGCCAGCGCCGCGGCGGCGTCGCTAAGCTCCTGCGGCCCCATATCATTGCTGGGCGTATTGATCAGATCGCGCGCCAGAAACACCCCCGCCGCGATGCGGCTGGCTTCATCGCCATCGACATTATCGGGCAGAACCAGTTGCGGCCAAGCCTCGGCCTTTGGCTGCTTTTTATAGCGCTCATACCGGTAACAGCCCAGCGCCCAGCCCAGCGCCGCCAACTGGCCCGCTTTAGCGTCGAGCGCGCCTTCAATATGATAGGCGCCCGGGGCCAGATCGCCGGGCAGCGCGCGCCACAGCAAGGGCTCATCGCCATCGTCAAGGCCAAAGGCAATGGCGGCCAGTTCACCGTCCGCCGCCGGAATTTTCAGCACACGCCCGGCCTGCGCCCGGAACTGACTGGCGCGCGCCCAGGCGGCTACGCTGTCCGGTTGCGCGGACAGCCAGGCTTCAAGCCCGGATTTGGCCACCGGCCAGACCGGAATGCTCTGGCCCTGTCCGGGGCGCGCAAAAAACGGCGGCATGCGATTCTCCTTATTGCTGGGATACAGATTACAGGCCCGCGACAGCCATGCAAGCACCGTGGCCGGAATGCGCGCACGCCGCCAATTTTGCGCCGCCGGATTTACATGCTAGGCTGGGCGCAATAAACCATTATCCAGCCCGAAACGGCGCGGGAAAAACACATTACATCAGGGAGGCCGGCATGGCTGTGGCGCAAAAACAGGATGAATATCTTTTCGACGCGGACAGCCATGTGCTGGAGCCGCCAGATATGTGGGACAATTATCTGGACGCCAAATTTAAAGACCGCGCCATCCGCATTACGCCCAATGAACGCGGTATTGATCAGCTCTGGTGCGATGGCGAAGTGATCATGCCCAACCGGCTGGCGGCGATTGGCGGCGTCGATATGGACACGTCCAGGCTGTTTGATCCGCACGGAACCCTTACCTATATGGACGGCGCGCCGCCCGCCAGCATGTCCGGGCCGGAACGCATCAAGCTGTTTGACGAATGGGGATTGAGCGCGGGGCTGGTGCTGCCGACCGTCGGCATCTTGTGGGACAAGGATGATGCGCCGCTGGCGAACGCCTATTGCCGCGCCTATAATGACTGGGTGTATGATTTTCAGGCGGCGGACCGCAACCGCATCATCATCGCCTCGCATCTGAACCTGCGCGATATTCCGAACGCCATCCGGGAGTTCGAACGCTGTCTGGACAAGGGGTTTCGCGGCGTGTTCCTGCCGCCGGAGCGCCTCGACGGCAAGGGCTTCGCCGATCCGTATTTCGATCCGCTCTGGGCGCGCATCGAGGAGGCGGGCGTGCCGCTGCTGCCGCATGTGATCGTCCGCACACGGCGCATTGTCACGGGCTTTGCCGGCGACTGGTACGGTCCCGGCAAGCTGAACCTGACCTTTTCATTCGCCATGGGCGGCACATCACAATTGATGCCGGCCATTGCCGCCATGGTGGTGGACGGGCTGTTCGACAAATTCCCGCGCCTGAAGGTCGCCAGCGTCGAAGCGGGCGCCGGCTGGGCCGCCTACGCCA
The DNA here is from genome assembly GCA_023252275.1 of Alphaproteobacteria bacterium. GTDB lineage: Bacteria > Pseudomonadota > Alphaproteobacteria > UBA11222 > UBA11222 > UBA11222. Next base: position 13,184 of record JAHHGO010000050.1, read on the forward strand.
TGGACCGGCTGGATGAAAAATATAAGCGCTTCAAATGGCAGGCGCCGCTGAAACTGGACCTGCCCAGCGATTATTTCCGCCGCAATCTGTGGTTTGTCGCCGAACCGGAGGAACGCACGATTGGCGCCATGCTGGATCTGGTAGGCGAAGACCGCATCCTGTGGGGATCGGACTATCCGCATATTGACAGCGATCTTGCCGCGGTTTCGCAGGTGCGCCATAGCGTCGCCAGCCTGTCGGGCGCGCGCAAACATGCCGTGCTGGGCGGCAATGCGAAGAAGCTGTTCGGGTTGCGCTAAAGCAGCCGCACTGAATTCCGGTATACGGGGTGCGCGGACGCGGCTTTGACAAAGGCTGCATCCGCGCTCACCAATATGGCGCGCTCTGAAAGCGCCGCAGCCAGGTACAGACAATCATATGGAGTCTGATCCAGATCGAACGCAATGCTTTGCGCCGCCGCGGCATGCTGATGCACGGGAATAATTCGGACAGGCGTAGCCTCGATGGCGGCAAGGGCCATTTTTGCATTATCTGCAGAAAGAACGCCGCGCCGCGCCTTTACCCAGAGCACATTGGCGCATTCAATAAATAAAAGGTCCGGCGCGGCCAATGTGTCCGCGCTTATAAGGGATCGCGCCTGATCCGAGCCGTCTTCCTGAATAACCCATTTCAGCACCACGCTGGCGTCGACAATCAAAGTCACCGCGGGCGCCTAACCATCACGCGCCCGGTCTCGCCGCAAATCCTCCAGAGTTGAAGGGCCTTGCACCCGCCCGATCTGCGCCCGCACCGCATCAAGGCGCGCCAATGCGGCGTCGCGTGTGAGCCCGGCGGCGGCGGCAAGGGCGCGGCGCGCTTCTTCTTCCAGCGAGGTGCCGGCCTCCGCCGCCCGCTGGCGAAGTTTGACGAGCACCGCCTCGTCCAGATTGCGTATCAATATCTGAGCCATGAAGATGATAATATAATGATATCGATATCACTGCAATCAAAATCGTAAGGATTGCCTAGCCTATACCCGCTCCAATGGCTTATGCGGCGGCGGGGGCTGTGTCACCCTGATAGCATCGCCGGGGCGCACCTCCCCGCCTGTGATGACAATCCCCATGATGCCCGCCTTGCGGATGAGCCTGCCCTGTGGGCCACGCTCTATGGTTGCGGCCAGCAGGCCGGGCTGAACCCGGTCGAGCTGGGTGCAGGGATTGCGCAACCCCGTGATCTCCACCACCGCCTTCTCGCCGATATATAATAGCGCGCCAGCCGCAAGCCCTAACAGGTTAACGCCGCGTGTTGTGATGTTTTCGCCCATCTGGCCGGGCGCAAGGGTAAATCCCGCCCGGGCCAATTCATCATGCAATTCAGCATGGATCAGATGTATCTGACGCAGATTAGGCGCGCTTGGGTCTATCGCCACCCGCGAGCGATGCTTGACCGTCAGCCCCGCATGCGCGTCACCCGCAACCCCCAGCCCCGCCAGCAAGGTGATGCGATCAAGTGCTGGTTTTGACATGCTGTGCGTGGCGCTGGCCGCCACGGCGATTAGGGTTGCGTTCAAGTCTGCCCCGCCAATGCAAGTGTGGCAACGCGTTTACACCCTCCCATTCCCGCTTGACAAGGCTTACTGAGCATTGTCTCATTATGGGAGCCGCCTGTTCCCGCGTACAGCATTGTCAACATGTAATTAATGCGCCGTCCAGTATGGCTCCTTAAAAAAATAAACTTTGGAGGAGGTGGCGCTATGGCTGACACACGATATGACATGGTTATCCGCAATGGCACGGTGGTGGATGGCACCCGCATGCCCCGCTTCAGGGCGGACATTGCCATCAGGGACGGCAAGATTGCCGAGATTGGCCGCGTATCCGGCAAGGGCAAACAGGAAATTGACGCCACCAATCTGATTGTGGCGCCCGGCGCGATTGACGTGCACACGCATTATGACGCGCAACTGCAATGGGACCCGTACGCCAGCCAGTCCTGCTGGCACGGCATCACCTCGATCGTGATCAGCGCCTGCGGCTTTGGCTTCGCGCCCTGCCATCCGCATGACCGCGAACGCGCCATGCAACGCATGACCCGCGTCGAGGCCATTCCCTATTCCGCGATGAAAGAAGGCATGCGCTGGGACTGGGTGACGCAGGCCGAATATCTGAATTCCATGAAAGCCGCGGGGCTTGGCGTCAATGTGGCCAGCTATATTCCGCAATCGCCGGTGCGCGGCTATGTTCTGGGTACGGACGACAGCTCGCGCGAGCATGTCACGCCCGCCGAACTGGAGGCCATGAAAGAAGTGGTGCGTGACGGCTATCGCGCCGGCGCCATGGGCCTTTCAACCGATCTCAACCTGATCGACCGGGATTTTGACGGATCAATGCTGCCCAGCCTGGTGGCCCCGATGGCGGAAACCGAAGCGCTGATTTCGGTGGCGCGCGAGTTTAATACCGGCTCCATCGAGGTGACGCCGAAACAGCTCAAGATCGGCCCCAATGAGGCTGAAATGCTGGAGCGCTGGGCCAATCTTTCCGGGCGTCCGATTTATTACAACGCCATCATTCAGGAAGGCCACCGCCCCGGCGCCTATAAGGAAGCGCTGGCGCTGCTGGATGATATGAACACACGGGTGCAGGTCAACGGCCTTGGCCTGACGCATGAACTGGAATCGCTGTTCAACCTGATCGAATATAATCTGTTCGATGAGATGCCGGCCTGGAACAAGGCGCTGGCCTGCCCGCTGGAACAGCGCATCGCCAATCTGGCGAACCCCGAAGTACGCAAGACCTTGCAGCATGATCTGGATCATCATGTGGAACGGTTATGGTCGGGCAATTGGGCGCGCCTGATGGTGATGGAATCGAAAGATCCGAAACTGGTTGGCAAATATGTCTCGCAGATCGCCGCCGAGCGCGGGCAGAATCCGCTGGATGTGTTCTGCGACATTAATGTGGCGGAACGCCTGGAAACCAATTTCATCATCGAAGATTTCGCCAATATGGATGATGACGCCAATCAGGAAATGCTGCTGCATCCGCACGTCATTCCCGGCCTGTCGGACGGCGGCGCGCATACGCAATTCCTCAGCCTTGGCAAATATCCCACCATCCTGCTGGCCAAATGGGTGCGCGACAAAAAAGTCATATCGCTGGAAGAAGCGCATTGGCGGCTGTCGCACATGGCGGCGGCCAGCATCGGCATGACCGGCCGCGGCATGCTGTTGCCGGGCCTGCCCGCCGACATCATGGTCTATGATCTGGACAGGCTTGCCGTAACACCGGAGAAGCCGGTTTATGAAGGCATTATCGGCGGCGGCCGCCGGCTGGTGCAGCGCGCCACCGGTTATCGCGCAATTCTGGTCAATGGCGTGACGACATTCGAGAACGGCGAATGCACCAATGCGCGCCCCGGCGATATCTGGCGCACCAGCGTGGGCGAACAATATAATCAGGCGCTGAAAAAAGCCGCCGAATAGCGTTCGGTTAAAACAACAAGGCGCCGCCTGTTCATACGGGCGGCGCCTCAGACTGCTGACAAACCCCGTTGATTTTCGGCGGGGTTTTGTTTTGGGAGTATGTTTTTGGTTTTGTGGAACGGGTTAAGTTGGGGCCGCCGGCCTATGCCGCCTGTGGAAGCGGCTTTGGCGTCATTGCCAGGGCGATTTTCTTGATGTTCTGGGCGGCTGCGGCAAGCAGGCACTGGCAGGCGACAGCCGTTAGACCCCGGAAGCGGGCATAGCGGTGGCCGTGCAGTTGCTTGGCGTCAGCGAAGGAGCGCTCCACTGTCTCCTGGCGCCGTTTGTAGATAGCCTTGCCCCAGGACGTCAGCCGGTTGGCGTCGATGCGCTCGCGGGCATCAGCCCAGACATGGCGGGTGATGGTGCGCACCGCCCCGGCGTTGGAGGTGCACGTGGCGATCAGCGGGCAGGACCGGCAGATGGCCGGATCACTTTTATAGTGGCGGTAGCCGTTGCGGTCTGTGGTGGCGTAAGCGATA
>JAHHGO010000051.1 GCA_023252275.1 Alphaproteobacteria bacterium
CAATACAGCCCGCTCACACGATCATGGATGAAAGAAAAATCGATCACTGCGCCGATCTTGCGCAACAAGTGATCGCGTGGAACCAAACTCTCGAGGCTGACCATCTCAAGTTCGGTTTGCTGGGCTATTGGCTTCTTCAACATGCCCCATTGAATCAAAAAGCCCGGCGCGCCGCCAGGCTTTTCTTAACTTTGTCAGCAGTCTGGGGGAACCAGATGGTTCCCTTTTTTATTGCTTCAAACTTTCGCTCAAAATCAGAGCGGCGGATTTGCGCTCCGCCCCGTCACCATACTATAGATGAGGCTCGCGATAAACAGCACGACAAATATAACCGCCAGGAACTGGGCAATGTTTGCAAAGCCGGCGGCAAGGCCTCCAAAGCCGAGAAGTCCCGCAATTACCGCCAGAATAAAGAAGGTGATTACATATCCCAACATCGCTGTACTCCTTATATTTGGCGCTTATTTCCAGATCGGCTTGCCGAGATCGACATCTTTTTTCTTGGTCAAGGCGCCGGCGGCCGCGCCAGCAGCGCCGCCGACTACGGCGCCGCCTACGGGATTACCTCCAACGACTGCGCTACCGACAGCGCCCGCGCCCGCGCCAATGGCAGCGCCGCTCAGCGCCCGGTCGCCCTTGGTGCTGCCGCACGCAGCCAACGAGGTCAGGACTAACATTGCGACGACGGTTTTTTGATAATTTTTCATAAAACGCTCCCTGGTTCAGATTCAAGATCAGTTGAATATTTAGAAGCATTCCTGCAAGCTTGCCGCATGGAAGAGGTGATTAAACGTAAGGGGATCGTAAGATTACCGCCTTGCGGCAATAAAACCCGGGCCGCCAGAACCGGTTAAGTTCCGCGAACGGATATTTTTTCCATGCCGGTATGCAGGCCGCGATAGGCTTTACACTGCTTTGACACTGAGCATTTTTCGCAAACAAAATTTTTGGTCTTGTGCATGTCCGTGAAGGAGACGTGGCTGCCAGTAACGGTGATGCCGTAATCTTTCAATGCCGGCAGCGCGCGCGATAGCGTTTCCCTTTCTATCCGCAAGCGTGATGCAATTAACTGCTTTGTGTAAGGCAGAACAAAGCCCCGCGGATCATAATCATACAGAACGCACAGCTTTTGCAGATAGCACGCCAGAATTTGCGCGGCTGACATGGTTGCATGATGCTCCATCTCAACCTGCGCGTCGTCCAGCCGGTCCGCAAGGACAGTCAGCAATTTGGACGCCATATTCCCTAATATATTGAAATTTTCCCGCATCCACAAAATCGGAATTTCCAGCAGCGAGCAGTCTGTAACGGCGCGCGCATTTATGGCGTGATTCGTCTGGCATGCGGCTAATTCATCCGCGTTAATGCTTTCCCCTGCGGTCAGGATATTGCTGGTTGATTCATATCCGAGAGGCGTATCGCGGAACAATTGCATGGCGCCCCTGAAAATTACGTAAAAATGCGTAACTCTGTCACCGTGGCGGAACAGGAATTTGCCGTTATCACAAGTAATAATTCTGCTGTTGCGTATAATCAGCGCAACTTGCTCCGGATTACTGTCCGAAAATATGGGAAGCGCCTGTAACGTTAATTGAATCATTCTCACAGTCTTCCTTCTGATTATGCACCGGCAAACCATAAGGCGGCGCCCGCAAAAAAATTGCAGGGATATGAGAATAATTCGTAAGGAAATCGTAAGGCTTAAATCAGCCTGGCGGGGACGGGGCGCTGGCGGCTGCTATACCACTTCCATCCGGTAGCCAATGCCGGGCTCGGTGGTTATCAGGACGGGCGCCGCGGGGTTTTCCTCGATCTTTCCACGGATCTGCCCGATATAGACGCGCAGATAGGTGGTGTCCTCGGCATGCGCCGCGCCCCAGACTTTCTTGAGAATTTCCCTGTGGGTCAGCATCTTGCCGCGATTAACCATAAAGTGGCGCAGCAGATCATATTCCTTCGGGGTAAAGGCCTGCAATTTATCATGTAAAAACACCTCATGGCGCACCAGATCCATGCGCAACGGGCCATTGCATAATTCCGGTTCGCCGGTCTCCTGCACCGCGGAGCTGCGCAGGGCGGCATTGATACGCGCCATCAGAACGCCGACATTGAAAGGCTTGGTAACGTAATCATTAGCGCCCAAATTGAGCGCCATGGTGATTTCATCATCGGATGAGGACACCGAAAGAACGATAATGGGCACCTGCGACCATTCACGCACCGCGGAGATAACCTCTTTGCCGTCCATGTCCGGCAGGCCAAGATCAAGCAGCATCAGGTCGGGCTTGACCGAAGCGCACATGCGTATGGCCTGCTTGCCCGATGTGCTTTCGGCAATCTTGAAGTTTTCGACATCCAGAAGAATGCCCAGCATTTTATGGATATGCGGCTCGTCATCCACGACCAGAATGGTGTTTTTCTTATCAGCCATGGCTATATCTCAAAAATATGGGAGGCCGGTTGGCGTATATTTCACCCCGATGAAGTATAGTTGGCATTTACCAAGCTAGCAATGATATTGGCCAACAGTAAGCCCGCGCAACAGAAACTGCGTGAGCTTATCTGAGCAAATATCAACGGCGTCCGCGGAAACAGCCCGATTGCCACGCCGCCTGGTGTTTGGCTGACGCCGCAAGGCTGGAGACTTGGTGTGCCACCTTCTCCCTGTCCGGGTCGGACACGCGGGCAAGTGGCGGAGAGGGTGGGATTCGAACCCACGAGACAGTTTCCCGCCTACACGCTTTCCAAGCGTGCGCCATCGACCACTCGGCCACCTCTCCTTACGGCGCTTTCCATCGGGGCCGGCAATAAGGATCGCCGCCTGTGGCCTGAAAGCCGCTTCGCCACGCCAAGCTTCAGGCGCGGCGCGCACTATAGCCGCCATGGCCGCAGACGCAACATGGCTTTACACCATAGAGGCATTTTATTGCATAAAGCGCGCGCCGGCCCCGACGGCAGGCGAAGCCCATAAAATTTTGGGGACCCGATGCGCAGAAAAACGGGTGGTACCACCGCCTGGATTCGAACCAGGGGCCTCTTGATCCACAATCAAGCGCTCTAACCAACTGAGCTACGGCGGCATTCTACCTGTGAATTGAAACAGCCCGTTTCAATCGCCGCGCAACCTACCCCCACAGGCGGCTTATTTCAAGGGGACGGATGAATTTCGCCATTCCCGGCCAGCAGCCGGGCCGCCGACTGATCATCGGCCTGGGCTTCGGCTTCTTGCCCCATCCGGCGATAGAGGGCGGCGCGCGCCTGATAGGCCCCGGCGCGATCCGGGCTGTTAAGGATAGCGGCGTCCAGATTGGCCAGGGCGTCCGCCAGGCGGCCCTCGGCCAGATAAATCTGGCCGCGCGCCAGCAGGGCGTCCGCATGGGCCGGCTGCACCCGAAGGGCATGGTTGAAATCGATCCCGGCCGCCAGGATTTCCCCCGCTGCGGCGCGCAGCCGGCCCCGCCCGGTCAGCGCATTCGCATCGTCCGGAAACACCGCCAATATATGTTCATAATCGCGTTGCGCCGCTGCGGCGTCGCCGGCGCTTGCATGCAGCCGCGCCCGGCTGCGTATGAGATCAAGATCCAGCGGATAACGCCGCACCAGCTCATCCAGATCGGCAAGGGCCGCATCATGATCGCCCCGTTGCGCATGCGCGAGAGCGCGATTATAGCGCGCCTCGCGGCTATCGGGCTGCTGCTTTAATGCGCGATTATAATCCGCTAGCGCCCCGCGCGCAAAACCCGCTATCTGGCGCACCGCACCGCGATTAATGGCCGCACCGGTATGAAGCGGCTGGCGTTTAAGCACAAAGTCATAATCAAGCAGCGCCGCGCGCCACCGCCCGATCTGACGGTTGGCGTTGGCCCGGTGATAGGCAATGTCGGTGCGTCCCCCGGTCAGCCGCCAGGCCTCGTTCAGATCAGCAAGCGCCTGGCGCGGCCGCCCGATCAGAAGATAAATCCGGCCGCGCGCATAATAGGCGTCCGTGGCAACCGGATTGAAATTCAGCGCCGCGTCCAGATCCTCGATGGCGCCCGGATAATAACCGGCCAGCAGCCGCGCCACCGCCCGGTTGACCAGCGCCGGGGCCGACACCGGATAAAACAGATAATCCGGGCGCAGCCCATGCAATGGATCGTCAAAATCGCCTGTCACGGAATAGCGTTTCACGCGCGCCAGCAGCGAAACCTTGGCCGGACCGGCGCGCAACATCACACCCTGTCCATCGCGGCTGCAATCGGCATAAAGAAGAGCGGATTTCAGATCTTCGCCGCCGCATGCCCCGCGAAATACCGGCGGCGCATCGCAACCGGCAAGCAGTGCGGCAATCATAAGACATGTCACCCGCACCCATCGCATATTCATCTGCTCTTACTGGCGGCGCTATATTTCAGGCGGTGCGATTCCGGCCTGTCTGCATGCCGCGATCAGGGTGGCGCGCAACAGGCAGGCGATGGTCATCGGGCCCACGCCGCCCGGCACCGGCGTGATGGCGCCCGCAACCGGCAGCGCTTCGGCAAAACACACATCGCCGACCAGCCGGGTTTTTCCGGGGCCTTTTTCCGGCGCGTCCAGCCGGTTGACGCCCACATCAATCACCGTGGCGCCCGGTTTGATCCAATCGCCGCGCACCAGTTCCGGCTGGCCAACCGCCGCGACCACAATATCCTTGCTGCGGCAAATCGCGGGCAGATCGCGGCTGCGCGAATGCGCAATGGTGACGGTGCAGTTTTCACGCAACAGCAGTTGCGCCACCGGCTTGCCGACAATATTGGAGCGCCCGATCACCACCGCATCCAGCCCGGAAAGATCAGGCCCGCGCGCCTCTTTGATCAGCAGAATACAGCCTACCGGCGTACAGGGCGCAGGGCCGTCAATGCCGCTCGCCAGACGGCCCGCATTGATCAGATGAATGCCGTCGGCATCCTTGAGCGGATCGATGGCCGCAAGCACCTCGGCCTCCGGCAGATGTTTTGGCAGCGGCAGTTGCACCAGAAATCCGTGTACGGAGGGGTCAGCATTGTAGGCCCGTACCGCCGCCAGCACATCCGCAAGGCTCGCGTCCGCCGGCAATTTTGTCTCGAAGCTGCGCATTCCGGCCTCGATCGCCTGCAGGCCCTTGTTGCGCACATAGATCTGGCTGGCCGGATCATCGCCCACCAGCACAACGCCAAGCCCCGGCGTCAGCCCATGCGCGCTTTTCAGAACCTCAACCTCACGCGCCAGATGCGCACGCAAGCCTTCCGCATAGGCTTTGCCATCTATAATGCGGGCCTTATCCATAGCTTCACTTCTCCTCATGCGCCAGCAGCCATGCGCGCAGGTGCGCCAGCAGCGCGTCCGGGTCGCCATCAATATGCAGGATCTTGTTACGGTCACTTTTGCCCGCTACGATGGCCAGTTGCGCAGCCGGCAGGCCCCACGCCCTGGCCAGCAGCCTGAGCAAGGCTGTGTTGGCTTTGCCGTTTTCCGGGGCGGAGCGCACCCGCGCCTTGAGGGCAAATCCGCCGCCCGCCCGTTCGATCACTCCCTCGATGGCGTCCTTTGCTGCTTTGGGGATAAGCCGGACCGCGACCTGCACCCCATTGCGGACTGGCGTAAAAAGGGATGCGAGGGCAACAGACACGTGCAGCATTAACTCAGATCGCCATGGATCGCGTCAGATCGTACAGAAGTTTCTGCAAAAACATGATGCCCAGCAGCAGCAGCACAGGTGATATGTCGATGCCGCCAAGATCGGGCAGAATTCGGCGGATGGGGCGCAGCGCGGGCTCGGTCAGACGGTAGGTGAAATCGAGCGCCATGGCCACAAAGCGGTTGCGGGTATTGATGACCTCAAACGCCACCAGCCAGCTTAACACCGCCCCGATGATGATCACCCACCAGTAAAGATTGAGTAGTTCGTTGATTAGCCAGAAAACTGCCTGCATGATGCGCCCGGTCCCTCCAGGGCAATACGCGATTAGATAAAATAACCCGGTTTTATCTAATCAAGTAAAATTGCCCTGGAAATTAATGTGCTAGAGCAGCTTTATGCGATTAGCTTGAACACAAGGTGATTCAAGCTAATCGCATGCTGCTCTAATGATGTTGCACCCCAGATGTAGCCGCGTCGGCGGCGTCATGCAAGCATGCAACCAAGCTGGCGGCTTGACATGGCGCGCCCGCAACCCTACAAAACCCCGGCTGACCCCATATGGCGCGACCGCGCCCGGCTGGGTGTCCGGCACAGGGGGCTGTAGCTCAGTTGGGAGAGCGCGTCGTTCGCAATGACGAGGTCAGCGGTTCGATCCCGCTCAGCTCCACCACCCGGCTTTTCATCTGAGCGCAGCGAATTTGGAAAGGCTGGTGTGTGCCGGAGCCTTCTTTGTTCCCCATCGCTTTAGCGAAAGGGGAAGCGCAGGCGGATTGGCGCAAGGTCATACACGCCCTTTGCGCGGCAGGGGCGCCCGGCCCCGTGCCGAATAATTCCGTTTCCTCCTCCCCATGATTTGGCTAGCATCAACCCCCTATGCGTGGATTGCCGGATAATAACGGCCAAACGGGGGGAGACAGGGGCATGCGCGATCTGGCAGCCATTCCGGCGGAGCAGCATTGTTATGTCGCCGCCGCCCGCGCACTGGCCCCGCAAATCGCCGCGCGCGCCGCGCAGTTTGAACAGGACCGCCGCCTGCCCCAGGATTTGGCCGCCGCCATGGCCTTGGCGGGCCTGCATAAAATCGCCGCGCCCGGGTTTGCGGGCGGCAGTGAGTGCCACCCGCTGACGCAGATGACAGTCATCGAGGCCATCGCACAGGCTGACGGGTCGGCTGGCTGGAACCTGATGATCGGCGTCGAGGTGCAGGGCTTTGCGGCGGCGGCTTTTCCGCCGGAACTGGCGCAACGTTATTTCAGCGCGCCCGAAATGATTGTCGCGGGCGCGCTGAACCCTGTGGGCCGGGCCGAACCGGTTCTGGGTGGCCTGCGCGTCAGCGGGCGCTGGCCGATGGCGAGTGGATGCCAGAACGCCGAATATTTCTGGGGTCAGTGCCTGGTGATGGATGGCGGCAAACCGGCGCGGCGCGGCAATGGGACGCCGCTGCTGCGTGAGGTTCTGGTTCCCATGTCTGAAATGGAGGTGCTGGATACCTGGCGCGCCAACGGCCTGCGCGGGTCCGGCAGCCATGATGTGCAGGCCGGCGATATCTTCGTGCCCGACGAACGCATTACCCGCGTGACCGAGCGTGTGCCCTATGCGGGCAGTACGCTATTCCGTTTCCCGGTCTATAGCCGTCTGGCCTTTAACAAGGCGGCCGTCGCCACCGGCATCGCGCGCGCCGCGATCGGTCATTTCAAAACTCTGGCGTCGGAGAAAAAGCCGCGCTCATCCAAAAACCTGCTGCGCGAACGCGGCGATGCGCAACGCGCCATTGCCGATGCCGAAACCCAGTTACGCGCGGGCCGCGCTTTTATGTTCGAGGCCGTGTCGCAAATGTGGGATCTGGTCGCGGCGGGAGAAACGCCCGGACCGGAACCGCGCGCGCTTGTGCTGCTGTCCTGTATCAATGCGGTGCAGGCCGCCTGCCGCGCCGTCGATGGGCTGTCTGCGGCGGCGGGCGCCAGTTCGGTCTATGCGGACAGCCCGCTTGGGCGCTGCTGCCGCGACGTGCATATCGTGCCACAGCATATCACCGTATCACCGCAATGGACCGAGGCGGCGGGCCGCATGCTGCTGGGCCTGCAATCCGATGCGCCGGTGCTGTGATTCAAGCCAATGGCGGGCAACCCGGGACATAGAGCAGCCCGCAATTAAGCGGAGTCACTTCGTGACCCCGCTTAATTGCGGAAAGCTGCTCTAACACATTAAAATCTAGCGCATACTGCGTTTAAGTCAGGTCGTTTTCCAGCCCCCCACCCCGGCCCTCCCCACGAGGGGGAGGGGGAAGAGGCCCAGAATTCTGCGGGAAAAGCCCCTCCCCTTTATGGGGAGGGGTTGGGGTGGGGGTGAGAAAGAAAAAAGTGTTAGCGCCTCGACTTAAATGAGGAGCGCCCTAAGGCAATTTTCCGCGTTAAGTTCGAGCCTCATGGCTCGAACTTAACGCAGATTGCCCTAAGTGACATTTTGTAACGGACAAATGGGTTGCGCTGACAGTTATGGAGGCGGGGCAATTCAATCTGAAACCTGCCCGCTTTATGCGCCATCCATCCGCCGGTAGATAAATTCCGGCGCGGGTGCGGCGGATTCGGCCTGGGCGGCGGCAAACATTTCATCATGCTGCGGCGACAGGGCGCAGGCCGGATCGGTGGCCGCGGCATCGCCGGTCAGGGCCAGCGCCTGACAGCGGCATCCGCCCCAATCCAATTCCTTGCGCTCGCAACTTCGGCACGGTTCCGGCATCCAGCCGGCGCCGCGAAAGCGGTTGAAGGCCGCACTGTTCGCCCAGATTTCCGCCAGCGGTTTTTCCGTTACATTTTCAAAAACCAGTTCCGCGATGGTGGTGGCCGCATGACAGGGCAGCACACGCCCAACCGGATCGACATTCAGAAAGCGCCGGCCCCATCCGCCCATACAGGCTTTGGGCCGCGCGGCATAATAATCCGGAGGCACATAATCAATGACCAGCCGCCCCGACAGCCGGGCGCGGGCGGCGGCCACAATTTCGCTGGCGCGGTCAATCTGTGCGCGCGACGGCATCAAAGCGGCGCGATTGCGCAAGGCCCAGCCATAATATTGCGCATGCGCCACCTCCAGCCGCCCGGCGCCCAGGCGCAGCGCCATGCCGATCATCGCTTCCAGATGATGCAGATTGCCGCGATGCATCACCGCATTCAGCGTCAGCGGCAGGCCCGCCGCGCGCAGCATCGCGGCGGATGCGGTTTTTTTAGCCAGCGTGTCTTTTGATCCGGCAAACAGATCGGCGCCCGCCGCATCGGTATCCTGCAGGCTCAGTTGCGCATGATCCAGCCCCGCATCCGCCAGCGCGCGGGCGCGGGCCTCGCTCAACGCCATGCCGGACGTGATCAGATTTGTATACAGCCCGCAGGACGCGGCATGCGCGATCAGCGCCTCCAGATCCTTGCGGATCAGCGGTTCGCCGCCGGAAAAATGCACCTGCAAGACGCCAAGTTTCGCCGCCTCGCTTAATACGCGCCGCCACACATCCGTTGTCAGCTCGTTCGCGGCCCGCTCCAATGTCAGCGGATTGGAACAATAGGGGCAGGCCAATGGGCAGCGATGCGTCAGCTCCGCCAGTAACGCCAGTGGCGGCGCGGGCAGGGGCGGCGCGGGCTGGCTCACAGGCTTATATATCCCTTGTGCAGCATTTCCGACATCATCTCCAGGACGTCGGCCTGAATGATTTCCTGCGGGGCGGCAAATTCCAGCGCCAGTTCCCGGCACAACTCATTAATGCTGATTTCTCCGTTGCAGCGCGACAGCACGGCATGGGCGATTTCATCCAGCACCAGCACCCGTTCCGGCGCATTCAATATCCATTGCTGGCGCGCCTCGTCAAAACGCATTTTAACCCCGCGCGCCAATGCGGGGCGGCCGGAGGCTTCAATGCCGGCGGCGTTCATGAATTATCCGTATCCGGAATAAATGCCCCCGGCGGCGCATGCCCCGGCGACACATAGCAGTAATAAAGCGCGTCAAGCTGCGCCCACAGCACATCGCATTTGAAATAGAGCGCGTCCAGCACATCCTGCTGCTGTTGAATGGTTTGCGCATGGCGCTGGCAATAAGCCAGCGCAAAACTGGAATCCTGCGGCGCCTGGGTCAGGCGCGCGTCAAAATAGGACAGGATTTTTTTATCGACATAGGCGTAGTTGGCCAGCATGGCGGCAACGCGCTGGGTGATCAGCGAAGGCGCGAACAGTTCGGTCAGCGAAGAGGCCACCGCCTGCAACAAAGACTGATCCCGCACATAGCGCACATAGGCGTCGACGGCGAATTTTGTAGCGGGCAGAACGCCCGTTTCCGACAGGACATAATCCGCATCCAGCCCAAGCCCCGATGTCAGGCGCAGCCAGCGTTCAATGCCGCCATCATCGGGGCCGCCGCCATCATGATCGGATATGCGCCGGATCCATTCGCGCCGCAAATCCGGATCGGAGGCGCGCGACATAAGCGCCGCATCCTTCATCGGAATGCGCGACTGGTAATAAAACCGGTTCAGCGCCCAGGCCTGCAGCTGGCCTTTGTTCAGTTTTCCTTCATGCAGCAATTTATGAAACGGATGGCGGCTGTGATAGCGCTCCGCGCCGATCTGGCGCAGCGCCTGTTCCAGTTCCGCCGCGCTCAGCAGATGTGTGATGCGCCTGTATCCGCCGCTGGTCATAGCCGGATTTCCATACCGTCCATGGCCACTTCCCAGCCGCTGGCCGCAATGGCGGCGCGTTCCGGGCTATCCAGATTCAGCGCCGGATTGGTATTGTTCAGATGGATGAACAGACGGCGTTTTACGCCCAGCCTCTCAAAGGACCGGATGCTGCCGGCCGGTCCGGATATGCTCATATGCCCCATGCGCTGTCCTGTTTTGACGCCTTCTCCGGCGCGGATCATTTCATCATCCGTGTACAGCGTACCGTCAAACAGCACCAGCGGCGCATCGCGCAGCCGCGCCGCCAGGGATGGGGTCATTTCCGCGCATCCCGGAATATAGAAAAATTTCCGGCCCGTGGCGATGTTCATAATTTCCAGCCCCACCGTATCGCCATCGCTTGTGCCCAGATCTTTTTGCGAGGGGTCTTCCAGATATAGCGCCACCTTGCCCGGCACGCTGAACGCGGTTATCTGAATGCCCGGCAGCGGCTTGAATGGCGTGCTCAGGTCTATTTCCCGGCGCGCGACAAATTCCGGGTTCAGCGCGTTGAACACGCTGTTGGCGCGCAATATGCCGTGCACTCGCGCGGTGGCGAACAGTGAAAAGGCCTGGCTTTCGCGCAGGTTCAGCAGCCCGGCAATGTGATCAATATCGCCATTGGTCAGCACCACCGCGCCAATCGGCGATGCGCGCAGCGGGCCATCGGGGCGGGGCTGCAATTGCCGGTTGGCTTCTATCTGCTGGCGCAGATCAGGCGATGCGTTGCACAGGCACCACATGGCGCCATCCACACTGACGGCGATGGAGGATTGGGTCTGTGCGGGCGCCTTCGGATCGCCATCGCGGGCGCGCTGGCAATTTGCGTTATTGGCGTTCCATTGGGGAAAGCCGCCGCCGGCCGCCGCGCCCAGAATCAGAATATGCATGCGGGGAACCCGTAATTCTGCCAGACGGGTTCAAGCGTAATGCGATGGCGGCTAGCCGGCAATCTCGGCGCAGGCGTAGCAGTTGATTTCCATGCCGACATTGATTTCGGTCACTTTGGGTTTTCTCCAGGCCATCTGTTTTCCTTCCGGGTTGCTCTTATCATTCAATTATACAGTCTCCCCAAAAGGCCGCGTGTTTGCAAGCTTATTCAGCCCCACAGCGCCGCGCCGGGCGGGTGCAGAATACCGCCTGTTTCGCTGCGCAGGCCGTCTTCGCGGTCGCGCGCCAGCAGCAGCGGCCCATCCAGATCGACAAAATCGGCAAGCCCCGCCAGCAACATGGCCGGCGCCATGGCCAGAGACGTGCTGACCATGCAGCCGATCATGATGCCAAATCCGCCGTCTTTCGCCGCGCGGGCCAGCCGCAGCGCGCCGGTCAGGCCGCCGGTCTTGTCCAGCTTGATATTGATCAGCCCATATTTGCCCTGCAAATGCGGCAGGCTATCCGCCTCATGACAGGATTCATCGGCGCAGAGCGGCACCGGCGAGTTAAACCGCGCCAAGCCATCATCTGAACCGGCGGGCAGCGGCTGTTCGATCAGCGCCACATTCAACGCCGCCAATTGCGGGCTGATGGCCTGTAATTGCGCCATATCCCAGGCTTCGTTGGCGTCGATGATCAGCTTTGCCCGGGGCGATGCGCGGTGCACCGCTGTCAGTGTTTCGATCATGGCTGTGGCGCCCAGTTTCAGTTTCAGCACCGGATAGGCCGCCGCATCGGCCGCGGCGGCCGCCATGGCATCGGGCGTATCCAGGCTCAGCGTATAGGCGGTGACGCAGGGGCGGGGCGCGGTCAGCCCCGCCAGCTTCCACACCGGCGTGTTTGCCTGTTTGGCTTCCAGATCCCACAGCGCGCAGTCCAGCGCATTGCGCGCCGCGCCCGCCGGGCAGGCCTGTTGCAATTGCGCGCGCGTCATGCCCGCTTCAATCTGTGGTTTCAGCGCATCCAGTTGCGCCAGCACGGAGGCGGCGGTTTCGCCATAGCGTCCATAGGGTACGCATTCGCCGCGTCCGCGATGCGCGCCATCGGAAATCTGCGCCACCAGCACCAGCGCTTCGCGTTTTACGCCGCGCGAAATGGTGAAACTGCCCCGTATCGGCCAGCTTTCCTGTGTTACCTGCAGGGTGCGCATGCTGGTTCGTTACTGTGCGGCGTCAAAGGCGTCATTCTGCGCCGCGTCGGGGGCGGTCGCACCCTTGCGCAACACCACCGCGCGATCCTGATAATAGGTCGCGCGGAAGGTGGCGTACCAGTCAAGCGAATCCTTGCGCAGCGCATCCAGCGGCTCAATCAGATTTTCGCGCGTCGAAATCATATAGCCCACGGTGCGCCCAATTTTGATCGAGCTGTCCACCTCATTGCTCCAGTTCATCGGATCGGCAAACCCGTCCACAATGCGCGCCAGATTATGCCGCACAGTGCCGGGGCCAAGCACCGGCAGAATCATATAAGGGCCGGAAGGCACATGATAGAAATTCAGCGTCTGATCAAAATCCGCCGGATGGCCGGGCAGCCCGGCGCGCGCCGCGACATCGAAAAAACCCAGCCCGCCCGCCGTGCTGTTGAGGATGAAGCGGCCCAGGGTCACGGCGGCGTCGCCGGGTTGAAATTGCAGCAGATCATTGGCAAAGACGACAGGCGAATCAAGATTGCGAAAGGCGTTGCGCACCCCCTTTTTGACCGGTCCGGGTGTGATCCAGCCATAACCGGCGGCGATCGGGCGGATCAGAAAATCATCGACAAATTGATAGACCGCAAACAAGGCCGGTTGACCGGCTGCCAGGGATCCCAGATCGGATTTTCATTTGGCGTGCTGGCGGGCGGATGCACATATTCCTGCGGTGCGGGCGGGCGCGGCGCGGGTATCAGGCCTGTATGGGCCACTGGCTGTATTTTCGCTTCCTCCGCAGCATAATTTCCGGGCCGCGCGGAATTGATCTGGTTTGCAAAGCCCGGAAAGGCCAGTTGCGCGGATTGAGTAATGGCTTCGCGCAGTTCCGGCGCCACGCTGATCGCCGCACTGACTATGGCCTGTGCGGCTTGCGGATTGCTGGCGATGGCGGAATTTACAACATAGCTGAATGTGGTGGCGGATTGCCGGCGGCTTTCATCGCGCATTCTGGCCGCCAGTTGCGGATCGCTGGTCGTGCTGCTCATGCGTTCCACACGCGCTTCGTCCTGTTTGGCGATGGCGGCGGCATTGCGCAGATCGCTCAGCACCTGGGCGGGCACAGCGGACGCCGCCAGCGCCTGACCCGCATATAGAGCGGCGGCGATGGCGCACACTATGACACTGCAAAATTTCATTCAGCCCCCGCTAAACTTCATCAAATCCCGGCCCCTATTCCGGACGAAAAGCCGAAGCTTCCATTTCGGCCCTGGCAATCTGCTCCGGCGGCAAATTCCGACTTAAGCTTGCAACCAGTTGGGCGGCGTCGGCAACTCCCTGATTGGCGGCGATCAGCGCCCATTTCAGCGCCGCCACTTCATCGCGCGCCACGCCTTTGCCTTCCGAAAGCCGGAAGGCCAGATGCCGCTGCGCACCGATATGCCCGCGCCCGGCCGCCTTGCGAAACCACCTCACGGCGCTTTCATCGTTTTGCGCCACCACTTCGCCATCGCGATAGGCCTTGCCCAGACTATATTGCGCCTTGGCGAAGCCCTGTTCGGCGGCCATTGTGATATAATTCATGCCGGCGGCCACATCCCTGGTTTCGCCCAGTCCCTCCAGCAGCATTTTACCCAGCGAATATTGTGAATTGGCAAAGCCCGCAGCGGCGGTGATTTTCAACTCGGCAATGGCGGCGGGATAATCCTGCGCCGCGCCCTCGCCGGCGATCAGCGCCAGCGCCAGATTGTGCCGGGCGCGCAAATGCCCCTGATCGGCGGCCTTGCGCCATAGCTGCATGGCCTGCGCCGCATCGCGGGCAACGCCGCGGCCTTCGGAATAAAGCATGCCAAGATTATATTGCGCGCGCGCATCGCCCGCCTCGGCCAGCGGCTTCCAGACTTCCATCGCGGCTGTAAAATCGCCCTGCTGATAAGCCGCGTAGCCGAGGCTGAAGGCTTCGTTTTCGCCGCCATCGCAGCCCGCAAGGCCAAGCCACAGACAGGCGGCAATCACCCATAGGCCGGCACCCTGACGGGATCTGCCGGACAGGGGCCGGAACACTCCATGTTTCATTCCGGGCTTCATTATGGTCCCTCCGCCGGCAGGCTATTGGTTCGCGCGCGAAGCGCCTCAATCAGGCCCGCCATTCCGTTACGCTGCACAAGGGCTGAATATTCCTCCCGCTGGGTAATTGACATGCTGATTCCCCCAACCGAAACATCAATGATCTGCGGCTGATCGTCAATCATCCGCAGCCGCCAGTCCACCCCGAGGGGCTCCCGCCCGCCGCCCGAAACCCGCGAGCTTACGATCATATCACTTTTTCCCGCTTCGGCGGCGTTCAGAACTTCGAATGTTTCACCCGCATAGCCCCCCAGCATGGAAGCGTAATTGCGCAGAACAAATTCCGAAAACAGGGCCAGATATTCTTCCTGCTGATCGATAGTGGCGCTTTGCCAGTAGCGGCCCAGAACAAACCGGCCAATAAAGGGCATGGAGAATTTGCGCATCAGCATGTCGCGAAATATGGCCTCGCGCTGTTCTATCGTATGGCCATCGGCGCGCAGCACATTGATGGCCTGGGCGCCCAGATCCGCAATGAAGCGTTTCGCCTGCCCGGCCTCGACGCGCGCCACCGCTTGGGCCTGCGCCATATCCACCGGGCTCAGCGCCGGCAGCAGCATGGTAGATGCGGCCATCCAGATGGCGGGCAGCCAGAATTTGGCGGGGTTCATATACGGCTTCCTATTTACTGGACGCAACATAAACGCCGTCCCATTCCGGTCCAGGCGGGTTTGCCTGATATTCTGCGATGCGCTCGGCATACATATCATACAGGGTCTGATTGGCGCCACCTCTTGCCCTGAGTTCGGCCAGCAGTTTACCAGCCTCGTCCCAGCGCTGTGCGCGATAGGCGGCCAGCATGCGGTCATGGTTTCTGCGCAGGGCCTGAAACTCATCGGATGCGGCCATCTCTTTGTAACCTTCCAGCGAATAGATACGCACCGCTTCCTGCTTGCCCTTCACCGCGATAAGATCCAGCTCCAGCAGGGCGTAATCATCTTTGACCTGGCCATAGGTCTCCTCGCCAATCACAACATTGGCGCCATAATTTTTGGACGCCGATTCCAGGCGCGAGGCCAGATTGACCGAATCTCCGAGTACGGAATAATCGAAGCGCTGTTCCGATCCCATATTTCCGACCACACAAACGCCGGTATTCAGCCCGATGCCAAATTTCAGCGGAAAAAACGGGCGGCTGTCGCGCTCGGCCTCGGCTTTAAGATCCCGGTTCAGAAATTCAAGTTCATGATGCATTTGCAGCGAGGTGCCGCACGCCTGATTGGCATGGTTGGGCACATCCAGCGGCGCATTCCAGAACGCCATGATGCAGTCGCCCATATATTTATCAATGGTGCCGCCCGTCTCCAGGATGATATTCGTCATAGGCGTCAGGAAACGGTTGATCAGGCTGGTCAGGCCCTGCGGATTGCCCTTGAACTGTTCCGAAATGGCCGTAAATCCGCGCACGTCGCAAAACAGAAATGTCATTTCCCGGGTTTCACCGCCCAGCTTCAGCCGGCTCGGGTCCTTCGCCAGCTGCTCCACCAGCGCCGGCGACAGATATTGGCTGAAGGCGCCGCGCACCTGGGCTTTTTCCGCTTCCGTGCGCAGAAAATTTATCAACGTGCCAGAGATGAACATGATCCCGACCGTAATCGAGGGGCCGACAGGATCCAGAAGCCATTGATAGCCGGAATATAAATACCAGGACACGCCGATGGCAAAAGTGATGCCGCCCGCAGCCACCATTGCGCAGGCAATGGCCGACACCCGCCGCAGCAAAATCAGAATGATGACGCCGAAGCTGATCAGAAACACAATCTCGGCGCCTTCGGCCCAATCGGGACGCGACAGAAAATGCCCCAGCAGAATTTGCTCCAGCAATTGGACATGCACCTCCACCCCGGCCGCGGCCGGGTTCAGCGGCGTCGCCCGCAAGTCTTTCAGCCCCGCGGCGCTGGGGCCGACAAACAGGATGCTTCCGGCAACGCGCGACGGGTCGAAATCGGGTTCAAACACTTGCCAGGCCGGAATGCGGCGTGAGGGCACATCGGCGGTGTAATGCACCCAGGCCTGGCCGGTGCTGGTGGTCGGAACCTCGATGCGGCCGATCTTGATGGCCGTGATGCCGGTATTCTCGCCAAATGATTCCGCCATATTGGCGCCCGAGGATTTGACGATAAAGGTTGATGCGCCCTGAACGATGCGCAACGCCTCCATCGCCAGGGTCGGATACAGTGTTTCTCCCTTGCGCACCAGCAGCGGAACGCGCCGGATAATATTGTCGCGCTCGGTGATGAAATTAAAACTGCCATTTCCGGCCGAGGCTTTTTCCAGCATTTCCAGATTCGTGACCGCGCCATAAAATGAGGGAATGAACTGGCGCGGATCATCGCCTGCATGCGAAAAACCCGATTTGCGCACCGGTTCAAACCTGTTTTGGGCTTCGGTCAGGGTAAATCCGGTCACCACATTGGCCTGACGCATCACATCGGCCAGAACCTCGTCATGATTTGGCATGGTCCCGATGGCCTGCGATACCTGTTTGTACAGCGGGCTGTTGCCGATCTGGGCCAGAAACTGATCGGGTGAGGTGCGATCGGGTTCGGCAAACACGACATCGAATACGATTGCATAGGCGCCGGCATTGGTGATGCGGGCGATCAGATCGGCGACCAGGGTTCTCGGCCAGG
>JAHHGO010000052.1 GCA_023252275.1 Alphaproteobacteria bacterium
TAAGCGGCAGCCTGTCCGGTCTTGCCGTTGGCGTTGCGCTGATCGTTGATGCGGTGATTGATCCGATGATCGGATCGGTATCGGATAATTTTAAGTCCCGCTATGGCCGGCGTCATCCGTTCATGTATGCGGCTATAGCGCCGCTTGCGGTTACATTTTATCTGTTGTTTGATCCACCGGAAGGGCTTGGCTCTACGGCCTTGTTCCTATGGCTGACCGGCTTTTCAATATTATCGCGCGCGGCTATTGCGCTGTTCCATGTGCCCCATCTGTCGCTTGGCGCAGAACTCAGCTCTCATTATACCGAGCGCTCGGCTATTGTCGCCATTCGTACTATTTTTGGCGGGCTGGGTTCGATACTCTGTTTGCTGATCGGGATGAATTATTTTTTCAATCCCAGCGCTGAATTCGCCAATGGTCAGCTTGATCCGTCGCGCTATCCGCCTTTTGCGCTGGCCATGGCGCTGGCTATGACTTTTGTCATAGTATTTAGCGCGCTTGGCACGCATCACCTGATACCGGCTTTGCCCAGGGCGGTTAGTAATAATATGGGAACCGGGCTGGTCCGCATGGCGCGGGAGATGAAGCAGGCGCTTGCTAATAAATCGTTTCGCGCCCTATTTATAGGGTTGCTGTTTTTCTATATTGTAGTTGGCACCCATGCGACGCTGCAATTGCATATGTCGACCTATTATTGGGAAATGTCCCAATCACAAATTTCCAGTTACGTCATTTGGGCCAGCGCCGGATTTATTGCAGGGCTGCTGATTTTGCGGCGTGTCCACGAAAGGATCGATAAAAAACTTACCTATGTGATTGGGGCGGCTGTGTTGGTGATCCTTGGCGCGGTTGGACCCAGTT
Organism: Alphaproteobacteria bacterium; assembly: GCA_023252275.1. Classification (GTDB taxonomy): domain Bacteria; phylum Pseudomonadota; class Alphaproteobacteria; order UBA11222; family UBA11222; genus UBA11222. The sequence goes on from JAHHGO010000052.1 coordinate 862, forward strand.
TGCGCGAGATCGGATTTTTTCCGGCCAATGATCATCCGGCATTGTTTCCTATTCTGTTGTTTTTAATTTTCCTCGCGGGTTTTTTTGCGGCGCTTGCAGGCGTAAGCGGCGGCTCCATGATGGCGGATATTGCCGATGAACATGAACTGGCCAGCGGGCGCAGGCAGGAAGGAATATTTTTTGGCGCGGCGTCGTTCGCGGGAAAGTCTGCTTCCGCCTTCGGGCATGTTCTGGCTGGTATCGTCATTGATCTGATCGCCTTTCCGGCTCAGGCCGAACCGGGTGGCATCCCCAGTGACAAGCTGACGGAACTGGGCCTGTTCAATGGCCCGGCGATGGCGCTGGTGATGGCGGTTGGAGTGCTCTATTTCACGCGTTACGATTTGACCCGCCAGCGCCACGCGGAAATTCTACTCACGCTGCGGGAACGCCGCACGGTCAACGAAACGGGAGTAATGCCTGATTAGATAGTATTAGCGGGTTTTATTTAATCAGATGACTTGGCTCTGGGGGTCAATATGTTAGGGCGGGGTGCTCGCCTCTGAAATCATCCAGCCGTGGCAACAGGGCTGCTTTAGCAGCAGCCCTCGGGGCCGCACACACTGACAGAGGCCTCGGTGGTGGCCACATAGTCCTCGCCCTTTGTTTCCTTTGGATGCCGTATGGCTGAACGCATACAATCAAACAGACCGGCTTCCTCGAGTGGAATATCAATCAGCGGCGGCACCGGAATAATCTGTGCGCCATAGGGCTCGCGATTATAAAGCCGGTAGGTTTTGTCGCACACCGCCACGGGCACGCCGCGCTCCAGCACATGGCCATCATCATCTTCGACCTTGCGCCAGGGGCCGGCATAAATGACGGCCTGTTTACGCTCCAGGCACACGCCCTGCTTGCCCTTATAGGCGGTGATGGTGACCGAACGGAACTCAATCCCTTCCACGGTGCGCCAGGGGGCGGCATCGCGTTTGGCAATGGAAATGCCGTAAAAGCCAGCCTCTTCAAAGGCGCGCAGAAATTCCCGTTCCTGAAACGCGCCGGATATGCAGCCGGACCATAATTCCGGATCCTTGCGCATATGCGGGGGAACAGTCTCGTCTGATACAATGTCCGAAATGGCAACCCGGCCGCCCACTTTCAACACCCGGAACATTTCCGCAAACAGCGCCGCCTTATCTTCAGAGGCCACAAGGTTCAGCACGCAATTGGAAACAATCACATCGACACTGGCGTCCGCAATCAGCGGCGCATGCAGTGCCTGATGTTTCTTATAAGTTTCCAGCGCCTCAAGCCCCGCATAGGAGGAAACCGGATTGGCCGCGAGCCAGGCTTCGATGGCGGTAATATCGGTACGCAAATCCTGAATCCGGGCATATTTGAATTCAACATTATCGTAGCCGGTACGTTGCGCGATCTCTGCGCGATATTTTCCGGCCAGTTCCAGCATGGACGGATTGAAATCCACGCCGGTAACTTTGCCCTCTGGCCCCACAATCTGCGAGATGATGTAACAGATCTTGCCGCCCCCACTGCCCAGATCCAGCACGCTTTCACCCGCCCGCACAAATTGCGACGGATCACCGCAGCCATAATCACGCTCGATGATTTCCTGGGGAATGATTTTCAGGAATTGCGGATCATAATCCACCGGACAACAGAGCGCGTCCTCGCGCGCCTGCGATGCGGCGCCATAGCGCTGCAAGACTTCCTTTTCCGTATCAAGCGGCATCATATCCATGTGAAACTATCTCCAGGGGGTGATCAACAAGGGATTTTTGCCGGATATGCTATGCCTTGCCGCCGAACTGGCGTTGCCACCAGCCGCCACGCTTTGGCCCCGGCGGGGCTTCGGGTAAGGGCTGCGGCGCAGGCGCGGCTTCCTGCGTGACGACCGGCGTCTCCTGCGTGACAGCAGCCTCATAAGTGACCGGCGTCTCATGACTGACCGGTGTCTCTACCGCCATCACAGGCTCTTGCGGAATATCCGCAGGCAACGCGCCGGTGGTGGCAGATTCGCCACGCGACTCATAAGCTTCATGCGCGAATTCAGCAGCGGATTCAGCCTGGGCAACCACTGCGGGACGCCAGATTTCAGGTGCGGGTTCCGCATGAGGCTCTGTCTCGCCCGTATAGATGGGGATGATCAATACATTGCCGGAATTCTCCGCGCTGGAATAATCTCCCGCATCGGTCTCGCCATAGGCTGACGCTTCACCATTGGCCGTCTGCGCCTGCGTTCCATCGCGCTCACGATTGCGCCCCCGGCCACGGCGGCGGCGGCGCGATTTGCGCCGGATGGCTTCTTCTTCCGGGGTTTCACCCTCGGGTATTACAGAAGATTCTTGCTGCAACTCACTGGAAGAAGATGATTTTTTTTCATCGTCAGCCATATCCGTACGGGCTTTGCGCGGCTCATCATCCCGCTCCCGTTCCCGCCCGCGGCCACGGCGGCGGCGCGGCTCGCCTTCGCGTTTTTCGCGCGGTTCCGGCGCGATGCTCTCTTCCGCAGCCTCGATAATTTCCTCGGGCTCGTCTTCTTCCACAATTTCGGCCGGCGTGGGCAGAGCGATCAGGGGCGGCGGAATGACGGCAATCCGATCCGATTGCCTGATTTCAAAATTGGGCGACTGAATGGTGTCAGAGGCAATGATAAAGATCGAAGAAGCGGTGCGCGCCTCGATCAGATGCAGCCAATGGCGTTTCTGATTGAGGATGTAAATCGCCACATCAGACGGTACATGCACGTCCATTACATGATTCTGACGGCGCTGACATTCTTCTTCAATGCCCCGCAGCACACGCAGCGCCAGTGAATCGACCGAGCGCACCAGACCCGTTCCGTGGCAATTGCCGCACGGGCGGGTGGTGGTTTCCACCACGCCCTGACGCAGCCTTTGGCGTGACATTTCCAGTAAACCGAACGGGCTGATGCGCCCGATCTGAATATTAGCCCGGTCACTTGCCAGACAATCTTTAAGTTTGCGCTCTACCGCTTTGTTATTGCGGATATTTTCCATGTCGATAAAATCGATCACAATAAGGCCGGCCAGATCGCGCAAGCGCAATTGCCGCGCCACTTCCTCGGCGGCCTCAAGATTGGTGCGCAGCGCCGTCGCCTCGATATTCGCTTCGCGCGTCGATTTTCCGGAATTGACATCGATCGACACCAGCGCCTCGGTCGGATTGATGACGATATAGCCGCCCGATTTCAGGCGCACCGTCGGATCAAACATCGAATCCAGTTGCGCTTCGACCTGATGGCGCTGAAACAGCGGCACCGCTTCGCGATAGAGCTGCACCCGCCGGGCATGGCTCGGCATCAGCATGCGCATGAAATCCTTGGCCTCGCGGTAACTGGCCTCGCCCTCGACCTGGATGATTTCAATATCCTTGTCGTAAAGATCACGCACCGCGCGCTTGACGATGCTGCCTTCTTCATTGATCAGGCAGGGCGCGGTCGAACGCAGGGTCAGTTCGCGAATGGTTTCCCACTGGCGCAAAAGATAATCGAAATCGCGCTTGATTTCCGCCTTGGTGCGATTGGCGCCCGCCGTGCGGATGATCAGCCCCATGCCTTCGGGCACTTCCAGTTCGGCCGCGACGGCCTTGAGCCGCTTGCGATCGACGGCATTGGTGATTTTGCGTGAAATGCCGCCGCCACGGGCCGTATTTGGCATTAAGACGCAATAGCGGCCGGGAATGGACAGATAGGTGGTCAGCGCCGCGCCTTTTGAGCCGCGTTCATCCTTTAGAATCTGCACCAGCATGATCTGGCGTTTCTTGATGACTTCCTGAATTTTATAATGCCGCCGGCGGGCGCGCGGGCGCGACACTTCATCCAGCGCATCTTCGCCGCCTACCGATTCGATGCGTTTATTGCCGCCTGACTCATCTTCCCAATCGCCATCCTGGCGCCCCTGCGGGGCCTGATCGCTGCGCTCACTGCGCTGGCGGCGGCCTGTACGGCGCGCGGGCCGGGCCTTTGGGGCTTCTGAATCCGCTGTCTGTTCCTGTTGCTCGCCCGGCTGTTCCACGTCCGGCTGCTCCAGCGGCGAAACTGCATAATCCGTTTCGGCGCGGGGTTCCCCGGGAAATTCGTCATGGGGGGTAAAGCCCATCACGCTTTCCGGCGCATCGGCAGAGGCTTCGGAATCGGCAGATGCGTCTTCGGATTTTTCGAGGGGATTTTCCAGCGGTTCGGAACTGATCGAATCCCGTTCGTCCATCGCCATCAGCATGGGGCCGGAACCGGACCCCCCAGTGTCACGATCCTGAGCATCCGGATCATCTGAACCATTGCCGGGATCGTCAGACAAATCATCCTGCTCATCAAGAGTGGCGGATTCATCTCCGCCGCTATCATGAACCGGGAAATCCACATCCTCATCCGCGTCTTCGGCGCGCTGTTCTTCCGCGGCGTCGGCTTCGAGGAGGGCCTGCCTGTCGGCTACGGGGATCTGGTAATAATCGGGGTGGATTTCGCTAAAGGCCAGAAACCCGTGCCGGTTGCCGCCATAATCCACAAATGCGGCCTGTAGCGAAGGTTCTATCCGGGTAACCTTGGCGAGATAGATATTACCGATTAGCTGTTTGCGGGCCGCCGACTCAAAATCAAAATCTTCAAGTCTGGTACCCTGCACGACGACAACCCGGGTTTCCTCGGGGTGGGTCGCGTCTACTAGCATTTTTTTTGTCATGCAATCCGTCTCCAAGCCATAGGGCACAGATGCGCACCATCCTGCGGGCGCTGGCCTGTATGGCTGATATTTGGAAGCCTCTGACGGGAGAACGGCTCATCCGTTTCCCGCCAGGCGCAATCAAGCGCCTGTGCGGCGTCAGCAAATCTTGGCTGACGCGCATCACCCGCCATAACTGGCTGGGACGGAACTTATTGGCTTTGCTTCCGGGTTTCATTTCGTATCAGGCCGGTTATTAACCGCCTGCCATAATTTTCCAATATAGCCGTTGCGCGGCAAATTCCCAGGAATTCCAATAGGTTGTGGATTCCAAAAGGGTTGTCAGCGCATCTTCTTTTTCCGGAAATCCGATTCCCGGGAAAGTGGCTACCGGACCACCTTAAACACCTGCGACGGGTAGAGCAAGAACTTGCGTAGCCGGTGCGGCGGCGCATTGGCAGAAAGCTGAGGATTATTGATATTTGAAACTGCTACAAGGAAACTGCATGATCAACTGATTCGCGGGCCCGCGCCATTGAGTCCATCCAAGAGTTCGACAAAGCCTTCTTCCGGGCGCATAACTTATCTGCTCCGCATGACCAGATGGGTCGTGATTGCAGCCTGTATGGCTGGCATTGGCGGGGTTCCGCCGGGTTCCGCCGGGTTCGCCCAAGCCGCAGAGCGCATTCAGGGCCTCGAAATTGGCAATCAGGCAGGCAAAACCCATATTTATCTCGATCTGTCCGGAACCTTGCCTTATTCGATTTTCACACTGGCGGACCCATACAGAATTGTTATTGACCTGCCCGAGGTGGAATGGTCGGCGAAGAGCCGCAGCGCCAATTCCAATATCGGCCTTGTCTCCGGCTACCGGTTCGGGCTGTTCCAGCCTGGCAATTCGCGCTTTGTGCTGGATCTGGCGCAACCGGCCAGGATTATCAGAAATTATTACGCCGAACCCGGCGCGAGCCAGAGCAAACACGCGCCGCAGACGCGCCGTCTTGTCATTGAAGTGGATGTGACCGGCCGGGAAAGTTTCCTGAAAACCGCCGGTTTTAAAGGACGGCTCAGCCCGGCCCCGGCCCCGGTGGCGGCCCTGCCTAATGGCAAGCAATCTCCCGCTGTCGCGCCTGCGCCCGCACCACCAAAGCCTCCGGAGGCGCAGTCCGGCGCCCGTCAAGCCCTGCTGATGCCGCCCCCCAAACCCGGTCATAACAGACCGCCCGCCCCGGCAGCGCCGGAGCCGGCGGTGGTTCCCCAAAAACCCCTGTCGCCATCAGGTATAAAGGCCGCAAAACAACGCATCATTGTCATTGATGCGGGGCATGGCGGGGTTGATCCCGGCGCGATGACGGCGCAAGGCATGTATGAGAAGACCATCGTGCTGGATACAGCCCGGCGGCTGAAAAACCTGTTGAGCCGGGACAAGCGCTATAAAGTGGTGATGACACGCGACAGCGATATATTTGTGCGGCTGGGTGACCGGGTGCAGCTTGCCCGCACAGCGCAGGCCGATCTTCTGGTTTCTATTCACGCCGATTCGCTGGCCACACGTAAAATCCGGGGCGCATCCGTCTATACGCTTTCCGAACAGGCTTCCGACAAGGAAGCCGAACTGCTGGCGGCGAAGGAAAATAATTCCGACATGATCGCCGGCATCGGCCTTGGCGATGAAACTGACGAACTGGTGAAAACCATCCTGATTGATCTGGCGCAACGTGAAACCACCAACAAATCGGTGCATTTCGCGAAATTATTATTGCCGCAACTGCGCGATTCCGGGGCGTTGCTGAAAAATTCGCATCGCTATGCCGGGTTCAGGGTATTGAAGGCGCCCGATGTGCCATCCGTTCTGGTTGAATTGGGTCTGCTGTCAAACACCACCGACGCCCGGGTGCTGACCTCGCAGGATGGACGACAAAAGCTGGCGGAAGCGATTAAGCGGGCTATCGAAAATTATTTCCGCGATATGAAATCCTAGATGTTTCGCGGCTACTCGTCCCCGGATTCGCGCCGGAAGGCGTCAAACCAGATTGTCATTTCCTCCACGACATTACCGCATAGGGTAAATTCGTTCGGATCTTCGCCGCGCGGCGCGCCGGGATAGCGTATGCATTTGTTGAGATCATCCTCGAAATCGGCAAATCCGAGAATGTCGTTTTCGATCATGCCCCTTTCAAATGCCTCCTCCACCAGCGGGACAAGCTCCTCAAATCCCAGCATGGCAATGGCCGACTGCCAGCCATACCAGGTGAAATTATTCTCCAGCGGGTAAATCAGATCAAACGCCTCGCGCAGAAAATTCAGCGCGTGATCCTTGCTCAGGCGTCCATCCAGAACGGCCATGGCCAGGGTTTCACACATACGGGAACGCACAAACGGGTCGGCCCCATTATCCAGAATAATATCGATCAGAGGTTGCGGATCGCCATCGAACACCGCCGCCATTACCCGGTGGGCCCGTTCGGTGATCCAGTCGCCGAATAATATGTCGATCTGTTCAGGCGGGCTGCGCAATAGCCGCGCCAGCGGCCTGTAGGATTCCGTTTCCCGCCATTGGCCCAGCAGGTGAAAAATGTAAAACAGCGCCGAGGGCAGGGGCTTGTTATCATCCGGGGCGGCGATGAAATACTCGATTTCTTTCAGGAACAAAGGCGTCATTTCTTCGCGCTGCGCGGTTGACGCCAGCAACGCTTTTACCGGCAACGCATCCGTGATGCGCAAATCGGCCAATATGTTTTCTGGGGTCATCTATTTGGCCTTTCTGTTAGCGGCTTAGCAGGCGCGCAAAGCTCAGTTCATGCCCGTCCGGGTCCTTGATGTGGAAATAGCGCTCGCCCCAGGCGGCGTCACGGGGGGCAAATTCGGGGCGCAAGCCATTGGCGATGGCGCGCGCATACATGGCGTCGACATCGGAAACATAAATTATATAGCGTCCCCATGCGCCCCAGATTTGAGTTATAGGGACGGCCATCAGATTGAGGTGGCCGCTGCCTACATGGAAACTGGTAAAGGCGCTGTTTGCGCCGCCATAACTAAATTCAAAACCCAACGCAGAGAAGAAATTTACCGCCCGCGCCATGTCATGGGTGGCGAGAGTGATCGCGCTGATGGATTCAATTTGCGGTGTAAGGGGTTCCCGCATATGACCGGATTATGCTGCCGCCAGTTGGCCCAATAGCGGGCGAACCTCTTTGGCAAAGCGTTCCAGTTGCGCGTCGCGTTCTTCCAGCGGGCCGGTGCAATCCAGCACAAAATGCCGCACACCCGCCGCATGAAAATCTGCAATGCGTTGCGCGCAGTCGGACGGAGTACCCAGCACGGCGTATTTTTTCGCGGCGGGGCGGAAGTCCATCGCATAGCGGCGCGTCAGATGCGCCGCCGCCAGATCCAGCGCGCGTTCATAGGTGTCGTCGATGCGCATGAATACGAGATGGCTGCTGCCAAATTTTTTGAGATCGCGCTTGGCCTCTTTGGCGGCTATGGCAATTTGTTGCAGCCCTTCGCGATACATTTCAGGCGTCACCACATAGGACATCCAGCCATCGGCCAGCCGCCCGCAACGGTTTAGCGCGGCCTTTGAACGCCCGCCCGTCCAGATCGGCGGGCCGCCCGGCGTGATAGGCCGTGGCAGCATCTGAACATCCTTAAACGGATAGAATGGGCTGTCTTCATTGCTGACAGGTTGACCTGTCCATAATTTACGGATGGTTTTGATGCCCTCGGTCAGGCGCGCGCCGCGTTCCTTTACCGGCACGCCGCAGGCGGAATATTCATTGGGAAATTCACCGCCAACGCCAACGCCAAAAATAAACCGGCCTTCGCTTAGATGATCGAAGGTGGCGACCAGTTTGGCGACCGTGGTGGCATGGCGCAACGGCATCAGATAGACGCCGGTGCCCAGCAGCAGCCGCGAATTCACCGCCGCCACCTGCGCGAGTTGCAGCAGCGGGTCCAGCATCGGCACGGCGAAGGCGATATGATCGCCGGTCCACAGGCTTTCATATCCCAGCCGGTCGGCCAGCGCTGAAACATCGCGCGAGGCCTGTGGCGTCGCCATGGTGGCGCTGAAACCAATGGTCAGTTTAGTGTCGAGTGGTAAATCCATGGCGGTGCTTCCCTGCGTTTATAATTATGCGGCCAGCCATCCCTGAGCGATGGCGGCTTCATTGCGCAACATTTCCGGCGTGCCCAACAGCGCGCGGTTAACGCTGACCCGCTTGTACCAGTAATGCAGGCCCATCAGATCGGTAAAGCCCATGCCGCCATGCACTTCGGTTGCGGTGCGTTTGATGAATTTGGCCGCTTCATCAATGCCGGATTTGGCAAGCAGAACATTGATCAGTGTTTCCTGCGGCGCTTCGTCATAGGCATGGCCCGCATACCAGATCAGGGAACGGAACGGATCCAGCTCGGTGATCATTTCGGCGCACATATGTTTCACCGCCTGATAGGAGGCGATGGCGCGTTCGAACTGTTTGCGCTCCTTGGCGTAATCGACGGCCTTGTAGATCATGACTTCCGCCGCGCCCCACGTATCGGCGGCCAGCGCCAGACGCCCCGCCATGATACATTTGCGGATGGCCTCTGTGGCCTTGCCTTTGCCGCCCAGCAAGTCCGCCTTCACATTTTCGAGTTTCACCTCTGTATGCATGCGCGAATAATCAATCGTGGTCAGTTGTGTCACCGTCACGCCCGGCGCGTTGCGCGGGACAATAGCCATATTGTCCGGCCCGGCCGCGATCAGATACATATCCGCCGGTCCGCCATCAATGACGAACATTGCATTGCCATTGAGCACATCGCCTGAAAGGGTGACACCCTTGCTGTCACGGGTGCTGATCAGTTCGGTTACGCCAACGCCGAATTTAACTTCGCCAGCGGCGATCTGCGGCAGCCATTCTTCCTTTTGCGCCTCGGTTCCGCCGGTCAGCAGCGCCACCGGCGCCATGATCGCCGTGCCGGTAAAGGGCACAGGCGTTACCGTGCGGCCAAGCGATTCCAGAATGACGATGGCGTCGAGCATTTTGAAGCCCGCGCCGCCATATTGTTCGGGAATGATCACACCGGTTGCCGCCAGCTCCACCAGCCCGTTCCAGATGTCCGCGTCATAGCCGGTTTTTTTGTTGGCCAGTTCCCGGATGCGTTCCAGCGGCAGCTTGTCTTCGGTAAAGCGGCGGAATGAATTTTCCAGCAGCTTCTGATCATCGGATAATCCGAATTCCATTATTTCGTCTCCGCCAGTTTAGGTTCGCGGGGCATGCCGAGGCCGCGCTCGCTGATGATGTTTTTCTGGATTTGTGAGGTGCCGCCGCCAATGATCAGACCAAGGTCGAACATATTGCGCCATTGCCAGGAACCGTGGCTGCGCACATGCGGGCTGCCCATATAGAGCTGGCCCAGTTCGCCCAGCGCCTCAAGCGCGATGTCGGACAATTCACGGCTGAGCGTGGTGCCATAATATTTTACGATAAGCCGCGATACGCCGGGATCTTCATTTTTCAGCGTGTGGCTCAACAGGCGCAGGGAATGAAATTTCAGAGCCTCGGTTTTGGCCTGCGCGGCGATCAGCCGGTCGCGATACATGGCGTGTTCGATAAGGCGTTTGCCATCCAGCGTTTCATTCTGAAGAATTTTCAGAATGCTTTCGATGCGCGACAGTAATTGTGACGGATCGCCAAGCATGCCGCGTTCATGCTTGAGGGTGGTGTTGGCCACCTTCCAGCCTTCGCCGCGTTTGCCGACGACATTTTCCACCGGCACTTTCACATCGGTGAGAAAGGTTTCATTGAACTCGGCCGCGCCCGTCATGGTGACGAGCGGACGCACCTCAATGCCCGGCGTTTTCATATCCATCATGATATAGGATATGCCTTCATGTTTGGGCTTTTCGGGTTCGGTGCGCACCAGGATGAAGCACATATCGGCGAAATGCGCGCCGCTGGTCCAGATTTTCTGGCCATTGATGATAAAATGGCCGTCCTCCACGCGGGCATTGGTGCGCAGGCTGGCCAGATCGCTGCCCGCGCCCGGTTCGGAATAGCCCTGACACCAGTGAATTTCCCCGTAAATGGTGGGGCGGATATATTTTTCGCGCTGTTGCTCATTGCCATTTTCCAGCAGCGTCGGCACCAGCATGCCGATGCCCTGGCCGCTCAGGCCGGAATTGACATTCGCCCTGGTGAATTCATCCTGAATGATCACGGTTTTCAGAATATCCGGCTCCGCGCCATAGCCGCCATATTTTTTGGGGATGGTGCGGCAGGTATAGCCGTGCTCGATCAGCAGTTTCTGCCAGTCCTGCTCCAGCGCTTCGGGATGCTTCATGCCCATGCCGGGCGGTGGCGCCTTATGCTGGTTTTTTTCAATAAATGCACGTAATTCCGCGCGGAAATCTTCATATTCCGGGCCGTAGCTGAGATCCATCGGAGGCTTCTCCCTGTTTATAATCCTTGATCATAGTTTTAGCACGGAGGGGGGGAGGGGGCAATGTCTTGCGGTCATTCCGGTGCGATCAAAACTTACCCCAGTGCGGCGTAGATCGCCCGCAGCACGGCATGGGCGCGGTCATCACCGACCGTGCCTTCGCCCATGCGGTTCATGACATAGGCATAGGTGAATCCGGCATCCACGTCATTGACCACCAGCGAGCCGCCCCAGCCGCCCCAATAGCACACGCGGGGGTTCGGGCTGATCGGGCTTCGCGGTGAACTGAGGCCATAACCAACGCCGAAGGTGACGCCAATTCCCATCACAAGGTCACGCCCGGCGGCTTGCACGTCAAAGATGCGATCGATGGTCTTGCTGGACAGCAGATTTACGCCGCGCAGCGAGCCGCCATGCGACACCGCCGCTTGCGCCAGCGCCACGCCGCGCGCATTGCCATGCCCGCCGGCGGCCGGAATTTCGGCGCGCCGCCAGGGAATTTCCCAGGACTGTTCCGCAATCAGGCGCGGGTTTCCCGCCCGATAGGGGATGGAGGTGCGATCAGGCTCGCCGCCGCCGCCGCCAAACTCTATGGGCGGCACCGGAATAACCGGTGCGACGCGGCTGTCATGTTCCGCGCCAAGTCCGATGTGAAAATCCGCACCGGCCGGCCCGGCGATTTCGTCTGCAAAGAATTTTCCAACGGAACGGCCATCGACGCGGCGCACAACTTCGCCCACCAGATTGCCCTGGCTGATGGCGTGATACCCGGATCTAGTGCCCGGCGTCCACCAGGGCGCCTGTGTTGCAAGCAGGCTGGTGACCTTGTCCCAGTCATACAGAGCCGTGGAATCCAGGCGCTGATCCCAGGCCGGCACGCCCGCAGTGTGCGACAGCAGATGGCGGACCAGCACACCCTGCTTGCCATTCTGGCCGAATTCGGGCCAGTAATTTTGCACCGGCGCATCGGCATCGACCAGACCGCGGCTGATGAGCACGAGCAGCGCCAGGCAGCTCATGGTCTTGGTGGTTGAAAACACATTGATGATGGTGTCGCGTTCCCAGGGGGTTTTGCCCGCCCTATCCAGATGCCCGCCCCACAGATCGACTACCAGTTCGCCATCCTTGACCACGGCAATCGAGGCGCCAACATCGTCCCGGAGCGAAAAATTACTGGCAAAGGCATCTTTCACGCCGCCGAGCCTGCTGTCGCAATTGCCGCTGATGTCGATATTCATGGCGTCCCCCTGTGAGTGTCTGGTTGTGGAAGCTGTCCACTGCCAGATCGTTTTTATGAAGCATTGAGCACTTCTGATCGGGTGATCTTAAGGGGGCCGTCTGCGCTGTGGCAAGCGCCATGGTGCCCGCTGCCGGACTCGAACCGGCACAGCCTTACGACCGAGGGATTTTAAGTCCCTTGCGTCTACCGATTCCGCCAAGCGGGCACAGGGTAGGCCGGAGATATAGAACAGTTCCGGCTCAGTTGAAATTGCTTTTGCCAGACGGAAGGCTGCAGAGCTGTTCTAGTGACAAGTGTTAAAAAACAGGGCATTCTGAAGCATCGATAAATTATGAATAAAACGGGGAGTGACATTCATGCCAAGACTATCGAAATTAAGCCGGTCCGTGGCCGGGCGCGGCGTGCTTGTGACCGGCGCCGCCAGCGGCATGGGACGGGCCACCGCGCATCTGTTCGCCGATGAAGGCGCGATGGTGGCGGTGACCGACCTGAAACAGGAAGCTGTGGACGCCGTGGTCAAGGAAATCACCGATGCGGGCGGCAAGGCGCGGGGCTGGGTGTTTGACGTGGGCAAGCGCGAGGCGGTGGAGCGTGTGGTGAAGGAAGTCGCCGAGGCGTTCGGGCGGCTGGATATAATCGTCAATAATGCCGGGCTGGCGACGGTCGGGTCCACGGAGTCCAGCCGCTTTGAGGAAGTCTGGGCGCTGGCGATCGATGTTATGCTGACCGGGCCGGCGCGCATTGTGCGCGCGGCGCTGCCCTATCTGCGCAAGTCTGATTGTGCGCGGGTTGTCAATATTGCCTCCACCGAGGCGCTGGGCGCCACGCCGGGCGGCGTGGGTTACGCTGCGGCGAAAACCGGACTGATTGGCGTGACGCGGTCGCTGGCGGTTGAATATGGCCGCGAGGGGATCACGGTCAATTGCATCTGCCCCGGCGCCATTCGCACCGGCCTGACCGAGCGCATTCCCGAAGAGAACAAGGAAAAATATGTCAAACGCCGGGTGCCGGTGCAGCGCTATGGCTTTCCCGAGGAAGTGGCGCATATGACGCTCAGCCTGTGCCTGCCGGCCGCGTCTTATGTCAATGGCGCGGTGCTGCCGGTCGATGGCGGCATGACCATCAAGAACGCCTGAACGAGAAACCCCGCGCAGTGCTGCGCGGGGATATGTTCCGTGAACGGATTTAAGCCTGTCAGCCCGCCGTTGCCGCCGCGCTTGGCCGCGCCTTCATGCGCTCAAACCATGCGGTGACATTTTTCAATTCCGCTGGAATGGGCTGGCCGACGCCAGCGCCAAAATCCAGGAAGCAGTATAGAAGAATATCGGCAAGGGTCAGGCGGCCGCCTGCGACGAATTGTTTGCCTTCCATCTGTTTGTCGAGCCAGGACAGATTGTGCTGGGCGACTTTCTTCAGTCCGGGTGCCGCTTCCGGAATGGTCGGAATGCGGTCCTTGAACAGGCCCAGCCCTTCTGAAAAACGGAAACCATTGGCCATTGGCTCGACAATGTTGAGATCAACGCGGCGCGTCCACATGCGGGTTTCGGCGCGCTGCTCCGGGGTTTTGCCGATCAGCGTGTCATTGGGATATTTTTCGTCGAGATATTCGCAGATCGCTGTGATTTCGCCCAGAAATGAACCATCATCCAGTTCAAGCGCCGGGGTCTGGCCAAAGGCGTTACGTTTGAGATAGGGCTCCTTGCGGTTTTCGCCCTTCAGCAAATCAACCTTTTCGGTGGGGATGGTGATGCCCTTTTCCGCCATGAACATGCGCACCATGCGCGGATTGGGGCCGATGGAATCATAGAATTTCATGTGATGCTCCCTGCTGAGGATTATTTCCGGATGCGGGGGCATCATAGTCATTTGTGGCTATAAACGCCACGCACAAAAAAACGGGGCCGCGCGGATGGCGGCCCCGGATTAATTACAATGCGTAACTTTTTAGCTTAGCTCAGCTTGGCGGGCGGCACATCGAACTTGAACAATTTGGCCGCGTTCAGCCCGAGGATTTTCATCCGCGATTCATGCTTGAGGTGGCCCATCTGCCGCTCAATGGCTTCAGGCGAATGCGGCCAGCTGCCCTCATGATGCGGATAATCATTTGCCCAGATGAAATTATCCACCAGGTTGAACTGTTCCGCCGTGGCAAGTCCGGCCCGGTCTTCCTGGAAGCTGGAGTAACCATGCGCGCGGTAATAATCGCTGGGCAGGCCCTGCAATTTCGGCCGCACCCACATATGATGCTTTTTATAGGCTTCATCCATCGCGTCGAGCGCCCACGCCACCCAGCCGATGCCGGCTTCGATGGTTGCGAACTTGATTTTCGGGAAGCGCTCCAGCACACCGGAGGTGCACAGGTTCGCCATCGGCTCAATGGTTGGGGCCAGCGAGTGCGAAACATAGTTGATCACGGCGCCGCCATTGCCGGTCGAGGCGCGCGGATCGCGGCCTGTCGAAACATGGAAGGTAATCGGCAGATTGACTTCCTCGATCAGCGCCCACATGGGATCGAATATTGGCAGATTATAGTTCGGGTCTTCATGGTTATGCGGGCCAAAAATCGGCTTGCAGGGCAGGGATATGCCGCTAAAGCCGCGCTTGGCGGCGCGGGTGATTTCGGCCATGGCGTATTCAAGATTGGCGGTGCATATGCCGGCCATCGGCTTCAGCCGGTCATTGTGCGGCCCAAAGGTTTCCCAGGCCCAGTCGTTCCAGGCGCACAGCATGGCGTAGCTGAAATCGGCGTCCCGGGTGGCCCAGGCCATCAGGCCGCGATTGGGGAACAGAACTTCCCCGTCAACGCCGTCCATCTTCAGTTCGGCAATACGCTGTTGCGGCGTCTTGCCGGCTTCGTTGCGCGCTTTTTCTTCGCCAACAAAGGTGTTTTCGCGCAGTTTGGACTTGCGGAAACCTTCCTGCACCGCCCATTTCTCGCCCTTGGCGTCGATTTCCACTCTTGGCAGGCGGTTGGCGTATTTTTCCGGCAGGCGGTCGGCAAATATATTGCTCGGCTCATTCACATGCCCGTCAACCGAAATCAGAAACATTTTGTTCGGATCGGTTGGGCGCGCCGTGCGCGGCCAGCCTTTGTGGCCGGGGGTTTCCAGACGCCACACATTGGGCTCATTAACTTCAATTTCCAGCGTATCCATTGCAGACCTCATTTTCGACGATGATAGGGAGTGATTATTTGCTGACGCGCCAATGCACCAAAGTGTAGGGCATTTTGGAGCCGGTGTGATGTTCGAACACGGCTTCCACTTTCGACCCGATTTTGATGTCCTGTTTGGGATCGCCCAGCAGATTGCCGATCATACGTATATTGCCTGCATGTGGCAATTCCACCAGCACCACGATATAGGGGCCGTGGTCTTTCAGGGCCGGATGCACCGGGTGCCAGGCGCGTTCCCAGCTATAGATAATGCCGGTTTGCGCGACTTCTTCCCAGCCAATGTCAAACGAATGGCATTTATGGCAAACCCATTCCGGGCCCCATTGAAAGGTCTTGCAGCTTTTGCAGCGCTGGACGATCAGCTTGTTGACCGAAACGCCTTCCCAATAGGGCTTGTCGAGGCCATCGGGCGAGGGGGCGGGGGCGGGCAGGCCTTCGGGCAGATAAAATTGTGAAGTGCTCATTACAGGGTCTCCCGGCTGCCGAAGATTGAATTACTGACGGGGGTCACCATCGGCCCCGACGTGACCATGGATATTTTCGCGTCTTTCACCTGATTGGGGGATTCGCCGCGAATTTGCCGCACCGCCTCGGTGATCAGTTCCAGCCCGTGCATATAGCATTCCGCCAGATTGCCGCCGCTGGTGTTCAGCGGCAGCTTGCCGCCCTTGGCCAGGAAGTTTTCGTAAGTCATGAACTTGTTGGCTTCTTCATGGGTGCAGAAGCCATGCTCGATAATCGACAT
>JAHHGO010000053.1 GCA_023252275.1 Alphaproteobacteria bacterium
CACGGATTCAATGGGAAGCGGCAGATGATAATTCAGGCCGGGCTGGGTGATTTCGGAAAATTTGCCAAAGCGCAGCACGACGCCCTGCTGATCGGTTTTGACGGTGTAAAATCCCGTCGCGAGCCATAAGGCGCCCACCACGATTGCAACCAGGCCAAGGCCGCCGCCGCCAATCCTGCCATTGGGAAAGAGATTTTGCAGCCGTTCCTGCGCCTGGCGCAACAGGGCTTCGATATCGGGGGGCTGCTGCCCGCCGCCGGGGCCGCCGCCCCAGGGGCCACGCGGGCCGGTTGGCCCGCCGCCGCCGCCGCCGCTACCGCCGCCGGGCCGCCGGCCCCACGGCCCGCGATTGCCGGAATCACCGTTTCCATCATTATTCCAGGGCATAGGCGTTCCGCTCCACTGTTCAGATCCAGGCTCGTATTGGCTTTAAGGCTAATGCGGGTTATATGACAGACATGCCTGCTAAGCAATCGCATCACCGCTCTAAGTGGCGCTTGATCGTATATATTTCAACAAGACCGATAGGATAATAGGTGCCTCACATGCCTGATCGCACGCAAATTCTGCAAGCCCTGTCCCGGGTCATTGACCCTGACAAGGGGGCCGATGTGGTCAGCCTCGGCATGGTGCAGGGGCTGGTCATCAAGGATGGCGAAGTGGGCTTTTCGCTGGAGGTTTCGCCACAGGATGGCGCGGCGAAAGAGCCGCTGCGCATGGCCTGTATCGATGCGCTGCGCGCGCTGCCGGGCGTCACCAGGGTTGCCGTGGTGCTGACGGCGCATCATGATGCGCCTGTACGCGGCGCGCCGAAAACACCGGCGAAACCGGGGGCAAATGATCATGACCATCATCATGGCCATAATCACACCCATGCCCCCAAACCGGCGGTCAAACAGGCCAAAGCGGGCGAGAAACAGACTATCCCCGGCATTAAGGCGATCATTGCCGTGGCCAGCGGCAAGGGCGGCGTCGGCAAATCCACCACGGCGGTCAATCTGGCGCTGGCGCTTTCGGGGCTGGGGCGCAAGGTCGGGCTGCTCGATGCCGATATTTACGGGCCATCCATTCCGCGCATGCTGGGCCTGAAGGGCAAGCCGTCCACCACCGATGGGCACAAGCTGCTGCCGATGCAGAATTATGGCGTCAAATGCATGTCGATCGGCTTTCTGGTGGATGAAGACACGCCGATGATCTGGCGCGGCCCGATGGTGATGAGCGCGCTGACCCAGATGCTGAACGATGTCGCCTGGGGCGAACTGGATGTGCTGGTCGTCGATATGCCGCCCGGCACCGGCGACGCGCAACTGACGCTGGTGCAGCGGGTGCCGCTGGCCGGCGCCATCATTGTTTCAACGCCGCAGGAAATTGCGCTGATCGATGCGCGGCGCGGGTTGAAAATGTTCGAAACCACCCATGTGCCGATCCTCGGCGTAATCGAGAATATGAGCTATTTCGTCAGCCCCGAAAGCGGCGAGAAACATTATATCTTCGGTCAGGGCGGCGCGCGCGCCACGGCCGAAAAATATGGCTGCGACTTTCTGGGCGAAGTGCCGCTGCACCAGGCGATCCGCGAAACCTCGGATGCGGGAACGCCCATCGTCATCAGCGCCCCTGCCAGCGCCGAGGCCGCCATCTATCGCGGCATTGCCGAGCTGGTGGCGCACAAACTCGACGCCGCCAGAAACGCCCCGGGCCGCACCGCGCCGCGAATTGTGATCGAATAGGGGGTATGCCGCCTCTCTGAATTTTGAAGAAGTATCACGAAAAGTGACAAAAACGGGCATATTATTGCGGAAGGCGTCATAAATAATTGACAAAATGTGTTTATTAATGATACGATTAAAAGCGCTTTTAATCGTATCGGAAAAAGACTATGACTCACCTCATTCTGGCGGAAACAACGGCCAGCATATCCGAACTGAAAAAAGACCCGATGGGCACGGTGGCTGCGGGGGATGGCGCGCCGGTTGCGATTCTGAACCGTAATGCGCCGGCATTCTATTGCGTTCCCGCAGCGGCCTATGAGGCATTGCTGGAGCGGATAGAGGATATTGAGCTGAATGCCATCGCGGACGCACGCAAAGACATGCCGGAAGTCGCCGTCACGCTTGATGAGCTATAGCCTTAAATTCAAGACCGAAGCCCTGAGGGAATGGCGCGGGCTGGACAGGAATATTCGAGACCAGTTCAAAAAGAAACTCTCCGAGCGATTGATCAATCCGCATACGCCATCCGCGAAACTTTCCGGACAGAAAGACCGTTACAAGATCAAATTGCGCAGTGCGGGTTTTCGTCTGGTTTATGAAGTGCGCGACGCAGAACTGATCGTCACTGTCATTGCGGTAGGCAAACGGGATCGCAATGCGGTGTATAAAGCAGCAGCGAAGCGTCAGATCTGAAAGTGCTTTGATGCAGGTTGGCGGTTAAGACCCGTCCCCTCACATGTTCGGATAGTTCGGCCCGCCCGCGCCTTCGGGCACGGTCCAGTTGATGTTCTGGGCCGGATCCTTGATGTCGCAGGTTTTGCAATGCACGCAGTTCTGCGCATTGATCTGAAAGCGCGGATTGGCGCCGTCGGCGTCGCGGATCACCTCGTATACGCCCGCCGGGCAATAGCGTTGCGCCGGTTCGTCATATAGGGGCAGGTTTATGGCGATTGGCACCGATGGATCGCGCAGGACCAGATGACAGGGCTGATCTTCCTCATGGTTCGTCGCTGATAAAAACACCGAACTGGGCTTGTCAAACGACAGCACCCCATCGGGTTTCGGGTAAGCGATGGGTTTGGATTGCGCCGCCGGTTTCAATGTGGCGTGATCCGGCTTGCCATGTTTCAGCGTAAACGGCAGGCCGATGCGCAGCGCGTTCATCCATAGATCGAGGCCGAAAAATCCCATGCCGGGAATGAGGCCGAAGCGCGACCAGAGCGGCTTGGCGTTGCGCACTTTGTACAGATCCTTATAGACCCAGCTATCGCGATAGGCCTGCTGATAGCTCACGGGTTCGTCATGGCTCCGGCCGGCCTGCACAGCGGCGAACACGGCCTCCGCGCCCAGCATGCCGGTTTTCATGGCGTTGTGGCTGCCCTTGATGCGCGGCACATTGACAAAACCCGCCGAACAGCCAATCAGCGCGCCGCCGGGAAAGGTCAGCTTCGGCACGGATTGCAGGCCGCCTTCGGTAATGGCGCGCGAGCCATAGGCCACGCGCCGCCCGCCCTTCAGCATATCGGCAATGATCGGATGATGCTTCAGGCGCTGCAATTCATCAAATGGCGAGACATAGGGATTGGAATAATTCAGATGCACCACAAAACCGATGCAGATCTGGTTATTTTCCATATGATACAAAAACGTTCCGCCGCCGGTTGCGTTGCCCAGCGGCCAGCCGAAACTGTGCATCACCAGGCCTGGCTTATGCTTGGCCGGGTCAATGTCCCAGATTTCCTTGATGCCGATGCCGAATTTCTGAAAGTCGCTGTCTTTATCCAGCTGGAATTTCCCGATCAGTTGCTTGGCCAGCGATCCGCGCACCCCTTCGGCGATCAGCGTATATTTGCCGCGCAGCTCCAGCCCAGGCGTATAGGTCTCTTTCGGTTTGCCATCCTTGCCAATGCCCATATCGCCGGTGGCGACGCCGCGCACCCGGCCATCATCCGTATACAGAACTTCTGCCGCCGCAAAGCCCGGATAGATTTCCGCGCCCAGCGCTTCGGCCTGTTGCCCCAGCCAGCGGCACACATTGCCGAGGCTGACGACATAATTGCCATGGTTGTTCAGCATCGGCGGCAGCGCGAAATTCGGAATGCGCAATGCGCCCGCCGGACCGAACACATAAAACCGGTCATCGATCACTGGCGTGTTGAGCGGCGCGCCCATCGCCTTC
The DNA here is from genome assembly GCA_023252275.1 of Alphaproteobacteria bacterium. Lineage (GTDB taxonomy): Bacteria > Pseudomonadota > Alphaproteobacteria > UBA11222 > UBA11222 > UBA11222. The sequence goes on from JAHHGO010000053.1 coordinate 3,889, forward strand.
CAGTCGGGAAACAGCTCATTCATGGCGATCGGATCCATCACCGCGCCCGACAGAATATGCGCCCCGATCTCGGAGCCTTTTTCCAGAACGCAGACGGAAATATCCTGCCCGGTTTCTATGGCAAGCTGGCGCAGGCGGATGGCGGCGCTCAGGCCCGCAGGCCCGCCGCCCACGATCACCACATCATATTCCATAAATTCGCGTTCTGCCGCTTCGCTCATTTCCCGACCTTTTCAAGCTTTATAATGCCTATAAAGCTTTTCTAGGCGGCATGGGTTGGCAGGTCAACTGCCGATGCGGCAGGCGGGGCTCGCTATTCAGCCCATCGCTATGAATCGTGACAGCAGCCGGCGGCGGGAGTAGGCTTAACAATCCGCAAGAACATAACAGGAGGCAGACATGACAGATCTGGCGCGGCGCAAACTTGGAAGAACAGGTCTTGATGTCAGCGTGCTCGGTTTTGGCGCCATGGATCTGGGCGGCCCGCCCGTGGCCAACGCCATCACCGACGCCGAGGCGGACCGGGTTCTGAACGCGGTGCTGGATAGCGGCATTAATTTCATCGATACGGCGGTGTGTTATGGCAGCAGCGAAGCCCGCATCGGCCAGGCCATTGCGCACCGGCGCGGCGAATTTATCCTGGCGACCAAATGCGGCTGCGTGCCGGGCAAAGGCATGGGCGACGATCATATCCACACCGCCGCCAACATACGCTTAGGCGTCGAGCATAGCCTGCGCATGATGCGCACCGACTATCTCGATATTGTACAAATCCACCGCAGCCTCGCCCCCGCCGAATGGGAGGCCGAGGGCGCGATGGCGGAATTGCTGAAGCTGAAGCAGGAAGGCAAGCTGCGCTTTATCGGCATGTCGGGTATTTTGCCGAACCTCACGGAACAGGTGGCGTCCGGCGCATTTGACGTGTTTCAGATTCCCTATTCCGCGTTGCAGCGCGAGCATGAGGATATTATCGCCAAAGCCTCCGCCGCCGGCGCCGGCATTATCATCCGCGGCGCGGTGGCGCGCGGCGCGCCGGTTGATTGGAACAAAAGTTATTACATGCTGTCGCGCGATGAAATGAGCGGTCGCTGGGAACAGGCGCGGCTGGATGAATTGCTGAACGGCATGAGCCGGATGGAGTTCATGGTGCGTTTTGCCATTGCCGATGCGGCGCTCGACACCACCATTATCGGCACAAAAAATCCGGAGCATCTGAAAGATAATCTGGCGGCGGTGCAAAAAGGCCCGCTGCCCGCCGAAATGCTGGCCGAGGCCAAGCGCCGCCTGGATGCGACAGGATCGCGGCCGCAGTAGTTCGGGCATGATGGTTACGCGCTGGTCCCCTTCGCTCCTTGCGGAGCTTCGGGCGGTACTTGCGCCTTGCGGGCGTAGGCTGGCGCCACCCGATGCGCGTTGCAAGAATGTTGCAAGACCGTAAAATTCGCCGCCGGACCATGCGGGTTATCTGTGTGACCGGGGACGGCTGATACAGCATTTTCAATCTCATCGGAAACGTGATCAGAAAATGTTTCCTGGTCGCCAGGCGGTATTTCGTCCGGATGGCAAAGATCATACGCGCTCAAGCCGGCCTTGCCGGGCCAGTATGCGAGGGCGGACTGCGCAGCAAGGCCAAAAACGGTATCGGAGCCAGGGTTACTAACACCATTATCATAAAATCAGTGGAATAGGCCATGGCCGCGGCCTGCCGCGTCAGTTCGGCGTTGAGGGCGGTCACGCCGGACACGGTTCCAATATCCCAGGCGTCCGGCAGCCACGGAGTCTGCAACACCGTGCGGAAAGGCGTGACCGCCGCCGCCAGAACGGCGTGATTGGCCTGAGTGTAACGGGCCAGAAGCGTTACCATGATCGAAATGCCGATGCTGCTGCCCAGATTGCGGATCAGGCTGAATATGGCTGTTCCTTCGGTCCTGTGTTCCGGCAGGATCCCGGAGAATGTCAGGGTGTTCAGCGGCACAAAAACGAAGCCAAGCCCAAATCCCTGTAACACTCCGGTTTGCAATATCGTGTACATATCCACCTGGAGCGTGAACTGCGAAATCTGCCACATGGAGAAAACTGTTAAACTCAATCCGAACAGGATGAGCAGCCGCGCATCAATTTTTCCGACCAGCCGCCCGACCAGCATCATCGACACCATCATGCCAATGCCGCGCGGTGCAATGACATATCCCACCGTGAGTACGGGATAACCCATCAAATGTTGCAGGAATGGCGGCAACAGCACCATTGTCGCCAATTGAATTATGCCCATAAGAAAGGTAAACACCAGACCCACAACCAGATTGCGGTTCCTGAACAGCGCGGGCCGCAGGAAAGGGTTCGTAGCCGTGAACATGTGCACCAGGAACATATACAGCGCCAGTCCGGCTATCATCCCTTCAACCACTATTTCCGTCGAGGATAGCCAGTCTTCGGAATTGCCGCGATCCAGCATCAATTGCAGCGCACCAACCCCTATACTGAGCAGCGCAAAACCAAACATGTCAAATCGCAGATCCGCCTGCTTGCGGGTTTCCGGCACGGTCGCCATTATGCCCAGGAAAGCAAGAGCGCCGATCGGCAGGTTGATATAGAATACCCAGCGCCAGTCATACATTTCAGTCAGATAGCCGCCGAGGGTTGGCCCCAGAATCGGCCCAACCATAACGCCCATGCCCCACAGCGCCATGGCGGAACCATGTTTTTCAGGAGGATAGGTATCCAGCAGCAGGGACTGTGAAAGCGGCACCAGCGAGGCGCCGAAAGCGCCCTGCAGCAGTCTGAAAATCACCAGCTCAGTAAGGTTGGTGGCCATGCCGCATAAAATGGAAACGGCGGTAAAACCACCTACCGATAGCAGGAAAAGAGTCTTGCGCCCAAAACGGCTAGCCAGAAAACCCGTGACCGGCGTGGCCACAGCCGACGCAATGATATAAGACGTCAGCACCCATGAAACCTGATCCTGGGTCGCGGACATGCTTCCCTGAATATTGGGCAAGGCAACATTGGCGATGGTCTGGTCCAGCGTCTGTATGATTGTCGCCAGCATGACCGATCCGGTAATCAGCGCGCGCCGCAGGGGCGTGACGGGGATCGTCGCCTCGGTCATGGATGCGCGGCCTCATGATCCGCCATACCTGTCTGGGTCACGGCCGGTGCGCCGGTTACGGAACCGGCGGTGGAGGGCGATTCGTGATTTTTGCCTGTGTCTATTTCCACGACGACGCTCATCCCTGCGCGTAATGGTGGCGCACCCTCTTCGGGAAGCACGGTGATACGCACCGGAATGCGTTGCACGACCTTTACCCAGTTGCCGGTGGCGTTTTGTGCGGGAATAATTGAGAATTCAGACCCGGAAGCGGGCGCGATGCTTTTGACCAGCCCATGCCATTCATGATCCGGATAGGTGTCAATATGCAGGGCGACGGGCTGTCCCGGCAAAACGTAAGTGAGCTGGGTTTCCTTGAAATTGGCCTCCACCCACAGATCCTGATTGGCAACAAGGCTCATGACGGCGACGCCGGGGCGCGCATAATAACCCGGATTAGGCGTATTGGCCGCGATACCCGCAAATGGCGCCCGCACCGATGTACGGACAAGATCAAGCGCTGCCTTTTCTGCATTGGCCGCAGCTTCCAGATAAAGCGGATGCTGCACTGTCACTATATCAAGGTCACCGCCCAATTGGGCTTGCAGCCGTTCCAGCGCGCGCGTTGCAATGGTGACACGATCCTGCGCCATATTCCGGTCATGACGGGCTTTGTCCAGGTCCGCAACCGAAACGACGTTGCGTTTGGAAAGCGTGGATTTCCGGGCGAATTCCGATTCTGCATAAGCGGCGTCCGTGCGCGCCATTTCCAGTTGCTGTTGTGTTTCACGGTAACCGGATTTCAGTGTTTCGACTTCCGCGCGCACTGTTTCCAGCCGGGCCTGGGCCTGGGCAAGCGCAATCCGGTAAGGCGCATCGTCAATCTGGAACAGCAGCTCCCCTTTTTCCACGGGCTGATTTTCCGATACGGCCATGGTCAGGATGGGACCGGATATCTCCGGGCTGATCGCCACGCGGCTGGCCTTCATATAGGCGTTATCGGTTTCCACATACCGCCCGCCGGTAAAGTAAAAGAAGGCGGCCAGAATGATTACAAGGGCCGGCACACCCAGCAGCAGCATCGCGCGCAGCCGCGGAAAGTCGAAAGCCAGTCTTCGTCTGCGTTTTGAAAAGTCACCAAATGTTTCCGGGGCCGCCCGGGATCCGTCATCAGGGGTCATTTGTTTCATTCATTCTTATGTGGAAATTGAGTCCGTCAGGTCAGGCTGAAACGGTCGCGGGTCAGCCGTTGGATTTGCTCCGCCCAGATTCGCCTTCATGCGAATAAACATGGCGATAAGGTCTTCACGCTGGGCCTCGGAAAACCCTTCTAGCGCTGTTTCACGGGTTTGCGCGGATTGCTCCCACAGCGCATCCAGAACGGGCTGCGCCTTGCTGGTCAGATAAAGCTGTATGGCGCGCCGGTCATCCGGGTCCGGACGCCGCTCCACCAGTTCCAAAGCCTGAAGCCGGTCGATCAGACGGGCCAAAGTAATAGGTTGAATTTCCAGTATTTCCGCGAGCGCCACCTGTCTGACGCCTTCGTGCCGCGCCAGATGGGCAAGTGTGCGCCATTGCACCTGCGTAAGCTCAAATCCCCCGATCCGCCGGTTGAAGTCACGGCGCATCAGCCGGGAAATGTCGTGCAGCAGAAAGCCCAGACTTTGCTTTGGATCGGTATTTTTCACCATTTAGTATATCTTTTTACTATATGTATTACTCATGGTAAGTAATACGCATCAATCTAAATGTCAAGCCGCCATTATGCTGTTTCCAACGGAAAACCGCACAGTGGGCACCAGGAAAATGCGATGGAAGGGGTAAAGAAGCCTCACGACGGGGTAAGGTAAAAGAGATCAAAATCTCTTCCGCCGCTTATGGCCTTACGCGTTACCGGCGAAATATCAAGCCGACGTAACAGGGGATGGGTGAGGTCGGAGGAAGTGGTGCGCCTCTTGCATCCCTTCTAAACTCCCGGGCAACCAGGCGTGCGCCCGTTGGCTGGACCCATAGTTGAAGCCCGCTCCCATCCGAGAGCTTTCTAAGCGCCGGGACCGGTTTTGCTTTCCGGCATTTCATATCCGTTAGCGACATAAGGGAAATCCTCCTGCCTGACGCTACGATACCAACAAAAATACCAATAACTATTTTTGTCGAGTGGAAGTGCTTCCTCAAACCAATAGCTGACCTATCCCATAGCGCAATGCCATTTCCGTTCCCGGCGTTAAAGGGTGGCAGCCTCTAGTTAGCAGCCCCGCGTATCAAGCCAGGTCACCAGTTTTATCCTAGTTCTGCATGGCGCGCATCGCCATGGCGGCGGCAGAGGTGCGGTTTTCAACGCCAAGCTTGGGGTAAATTTGTTCTAGATGTTTGTTCACTGTGCGTGGGCTCATTTTGAGAATCTCGGCGATATCGCGGTTTGATTTGCCACGCGCGGTCCATATCAGAACTTCCGCCTCGCGCAGGGTCAATGACAATTTGTCCTGCAACACCCGTTCATCCTTGCTTGCAACATTATTCCTGACGCGAAGCAGTATTTCGTTGTGACCGATTTCACCATCATAAGAGAACTCTAACTGGGACAATCCAGGGCAGGAAATCGAAATCGGCGCGTTGTTTGCCACATCTGCATTGTTGCATTGCTGCAACCAGGACCGCACCATAGCGGGCAATATAATGTTCCCCGTTTTAAAATCGGGAAGCATCGCGCATATGAGCGCACTTGCATGCGGTGTGCACCATAGAATACGGCCGGAATGATCCGCCGCCAGATGATAGCGTCCCGAAGCATCCAGCGCTTCATAGGCCCTATGCGCCAGGCGCGCATTGGCAAGATGCGTCCGGATACGGGCGATCAATTCATCCGGTACGATGGGCTTTGCAACATAGTCAACACCGCCTGCCTCAAAGCCCATGACGATATGCGCCGTATCCGTCAATCCGGTCATAAAAATGACCGGCACATGGGCTGCCGCTATCAGCCGCTTCAGCCGCCGGGTCGTCTCAAAACCATCCATCCCAGGCATGACCGCGTCCATCAGAATGATATCCGGGGTTACCTTTTCAATCGTAGCCAGGGCCTGATCCCCCTCGAGGGCGGCAAGAACGGTCAGACCCGCATCTTCCAGGACGTCGGTAAGCATTGCGACAGTTTCGGTTGAATCGTCCACGACAAGCACGGTGTCGCGCGCGGGTCTATCGTGAATCATGGGATTGCACCTTCTCGATTGCTGCAATGAAGCGCTTGAAATCATAAGTCGCGGCGATCTGGCGCATCTGCGCTACGAACGGCCCATTACCGGGGGAACTATTTTCAATATCGTCCAGCTTCGTCTGAATGCCACGCACATGGCCGATCTGGCCCAGATGCAGCAGCTCCTCCATATGACGTGCAGATGGCAGCAGGATAGGGCGGCCTTGCCCGGCCGCCTCGCCGCCCGCGCCCTCTGATTCATATGTCCATTCCAGTTTCAGAAGCGCCTGGGTTTTATCCAGCAGCGAATTGATTTTCATCGGCTTGATCAGACAATCATCATACGCGCGGCCAGGCGTAAGGGCCCGGTGCGTCTCGCTGATATTTGCCGAGAGAATAATGATCGCGGGTTTGTCTAGCCCCATAGCCCGCAGTTTGCGCGCCACCTCCCAGCCGTCCATGCCAGGCATCAACACGTCCAGCAGAATAAGGTCAGGATCACTATCCTGCGCAAGCTTAATACAGGCGGGGCCATCGGAAGCGCTCAAAACGGTGAAGCCAATGGGCGCAAGCACCTCGTGAATAAGGCCGCGATGCACAGGGTTATCATCTGCGGCAATTACTGTCCTGCGTGGTCCGCGATACCCGGTGATGCGTTTCTCCCGCGCGATAACGGCGCGCGGCCGCGTGACTTCCGATAACATCAGCCTGACACGGAAGACGCTGCCTTTGCCCACTGTGCTGGTCACGCTGATTTCGCCGCCCATGGTTTCGGTCAGCACCCGCGCGATGGTAAGGCCAAGGCCGGTTCCAGCGGGAACCTTGATTTCCTCGGGTCCGTGCACACGTTGAAAAGGCTCGAATATTTTTCCGGTATCTTCCGCACGGATACCGATGCCGGTATCCTCGATTTCGAATTCCGCCACCTGGTTGCGGTAAGTCACACGCAACGCGACATGCCCCGCGCCGGTGAACTTGATGGCGTTTGACAGCAGGTTGATCAGAATTTGACGCAGCCGGTTTTCGTCCGTATAGACCACCTCTGGGATCCGGTCCGTCACTTCATAACGAAGCGCGATACCCTTGGCGTTTGTCTGTAGACGAAACATATCTGCAAGCTGATCCAGAAATTCGATGATGCGCACTTCTTCGCGGCTAAGCTGAAAGCGCCCCGCCTCGATCTTGGAAATATCGAGCAGGCCGTCAATCAGCACTGAAAGATGCTCGGCGCTGCGGCGCACCACTTTGATGGCGTCCACCCGTCCGGCCGGAATCGTTTTGTCGCGTTCCAGCAGTTGCGCATAGCCCAGAATCGCATTAAGCGGCGTACGCAGTTCGTGACTAAGGCCTGCGACATACCGGCTTTTCGCTTCATTGGCAGCCTCTGCGACTTCTTTCGCCTTTTGCAGCTTGGCGTCCGTGACCTTGTGCGCCTCGATCTCCTCAAACAGCAGGTCGTTCTGACGCAACGATTCTTCTTCCGCCACATGACGGCTTTCTTTCGCCAGCACGTACAACCAGACGGCCACGCAATTTACCAGCGACATGACCAGGAATACGGCCCCCAATATCGACTGGAAAAGCGCCGTGTCCGCATCCGCATCAATTGTCGCCTGCAGATAGACCAGCATCAGTCCGGCGGCCAGCACCAGCGTGACCATAAAAAAAACACGCAGATAATTGCCCAGCCGTGAATTGAGCGGCGTCCTGATCCATTGCGGCAGTGCTGTTTCGAGGCCGTTCAGTAGCTGGCCGCCAAAGGGCGCATCCAGTTTGCATACATCGTGACAGCGCGCGTCAAGTGAACAGCATAGGGAGCATATCGGCCCCGAATAAGCGGGACACATTGCCATATCTTCCGGCTCGAACTTATGCTCACAGATGCAGCAGCGGATGGAGACCTTGCCGCGCCACGCCTGATGCGGTCCGCGCGCAATGTAAAACCGCCCCCGTGTCAGCGCCGCAATTAACGGCGACGACACAAAAGCCACCCCCAGCGCGGCATAGGAGGACAGCGACTGAGCGGTCTCACCGAAAAGATTGAGATGGGCGCCAAACCCCGCAGCGACCGCCAATATCATCGCGCCAACCCCGACGGGGTTGATATCATAGAGATGCGCGCGCTTGAATTCGATAAAGGGGGGGCTGAGGCCTGCCGGCTTATTGACGACCAGATCGGCCACAAGCGCGCCTATCCAGGCGATGGCGATAATCGAATATAGCCCGAGTATCTGCTCCAGCGCTTTGAAAATGCCAATTTCCATCAGCACCAGAGCGATCAGCACATTGAACACCAGCCACACCACCCGGCCGGGATGGGTATGGGTCAGCCGCGAAAAGAAATTCGACCAGGCCAGAGATCCCGCATAGGCATTGGTTGCATTAATTTTGATCTGCGACAGAACAACAAAGATGCCGGTAAATCCAAGCGCCAGTTCCGGCGAGGAGAACACATATTCAAATGCGATAAGATACATTTGTGTTGGCTCCGCCGCACGATCCAGCGGCACAAAATGCTGGACGGCAAGAACAGCAAGAAACGATCCGCCCAATAATTTGAGTGCGCCCGGTATAATCCAGCCTGGGCCGGCGGCGAGCAAGCCCGTCCACCAGCCCAGGCGCTGTTTGCGGCTGCGCGGCATAAACCGTAAAAAGTCAACCTGTTCACCGATCTGGGCGATCAGCGCAAAGGCGACAGATGAAGCCGCGCCAAACAGGATGATATCGAAATTTCCGTCCGTGCTCTGACTTCCAACGAAATTTGTCCAGTCGTCGAGTTTTCCCGCGCCATGCGCCGCAATGAAAACAAAGGGCAGCAGTTGCAGCGCTACCCAGAGCGGCTGCGTCCATAATTGCAGCTGGCTGATAAAGGTAATGCCGTGGGTCACCAGCGGGATTATCACCATGGAGCTGATAATATATCCAAGCGCCAGCGGCACGCCAAAGCACAGCTCCAGCGCCAGAGACATGATCGCCGCTTCAATGGCGAAGAAAAGAAACGTGAATGACGCATAGATCAGCGATGTAATGGTCGATCCGATATAGCCAAACCCCGCGCCGCGCGTCAGCAGGTCGATATCGACGCCATATTTGGCGGCGTAATATGCTATGGGTAATCCGGTGGCGAAAATTATCAGGCTAACCACAAGAATGGCGGCGGCGGCATTGGTAAACCCGTAATTCAGGGTAATGGCGCCGCCGATAGCCTCCAGCGCAAGAAACGAAATCGCGCCAAGAGCCGCATTGGCGACACGGAAATTTGACCATTTACGCGCACTTTCCGCGGTAAAGCGCAGCGCATAATCTTCCAGGGTCTGGTTGGCGACCCATTTGTTGTAATTACGCCGGACACGGACGATTTTCTGCCGCGCAGTCATGGCTAATCGCCTTTTTTCAAAACGCGTATATCCATTGTCATAATGCTTGTGTCATAACGCATGCAGTCTAGCGCCGCCTTTGTGCAACGCACAAGAGTCAATTTGCACCGCAGCATAACTCCTCGCGCGCAGGGCGGATCATTCGCCATCCCTCATATCGGCCAGGTACCTTGCTAACGGGTCCAAATTGTACATACCGCAAAAAATGGCCATAAAAGAAGCAGCATGTGCCAAAAATTCGAGCAAGTGTCTCTGTCTCTCGTTGTGGCACGTTGGTCAAGTTGCGCCATATACGTCAAACAACGTATTCCCGCACTGCAATATATCCGGTGATTGTTGACACCACGGATCGCAATCCTGCGACTCCGCCGCAACAAGCGAGGAGGCGTTTCATGTCATCTGATAACAACAAACCCGGAGGCGCCGGAGCCTCGAACTTTCAGTCACCCACGCGCCGGCAACTGCTGATCGGCACGGCGGCGCTTGGCGCCGCTGCAATGTTGCCGCGCAGCGCCTGGGCGCAGGCATTCCCAACCAGTGCGGTCAATACAACCGGACTTGCGGTCACCGATACCGAGGTGACAGTTGGCATTCTGCATTCGGTCACGGGGACCATGGCGATTTCCGAAACCGGTTCGGTGCAGGCCGAGAAACTGGCCATTGAACAAATAAATGCGGCGGGCGGCGTGCTGGGCCGCCAGATCAAATTCATTCAGGAGGACGGCGCCAGCGACTGGCCGACCTTTGCGGAGAAAGCCAAAAAGCTGCTTGTGAATGACAAATGCGCCTCGGTGATGGGCTGCTGGACATCGGCGTCACGCAAGGCGGTGCTGCCTGTGTTCGAGCAATATAACGGCATGCTGTATTACCCAACCTTCTATGAAGGGCTGGAGCAATCCAAAAACGTTATCTATACCGGTCAGGAGGCAACCCAGCAAATCATCGCCGGTCTTGACTGGGTGGTGAAGGAAAAGGGCGCCAAAAGTTTCTATCTGCTGGGATCGGACTATATCTGGCCGCGTACATCAAACAAGATCGCGCGCAAGCATATCGAGAATTTCCTCAAGCTGAAAGTGGTGGGCGAGGAATATTTCCCGCTTGGGCATACGCAGTTCAACTCCGTTATCAATAAATTGAAACTGACCAAGCCGGACGTTATCTACGCAATCATTGTGGGCGGCTCGAACGTGGCGTTCTACAAACAGCTTAAAGCTGCAGGCATTGATTTGACCAAGCAGACCCTGGTGACCATCTCGGTGACCGAAGACGAAATTCTTGGCATTGGCGGTGAAAATATTGTCGGCGCCTACGCCTGCATGAAATATTTCCAGTCGCTCGACAATCCCAACAACAAGGCCTTTGTCTCCGAATTCAAAAAAATGTGGGGCGCGGAAACAGTCATAGGCGATGTGACGCAGGCCGCCTATCTCGGGCCGTGGCTGTGGAAACTGACGGTGGAAAAGGCCGGCTCCTTTGATGTCGACAAGGTGGCGGCGGCCTCGCCCGGAATTGAATTCAAGGGCGCGCCGGAAGGCTATGTGCGCATCCACGAAAACCACCATCTGTGGAGCAAGACCCGCGTCGGCCTCGCGCGCCTCGATGGCCAATATGACGTTGTGTATGAGACGGCCGACCTGATGGAGCCAAATCCATTTCCCAAGGGCTATCAATGATCTTGCAGCCATGTCCGGGCGGTCCGCCGCCCGGACGTAAGGTCCGGCAATCTTGTCTGACGCCCAGCCATCTATGGCCCCTGTATGGAGTAACACGATGTTCATGGAGTATTCGCTTGGTGATCTCGGCTCGATTTTTGCGATGCAGGCATTTGCGGGACTGATACTTTTCTCCGTGTACCTTTTAATGGCGCTGGGGCTTGCCATCATCTTTGGCCAGATGAACGTCATCAACATGGCGCATGGGGAGTTCATGATCCTCGGCGCCTATATGACATATTTGTGCTCGCACCTGTTTCAGAGCTATGCGCCCGGCCTGTATGACGGTTACTTCTTTGTGGCCATGACCGTTGCCTTCATTGTTTCAGGTGGACTGGGACTGGCCGTGGAGTGGCTGCTGATCCGGCACCTCTATTCCCGCCCGCTGGATACGCTGCTGGCCACCTGGGGCCTTAGCCTGATCATGCAGCAAACTTTCCGTTCCGTATTTGGCGCACGCGAAGTAGGCGTTGAATTGCCAGCCTGGATGATGGGCTCGCTGCCGGTGACCGGTTCCATTGAAGTGCAGATTAACGGCCTGTTCGTCATGGTCCTGACGCTTTTCATAACCGGGATTGTGGCGCTATTGATGTTTCGTTCACGCTGGGGCCTGCAGGTGCGCGCGGTGTTGTCCAACCGGGTCATGGCGGGCGCCGCTGGCGTGAACACACAGCGCGTTGACCGGCTTACCTTCGGGCTTGGCTGCGGCATTGCCGGGATCGCCGGTTCGGCCTTTACCATGATCGGATCCACCGGCCCGACGGCGGGCCAGCTCTATATTGTCGATACCTTTCTGGTGGTTGTCTTCGGCGGCGCGCAGAGCCTGCTGGGCACGGTTTTTTCCGCTCTTTCAATCTCGCAGTCGCAGTCGGTCATGGAGTTCTTCATGTCCGGCTCGATGGCCAAGGTGATCACGCTGCTGTTTGTCATCGGCCTTTTGATGCTGCGCCCGCAGGGCCTGTTTGTCCTCAAGATTAGAAAGTAACGCATCATGTATGATCTGCTTACAAGAAACCGGAATCTGGAACTGCTGGGGATCATCCTTATCGGTATTCTGATTGTGGTGGTGCTGCCGCTGTCGGTGGATATTTTCCGGCTGAATCTTGTCGGAAAATATCTCACTTACGCCTTTGTCGCGGTTGGCCTTGTGCTGTGCTGGGGGCATACCGGCATCCTGAGCCTTGGCCAGGGCGTATTCTTTGGCCTTGGCGGCTATTGTATGGCGATGTATCTGAAACTTGAAGCGTCGACGCCCGAGGCCACCAAAATTCAGTCGACGCCGGGCATTCCCGATTTCATGGACTGGAACCAGCTAACCGAACTTCCCCATTTCTGGGCGCCATTCCAGTCTCTGCCGCTCGCGCTGATCGCCGTATTTGCAGTACCCACGCTGATCGCATTTATCCTGGGCTATGCCTTGTTCAAGCGCCGGGTGGGCGGCGTTTACTTTGCCATCATCACCCAGGCGCTGGCGGCGGTGCTGACTATTCTGATCATCGGGCGGCAGGATTTTACAGGTGGTATTAACGGCATCACGGATTTGCGCACGCTTCTGGGCTGGGACATCCGCACGGACAGCGCCAAATATATTCTCTATTTCGTCTGCTGCTTTGCGCTGCTTGGCAGCATACTGCTGGCGCGTCTGGTGATCGCCAGCAAGCTGGGGCGCATACTGATCGCTGTGCGCGACAAGGAGGAACGGGTGCGTTTCTCCGGCTATGACCCGGCTCTGTTCAAGGTTTTCGTATTCTGTTTCGCGGCTGCTGTCGCGGCGCTTGGCGGCGC
>JAHHGO010000054.1 GCA_023252275.1 Alphaproteobacteria bacterium
CGGAACGATCCACAGACGCCGTCTTGCGACGTATCGGCAAAATAATCGCCGACGTCTCAAAGCAGGAATGCGAAAACTATATTCGTAATCTGGGATATGCGTAAATAAGATCAGAAAATGCTCTAAATGCTGATATTGACGCGCGCGCCGGTCATAACCGCAAAAGCCTGAGGCGCATAAGCTTGCGCCGGGATGGTTTTTGCATCAGACGCCGCTTGCGCCGCGATGTGCAGGCCCGCCAGATGATACTGGAATGTATGGGACTGCACGGGTTTTCTGCCGGCATTATTCAGGGGCTGCGCCTCAATGCACACCGCATTTGTCTCGCGAAAACGCGGCATGGGCGCGGCGGGGGCATGGGCGGCGGACTGAATGGCGAGGGTCATTTTTTAATTTGCCTATAGATGAAATATGAATCCGATATTAGCCTTGTTCCCGCCACGATCAAGCGCCGCCTATGGTTAATCGCGCTTAACTGAACGGAGTGTGACGGCTGCTAATTAATTTATTTGCTTAACGGCGCACGTTCATATTTTGCCGCGGGCGTGTTTACCGGCTCGCTCAGCGGCGCGGCCTGAAACGAGGTTAAGGTGCGCGCCCGGGGAACCTCGCCATAAATGGTGCTGCGCTGTTGCGGTGCGCGTCCCGCGCCCCGGATCAGCGCCTCCATTTCCTGCGGCGGCATTTCCTGGCCATGTTCCGCGCCCGCCGCGCGGGTGATGGTTTCATTCATCAATGTGCCGCCCACATCATTGGCGCCGGCCTGCAAACAGGCGCTCACGCCGTCCGGCCCCATCTTCACCCAGCTTGCCTGAATATTGGTGATATGCGGGTGCAGCGCAAGGCGCGCCACCGCATGCATCAAAATCGCCTCGCGGAAAGTGGGGCCCTGGCGCGCCCGGCCCTTCAGGTAAATCGGCGCTTCCATATGCACAAACGGCAGCGGCACAAATTCGGTGAAGCCGCCGGTGCGCGCCTGCAATTCGCGCAGGCGTATCAGGTGACGCGCCCAGTTTTGCGGCCCATCCACATGCCCATACATGATGGTGGACGTGGTGCGGATGCCCAGCCCATGCGCGGTTTCCATCACCCGCAGCCATTGCGCCGTATTGATCTTGTCGGGGCAGATGATGGCGCGCACTTCGTCGTCCAGAACTTCCGCCGCTGTGCCGGGCAGGCTGCCCAGCCCCGCATCCATCAGCCGACGGAGAAATTCATCCAGCGGCAGGCCCAGCGTTTCGGCCCCCTGCCACACTTCCAGCGGCGAAAAGGCGTGAATATGCATTTCCGGCGCGGCGCGTTTCACCGCATGGCAGATATCAATATAGGTCTGACCGGTATATTCCGGATGAATGCCGCCCTGCATGCAAACCTCGGTCGCGCCGCGCGACCAGGCCTCGGAGGTGCGGCGCATGATTTCATCCAGCCCCAGATCATAAGGCCGCCCGCGCAGATTTTCGCTCATTTTACCTTTGGAAAAGGCGCAGAACTGGCATTTGAAATAACACACATTGGTGTAATTAATATTGCGATTGACGACATAGCGCACCACATCGCCGCTGACCCGCGCGCGCAGATCATTGGCGGCCTTGCAGACAGCGGCGAAATCCGGCCCGCGCGCACGGAACAGGGCTATGATTTCCGGCTCAGCCAAGGCTCCGCCGCCGCAGGCCTTATCGATCAGACTACGGATGATCGCGCCGGCGCCTTCCGCGCCCGCGCCTTTGCTGCGCGCCAGATCATCGGCGGGCGGCGTTGCGGGCGTGCCCGGCGACCAGTATTCGCCGCGCGCAAAGCCTTCGCTATCGCGTGATTGCAGCACCCGTGTATGCAGCGCCGTATCCAGCCAGCGTTCCGGCGCGCGCGCAAAAGCGGGATAGAGGGTCAGGCGTTGCAGCAGATGCTTGCCGGCGCCCGCGGTTTCGGCCGCCAGATGCGACAGATGCGGCCAGGGCGCTTCGGGATTGACGAAATCGGGCGTCACCGGCGACACGCCGCCCCAGTCATTAATGCCCGCATCCACCAATTTCCGCAACACGCCGGGGCTGAGATTGGGCGGCGCCTGAATGTTCATTTCCGGGCCAAAAATGATGCGCGCGACGGCGATGGTCCATACCAGATCATCCAGATCGGGTTCGGGCGCGCCCGCCATGCGCGTGCCGGGTTTGGCGCGGAAATTCTGCACAATGATTTCCTGAATATGGCCATAGGCGTCGTGCAGATCGCGTAAACTTAGCAGCGCCTCGATGCGCTCGCGCCTTGTTTCGCCAATGCCGATCAGGATGCCGCTGGTGAACGGAACACCGGCCTTGCCGGCTTCTGCGATACATTCCAGCCGCAGTTCCGGCGCCTTGTCGGGCGAGCCGTGATGCGCCATGCCTTTCGCCATCAGACGTTTGGACGTGCTTTCCAGCATGATGCCCATGCTGGCCGACACCTTGCGCAGGCGCGCAAAATCCGCGGCGTTCATCAGGCCGGGATTGAGATGCGGCAACAGGCTGGTTTCGCGCAGCACCAGCGCCGCCATGGCCTCCAGATAGTCGAGCGTGCTGGCATAGCCCAATTGCGCCAGCGCTTCGCGCGCCGCCGCATAGCGTAATTCCGGCTTGTCGCCCAGCGTGAACAGCGCCTCCTTGCATCCCGCCGCCTCACCGGCGCGGGCGATTTCCAGCACCTGACCGGCGCTCAGATAGGCGGCTTCGCCCTTGCGCGGCGGATGCGCGAAGGTGCAGTAATGGCATACATCGCGGCACAGATGCGTGAGCGGAATAAACACTTTGCGCGAATAGCTGATCAGATTGCCATGCCCCAGATCGCGCAGCCGTCCGGCGGCGGCAACCAGTTGCGCTATATTTTGCTGATCGGCCAGCGCCAAGGCCCCGGCATGGCCGGGGCGGTGGCCGTCACGGATGAATTGTATCTGGTTCATGCGCGCTTACCTTGCATGTGCGGGGGCTTTCGGCATCCGGGTGTCCAGCGCCAGTCCGCGTAAAAATTCCTGCGCCAGACTGTTGCCGGGGGCGCTGGCGAGCGTGAATAAATCTTCCGCCTCATCGACATCAAAGGCAAGCCCCGGCAGATCCAGCACCCGTGGCGCGACGCCTTTGTGTGCGGCCTCATGCAGATGCGCTGAAAAACTTTGCCTTCCATAACGGAACGCAATCAGGTCCGGCGGGCTGACGGCCAAGGCGTTGCTGCCATCATGGGCGCTGTCGGGCGCAATGGCGATGGCGGGCGCGGCCTCCAGCGCATGGATCAATTGTTCCACTTCCTGCGCCGTGGCCAGCGGAATATCGCCATGCAGCACCAGCGCGCCTGCCACGCCTTCGCTTGCCAGCAGCGCCGCGGCGCGGGTGACGGCGGGGTTCAACCCGCCGGAATTGGCCTCAGTCAAAATCCGCGCCCCGTAGCGGCGCGCCAGATCGCAGGCGTCCCTGTCGCCTGAAACCAGTAAAATCCCGCTCAGCGCCCTTACCCCGGCAAGGGCGATAAGCAGATCTTCCAGCATGGCCAAGCCCAGGGCCTTGCGCTCCGGCGCGCGCAACATCCCGCTAAGGCGTTGTTTTGCAAGGCCTAAATCCTTGATGGGTATAATGGCCCAGATCGCCCGCATGGGCTGCTTCCCTGTGGTTTATGCTTTTGCGGCAAAGTCTAGCACATATCTGGCCAGTTCCACCCTGTCTTGCAAGCTGCGCATTACGCTCTGGGCGGTGGCGCAGGCCAGGCCGCTGGCAGACAGATCGGCAGCCAATGCGGCGTCGGTGGCGTCCAGAATGAAGCCATCCAGCAGGCCGCCATAATGCGCGGCCACGGCTTGCGCCGTTTGCGGCACGCCCAGTTCGCGCATCATCTTGGCGGTGGGCCCCTTGATCGCGCGGCCGCCGACAATCGGCGATACGGCAATCACCGGCGCGCGCGACGCCTGAATTGCGGCGCGAAGGCCCGGCACCGCCATTATGGGATCAATGCTGACAAATGGATTGGACGGGCAGATGACAATGCAGCCCAGATCCGGATCGCCCAGCGCCGCCAGCACGCCCGGCGCGGGCTTTGCCTGTGCGCTGCCGGCAAAGCTGAAGCCGGTGACTTCGGGCTCGCATCTGTCGCGCACAAAATAATGCTGAAACGCCAGCGGCCCGTCGGGGGTGTGAATGATGGTGCGCACTGGATCATCGCTCATCGGCAGAACCCGCGCGCCAACCCCCAGCGCGGCAAAAAATCCGCGCGTGACCTGCGACAGCGTTTCGCCCGCCGCCAGACGGCGCGTGCGTTCCACATGCACCGCCAGATCCAGATCGCCCAGTTGAAACCAGTCCTCGCCGCCCAGCGCGCGCAATGCGCCCATGAACTGCCAGGTCTCGCCCGCGCGGCCCCAGCCCTGCTGTTCATTGGCAAGCCCCGCCAGCGTATACATCACCGTGTCCAGATCGGGCGAAATATGCAGCCCCAGATGGGTGAAATCATCGCCCGTATTGACGATCAGGCTCAGATCATCCGGCGGCAGAACATGCATCAGGCCCAGCGCCAGTTTCGCTCCGCCAACCCCGCCGCATAGCGCCACGCATTTCATGATCAGCGGAACATGTCGATGCGCCTGTCGCGCACCAGCGCGCGGGCGGGCTTGTGCGCCTCTTGTTTGGGCGGCGTAAATCCCCGGATCAGCACCACCGGCATGCCCTGCGATGCCTGGCCCTGCAACAATGATGCGGCGGAGGCCAGCTCGTCGGCGGTGGCGGTTTCGGTTACCGCCAGATGGCGGCCGAACAGATCCGGCTCGCCGCGCAGATCATGCAGGCTGGTCAGCCCGGCGGCGCCAATGGCGATGCCGACAATGCCGTTGCGCCAGGGGCGGCCCGAACTGTCATTGATGATAATGGCCACCCGCGCACCCGACAGCGCGAACAATTCCGTAGACAGACGTTCCGCCGATGCGTCGGCGTCATAGGGCAACAGCAGAATTCTTTCGTGGCCGCCGCCGCCGCCATGCGCGATATTGGACTGATCGATACCCGCATTGGCCATCACCACCCCTGTGCGGTGCGCCACGATCAGCACATTTTTCTGATAGCGCACAATGTCGGAAGATTCCTGCAGCACCGCCTCGACAAAACGCGGGTCTTTTTCCACCACGGCGGCAATATCCAGCGCGCGCTTTGAGGGTGTGAAGCTGTCCAGATCGGCATAGCGGTTTTCGGATTTGGAAACGACTTTCTGCGCGATCACCAGCACATCGCCATCTTGCAGCGCCAGCCCCGCAGCCTGGGCGCGCGCATGGATAATTTCCGCCAGCGCATCGCCCGGCTCGATCAGGGGAAAATCGGGAATGCCGCTAAGCGTGATGGCGGGCGGCAAGCTGGAGCCTGTTGATTTCAAGTTGACCCATTGATCCCCTCCCTGTCCCTCCCCTTTCCAAGGGGAGGGAACGCAAGACGGAACGCCTCCCTCCCCCTGCAAGGGGGAGGGTTGGGGTGGGGGTCAACAGATAATGTGAAGGGGTCACCAAACCGATTCCATCTAAAAGCATCCTTCCCTAGTCTCCCTTGCCGGATGGATTGCCCGGCGTTCCGGTAATGCGCAGGCCCGCGCCTTCAATCTGATAGCGCTTGTTGATGCCGATCAGCACCGAGGTCAGCGCTTCCGCCGCCACGCTATTGGCCAGCGGCCCGGCGTGCCAGCCTTTCATGCCGGCGGCCTCAACCAGTTCGATCACCTGTTCGCGCGCCGCCAGTCTGTCGCCGCACACCAGCACATCGCAATCGACCGGATGATCATCGCGCAAATGGCTTGCCCCGACATTCTGGAACGCCGACACCACGGTGACATTTTCACCCAGCACCGCCTGGGCTGCCAGTGCGGCGCAGCCCTCGGGCGGCATTTGCACCCGCGCCACGCGCGGCGGAACCAGCGGCACGGTGACATCGATCAGGATTTTGCCGGCCAGCGCCTCGCGCACGCCTTCCAGCGTTGCTTTCTGATTGGCGAACGGCACGGTCAGCACGGCGATATCGCAGGCCCTGGCGGCGGCGGCATTGTCCATGCCCACGGCCCCCAGCGGTTTGGCGGCTTCCAGCGCCTTTTCCAGAGTGCGTGAGCCGATAATGATTTTATACCCGGCGCGCGACCAGCGCACGGCCAGCCCCCCGCCAAGATCGCCGGTGCCGCCCAGAATGGCGATTGTGGGTTTTGCTGCCGTCATGGTTCCGCCCGCATTTGCAATTGAATAGGCCCATGATTAGCACGAAAAACACTGGAGTGAAATCGCCGCGCGATGTTAAATTGAGTAAACAATAACATCATCAGGGAGGCATCCATGCGTACTGGCGTGATTTTTCCAACCATTTCCATCGGCAATGACCCGGGCGGCATCCGGGATTATATCCAGACGGCGGAAGGGCTGGGCTTCAGGCATATATTGGTGTTCGACCATGTATTGGGCGCGGGCACCACAACCCGGCCCAACTGGCGCGGGCCGTACAATCACACCAATGGCTTTCATGAACCCATGGTGCTGTTCGGCTTTATCGCGGCGCTGACCAAAAAGATCGAAATGGCCACCGGCGTTTTGATTTTGCCGCAGCGCCAGACGGCGCTGGTCGCCAAGCAGGCGGCGGAAGTGGATGTGCTGAGCCGGGGCCGCTTGCGGCTGGGCGTCGGCATTGGCTGGAACGATGTCGAATATGAATGCCTGGGCGAGGATTTCCACAAACGCGGCCGCCGGGTTGAAGAACAGGCGAAACTGCTGCGGGAATTATGGGCCAAGGATCTGGTCACTTTTGATGGCGAGTTCGACAAAGTGATTGATGCGGGCATTAATCCGCGCCCGGGGCGCAGAAATATTCCGCTGTGGTTTGGCGGCAATGAGGATGTGGCGCTGAAGCGCATTGCGCGCATTGCCGATGGCTGGTTTCCGCTGTTCGGCATGGGCGACAAGGGTGCGGAACGCATCGAGCGCATGAAAAATTATGTGCGTGACACTAATCGCGGCATTACCGGCTTTGGCCCCTATTTCGGCATGGACCCGATGCTGCAGGGCGGCGACCGCAGCCCCGATGAATGGGCCAAAGAGGCGGAATGGTGGAAAGCCCACGGCGCCACGCATATCTCGCTTAACACCATGACCAGCGGACGCCACGGCGCCAAGGCGCATATTGAATGCATCAAGCAGTTCGCCGGGGTGATGGACCTGTAGCGCCTGGGGCTGGCTGTGTTTGCGGCGCAATCGCGTAATTACGCTGCATTGCGTTCCAGAATGTGAAAAAACGGCGCGCCCTATCAGGCCGGCGCGGGTACACGAAACCGTCAAAAAAGGGCCATTGAATAAGGAACCCATTATAGATCAGACCAAAGACGGGGATTGATTCCGTCTTTCCTGCATGGAAAAACTGTTAAAGCTTTTGTAACGGAAAAAATGGAAACCATTGTCCCGCCAGAGATTATTCTCTCGCGCATCCAGTTTGCGTTGACGCTGGCGTTTCATATACTTTTCCCGACACTGACTATCGGTCTGGCTGGATACATCACCATTTGGGAAATCAAGTGGCTTCGCACCCATAATGGCGTTTATTTTCAGCTTTGCCGTTTCTGGACCAAAGTATTTGCGCTCGCATTTGGGATGGGTGTGGTCTCCGGCATTGTTCTCTCCTATGAGTTCGGCGCAAATTTCAGCAAGTTCTCGGAACTGACGGGCAACATTCTTGGGCCGCTTATGAGCTACGAAGTGCTGACGGCCTTCTTTCTGGAGGCGGGCTTTTTGGGGATCATGCTTTTTGGCTGGAACCGCGTATCAGAAAAAACTCACTTGTTTGCTACTCTCATGGTCGCCGCCGGCACGGTAATTTCCGCTTTCTGGATTATCTCAGCTAATAGCTGGATGCACACGCCTGCCGGGTACCGGCTGGAAAATGGTACGTTCTATGTAGGTAACTGGTGGGATATCATCTTTAATCCCTCTTTTCCTTACCGGTTGGCGCATATGATAACGGCGTCCTATCTGACCACCAGTTTCGCCGTCGCGGGCATTTCCGCGTGGTATTTATTGAAAGACCGCCAGCGCGACATAGCACGAGCATCTTTCTCGCTGGCCATGGGTATGGCGCTGGTGCTGGCGCCGCTGCAATTGGTTATCGGGGATTTTCATGGGCTGAATACGTTAAAATACCAACCGCTCAAGATTGCAGCGCTGGAAGGGCGATGGGAAACTGAGCGCGGCGCTCCGCTTACTTTGTTTGCGGTGCCGGATATGAAGGCCGAAACAAATTATTTCCCGGTGGAAGTCCCGCGTCTGGGAAGCCTGATTCTTACCCACGCATGGGACGGGGAAATCACCGGACTAAAATCCGCGCCGAGAGAAGACAGACCCTATGTGCCGCTGGTGTTTTTTACGTTCCGGCTAATGGTCGGTATCGGCTTGTGGATGATTTTGATTGGCGCACTGGGGCAATTCACCCGGATGCGTGGCAAGCTCTTTACGGCGCGCTGGCTGCATTACGCCAGCCTTTATTCAACGCCGCTCGGCTTTATGGCGGTCGTGGCGGGGTGGTTCACAACCGAGGCCGGCCGGCAGCCATGGGTGGTTTATGGTTTGCTTCGTACTCGCGATGCGGCTTCCGTGATTGCACCGCATGAAGTGCTGACTACGCTAATAGCGTTCGCGGCGCTTTATTCAGTGCTGCTTGCGGCGTTTATTTTTTATCTGGTGCGATTGGTCAAGCAAGGCTTTGATAGCGAGCCGTTGCCTGTGACGGCCATGGGCCGGCAGTCCCGGCGGGAAAAAAAACAATGACGATAGACCTGCCGCTAGTATGGGCGGCCATCATCGGTTTTGCCGTGTGGATGTATATCCTGCTGGACGGCTTTGATCTTGGCATCGGCATCCTGTTTCCGTTCGCTAAAACACGCGAACGCAAAGATGTGATGATGAACAGTATTGCGCCAGTATGGGATGGCAATGAAACATGGCTGGTGCTGGGTGGCGCAGGACTGTTTGCAGCTTTCCCGAAGGCGTACGCCATGATTCTGCCTGCGCTCTATCTGCCGCTCATGTTGTTTTTGTTTGGTTTGATCTTGCGCGGGATTTCCTTTGAGTTCCGCTTCAAAGAGGAAAAGCGCCAGTATTTGTGGGACTGGTCTTTTTCAGGTGGAGCGATGCTCGCCACTTTTATGCAAGGCATAGTCGTGGGCCGCTTCATTGAAGGCTTTCCCATTGTAGAGGGGGTATATTCCGGCAGGAGCTTTGACTGGTTAACGCCATTCAGCATCATGAGCGGAGTGGGATTGATGGCCGGATACGCCCTTCTGGGCGCCACGTGGCTGTTTATGAAAACAGCCGGTGAATTGCAGGAATGGTGCCGCTTGACCGCCCTAAAGCTTATGTTCGTGGTGCTTGGTTTCATTGCACTGGTAAGCATTTGGACACCGCTTGAACAGTTCGCCATAGCACAAAGGTGGTTTGCCTATCCCAATATACTTTATTTTGCGCCAGTGCCGGTGCACACGGCGGGCCTCGCCTTGATACTCTTCATTGCCCTACGAAGAAAATATGAATATTTGCCGTTCGTCTGCAGTACCGGTCTGTTTTTTTTATCCTATACCGGTCTTGGCATCAGTCTATGGCCCTATATCGTGCCACGCGTGATGACGATATGGGAGGCCGCCTCGCCTCCTGAATCGCAATTATTTGTTCTAACGGGGGTATTGCTGCTTATTCCGCTGGTGTTTGCTTACACGGTGCACAATTACTGGGTGTTTCGTGGCAAAGTGGAGACCGAAGGGGGGTATCATTGATTTTGCTTGCCCGCTTTCCGGTGATAATGCGCTGTTTTCTCTCGCCGCCAACGGTATGGTGTGGTTTTTTATGTGAAGACATCCCATAAGACGCCCTCTATCATGTCTGTGTATGGTTAGTATGCGTCTGCGATCGGGGAGGATCGTCATGAGCAGGATCAACCGCAACGGCGTACTTGCAGGCAAGGTGGCGCTGGTGACCGGTGCTTCGCGTGGCATCGGCGAGGCGATTGCATTGCGCTACGCCATGGAGGGGGCGAAAGTGGCAATCTCGGCGCGCACCCAGGAAGAAGGCAGCCATCAGTTCCCCGGCAGTATCAATTCGATTGTCGGGCGGATCCGCGCGGCGGGCGGTGAAGCGCTGGGGGTGAAAAGCGATCTGTCGATCCCCGAAGAGCGGACAAGGCTGATCCGCGCCATCGAGCAGGAACTCGGGCCGGTGGACATATTGTGCAATAATGCCGCCGTCACCTTTTTCATTCCCATTGAGACATTTCCCGAGGCGCGCTTGCGGCTGATGTTCGAGGTGCAGGTGCATGCGCCGCTGCATCTGTCGCAATTGGTCATTCCGGGCATGAAGGCGCGCGGCGGCGGCTGGATCGTCAATTTGTCCTCGCACGCGGCGATCCATCCAAGGCTGGGCGCGGGGCTGCCCGGCAGTGTGGTGTATGGCATGTGCAAGGCGGCGCTGGAGCGGTTTTCCACCGGGCTGGCGAGCGAGCTGCACAAGGATAAAATCGCCGTCAACGCCATTTCGCCGGGGCTTGTCGCCACGCCGGGCGCGGTGCATCACCGGCTGGTCAATGACGCCAACCGCGAAACGGCAACGCCGGTGGAACATGTGGCCGAGGCCTGTTTGCGGCTGTCCTGCAACGCGCCCGCAATGATTTCCGGGCGGGTCACCTATGCCGCCGACATTATGAAGGAATGCAATCTGACGGCGGCCACGCTGATTGCGTGAAGAATGACCGGAAGGGGCATTACCCATTTTAATAAAATGTTGTAAAAGCGCTGATGGATGAAAAATTTTCCGATGCGGAAATTTTAAGGTCCTGGCATATAAATGCCCGGCCCTGGATTAAAGCAATCGCTGATGGCGGGATTGAAAGCCGCGTGCTTGTGACCAATAAAGCCATTTTAGACGCCGTTTTAAACATAAAACCGCGCAATGTTTTAGATATTGGCTGCGGTGAAGGCTGGCTCGCTGCCAAATTATCGGAAGCAGGCGTCAATGTTTTCGGTATTGATGCAATCCCGGCGCTTATTGAGAAGGCGCAACAGATAAAAGGCGCAACATTTTCCGTTTGCGCATACGAATATCTTTCATCTTATGAATTCAATATGCGGTTTGATTGCCTGATCTGCAACTTCTCCCTGATTGGCGAAAAATCAACAGAGAATGCCGTTGCGGCGGCAGGAAAATTGTTAGAGCCTGGGGGCAGATTTATAATTCAAACCTTGCACCCTATTGCCGCCTGCGGGGCTTTACCTTACCGGGACGGCTGGCGTGAAGGATCGTGGGCCGGGTTCAGCGAAGATTTTTCCAGACCGGCTCCCTGGTATTTCCGCACTATGGAAACATGGAAGAAATTGTTCAGCGAAAACGGGCTGGAACTAATAACCATCACTGAACCAGTGCACCCCAAAACCAGCAATCCCGCTTCAATAATTTTTGATTTGATGAATGGCGAAGGCGGACGGTAAAATTGGCGCTGCGCTTTTAACCCTTAAGTCAGCGCATCAGCCGCGGGAACGGTAATGTCGGACAGCGCGAAAAATTTCCATCCCGCATCGGTGCGGGTCAGCGCGTAAAAGCCGGACACATATTCAATCGGCGTGCCGTCTTTTTTGATGCGGGTGGCGCTATGCAGCACCAGATGCGCCTTTTTATCCGTCACCGACACCACTTCATAGTCGGCATCGATGGTGGTGTGCATCTGTTTCGCCGCCATCATCTGCGCGGGATCGAAGGGAAATGTGTCAAACATTCTGCTCTTGCCATCGCCAATATAGGCTAGCGGATAGCGCATCAGACTGTTCAGGGTGGCCGTGTCATGCGACAAAAACGCCTTCAGATATGCGGCGTAAGTGGCCATGACTTCTTCGCGCAGTTTTTCATCCGTGATCAGATCCTTGCCCATGTTGCGGCGCTCCCGTCCCTGTCTGATGGCTGTGATTTATCGCTGCTGTGAATGAGTTTATTCTGCGCGGTAAAATTCCACAAAGAAAGCGGTTTCGTCTATGGGATGCCACACAGTAAGAGATGTATTCTTCAGATGCCCGGGAAACACCGCTTCCCGGTTACTTCATCATGATCCGGTCGAAAATGCCGCCGTCGTCAAAATGCTTTTTCTGCGCGGCTTTCCAGCCGCCGAAATCTGCGATGCTCAGAAGCCGGGTTTTGGGAAATGTAGCTTCAAATTGGGCCGCTATTTCAGGATCGCTTGGACGGTAGAAGTTCTTGCCCGCAAGCGTCTGCGCTTCCTGGCTGTAAAGGAAGCCGAGATATTCACGGGCAATCGCCAGGGTTCCGTGTTTACTTGCGTTCTTGTCGATGACCGCGACCGGAGGTTCCGCCAGAATACTGACCGAAGGAACAACGATATCAAACTGGCCATTGCCGATTTCATGCACCGCTAAAAACGCCTCATTTTCCCATGCCAGCAGCACGTCGCCAATGCCTCTTTGCACGAACGTTGTGGTGGCGCCGCGCGCGCCCGTATCCAGCACAGGCACATTGGCAAACAGTTTTTTTACAAATTCCGTCGCCAGCGTTTCATCCCCTCCGGATTTTTTCAACGCATAGCCGTACGCCGCAAGATAGTTCCATCGCGCGCCGCCGGATGTTTTCGGGTTAGGGGTAATGATTTGCACCCCGTCTTTCACAAGATCATCCCAATCCTTGATGTTTTTGGGATTATTTTTTTTCACCAGAAACACGATCGTGGACGTGTAAGGCGAACTGTTGTTGGGATATTTTTCCTGCCAGTCCGGCGGCAACAGCTTTGCCCTCTCGGCAATCGCGTCTATGTCGTAGGCCAGCGCCAGAGTGACCACATCCGCCCTCAGGCCATCAATTACGGAACGCGCCTGTTTGCCGGAACCGCCATGGGACTGCTTGATATTGATGTCCTGGCCGGTTTTTTCTTTCCAGTGCCGGACAAAGAGTTCGTTATACGCCTCATAAAATTCCCGTGTCGGATCGTAAGAGACATTGAGAAGCTCGATGGTCTCGGAATGCGCGGCAACGCCCAGGGATAGTGATGCAACAGTCAATGCTGTTGCTATAATTTGACGTAGTTTCATGTTCATCTCCTTGAGTTAAGTCTGGTTAAAAGCGGAGCTGGGCGCGGGTGAACAGCGCCTGTTCATCGGGCCGGTCTTTCCCGCCGGGGGCGCCGCCCTTGAACGTTGTGAGGTCATAGTTGGCGATCAGCTTCAGATTCTCGCTCACATACCAGTTAAGTCCGCCGCCATAGGACTGCGCGCTGGTTGCCGAGACACCCAGATTCGCAAACCTTGGAAATGCATCATTGTCAACATCGGTCCCGCCGATGCGCGCCGCGACTTCCCAGGCGCCAATGCCGCCCTTGCCGGGGTTGAAATCCTGCGATGGCCTGACGCCGCCCTTGAAACTGGCGTCCTCGCCCGTCAACACATAGGATCCAATAATCTGCCATGCCCTATGCTGCAACTCGTCCTGATTGACCCCCTGTCTGACCTCCTGATTGGAAATGGCGTATTCAGCCAGCAGTCCCAGGCTGCCGGCGTACCAGTAGGCTTGCGGATAGAGCCGCCAGTGCCGGCCATCCGCAAAAGATGTGGTGAGATAACGGAAAAAATCCTGCTGCCCCGGCGATTTATAGGCGCCGAGAATGGTCCTGCCCACGGCGCCGTCACGTTCGCCGATACTCCCTGCAACGCCTGCGCCAAACCCCTGCAGCGCAACCAGACTGGAATTGCGGAACGGGTGGGCAAACACACGGGCGGCGGCATCCTTCTTATCGTCGTCGTCCCCATCCGCGTTCGCGAGATCGGCGCCGCCATTAAACACCCCCACCTGATACTCCAGAATATCGGGAATCAGATTGCCGTAAACCATGAAACCAAGATCACGGTTGGGCGCCAGGTTAGAGGCATGTCCGCGTTCGATAAATGTCAGATCGGCGGCGGATTGCAGCCGCTCAAGCGATACCGGGGGCTTGAATTTGCCGATACGCAACTGCAATGCTTCGTTGAATTTGTAATCCGCGTGCGCATCTGTAATGCGCGTCGTGGCGCCGGCGAATTCGGGCATGATCCGCAAGGACGCCGCGCCTGCCCTGATTTCAAGGGTTGGCCGCACGCGGCGGGCCAGGAACTCGTCTTTGCCCGTATTATTATCATCATTGAAAAACTGCCGTTCATCAAACTGGAACGTGCCGCGCAGGGACAATTCATATTTCTTGTCTGGCGAAGTGATTTTAAGCCCCTTCTTGCCAAACTCGACGCCGGCCGCTTTTTCGGCAGCCGACTTGTCTTTTTCGTCCTGCACTTCGCGCTGTCGTTTTAACAGGGCGATTTCCTGTTCCAGTTTCTGGAGACGCTGATCGGCGCTTCCGGAATATTCCTGCGCGTGGACATTGGCGGATTGCAATGTATAGAGGCTGACGCTCAGCGCCGTAGCCGCAAGCAGATGCCTGTTCATAGAGGTAACTCCATTGTTATGTTGAAGTTGCCTCCAGTTGTCTGGCCGGCAGAAATTTTATCGGTTAAAGACGGACGCCCTCAGGCGCTGGATGTGTGCCTGGTTTTGGCCTCAAAACGAATTTTCTCACTGCGTTCTATTTGAACAACTCTGGAATCGTGAATGACGACTTCCACAGTGCCAAACCTGATCATCTGGATAGCATCCAGAATCTGAGTTTCCGTTTCATTCAGTTTGCGTTCTTCACTCATTTTCCGTTCCTTAAATGTCAGCCAAAAACATTGATGTCTTTAAACGGCGCCCATCCCTGTCAGGTCATGGATGGATTTTTGGTCAAATACATTGGCGATGGCGTTTCGCACCTCCACCATGATTTTGCGTATTTCGCAGGCGTTCTCGTCAGGACAATCATCACATTTTTGATAGGCCGTAACACTCGCGCACCGTATCGGCGCCAGCGGGCCGTCAATCAGGCGGATAAGTTCGCCCACCATGATTTCCGGTGCGGGTTTCGCCAGGAAATAACCTCCAAAAATACCCCGCTTGCTGTTCACAAATCCCTCATGCCGCAGTTCCTGCAGGATGTTATCCAGAAATTTCTGCGGCACGTCGGCAGCCAGCGCAATGGCCTTGCTGGCGTGCATTTTCTTTTCGTTTTTCGCCATGACAATCAGCGCCCTCAACGCATATTTAGCCTTCATGGATAGCATTTGTTGCCTTTCCTTGAGCTATGATGATGCAGGAAATATTTCCTATTCTCAATACTTAACTAACTTAATGTAATATAAACTACACCATGTCAATAGAAATTATGACCTCCCATATTTCTGCGCAAAATTCTACGCTTTGTGCTTAATTGGGGGAGTGGCGGCCAAGGGGTTTGTGAGGGGATGAGTGGCGAAAAAGGCAACCTGATCCGCCTGATCACCACCGCCGGGGAACGCTGGCTGTCCGCGCAGCGGCGGGCACACGGCGGGGCGCGGGTTGCGGCTTGGCGGGCGTCGCCTTCAGCTTCAGGCCCAGACCCGTCATCACTTTACTTTTGGCGCAGTCGAAAATTCCGGATTGCCGTTTATTGAAAGCGCCTTGTAAAAACCTGATGCGATTACAGCCGAAAAGCGCCGGGGCCATTTTCCATGTAAGCCAAGACTTCTTTGTGCTGGCCCGTATCTATATTTTTCTCTGTTTCATGTAACATCGGGTAAGACCGGGGATAAGACCGGAACATAATTTTTTATAATTATATGTTTATTATCAAATACATATCATCGATGATTGGCGGAGGGGATGAGATTCGAACTCACGATACGACTTTACATCGTATAACGGTTTAGCAAACCGCCGCCTTCAGCCACTCGGCCACCCCTCCAATACAGGCGTCCGGTGGCGAAAAGCGATCTGCCGGGGTCCGGGCGGTCCTGAACCCTATTGTGTTAGACTAGTTCCGGGCAGGTTTCAACCAGAGCCCGGAGATAATCTAGCTTTCGCGGGTGAGAAGCCATTCGCGGGCCTGACGCTGCGCCTCGGCGATCTGCGCCGGGCTCATTTCCAGCGCCAGTTCCGCGCGCCATCCCAGCGCCTCGCGTTCGCCCTTGACGGCGGCCACGTTGAACCATTTATGGGCCTCAACCAGATCATAGGGCACGCCCTTGCCGGTTGAATAGCTGATGCCAAGCTGCAGGCATGCTCTGCCATCAATGGGTTCGTTCAAGTCAAGTTGAAAGCTGTGTGCTTGTGCCATTGCCGGTACTCCAATTCCCTGTTGTGACCTACTGCCACTGGTTCAGGCGTTTCTCGCCCTTAATCCCAGCATGAGTAAAGTTTCGGCCCGGTAATCCTAAGATGGCGTAAACAAGATGGCGGTTATGAGGCGGAAGATTGAAATTCGTGATTTGTGTGCATTCGGTCACACAGCGGCAATAAGCCCGGAAATTGGGGATTTTTTATGAGAAAAGGGGGCGGTGGCGGGGTTCAGGCGTAAAAATCGCCAAAAATAATTCTGAAAATATAATGGTAAATGAAAAATACCTGTGGATAATTTTTTGATAACGGCGCGAGAAGCACCGGCCTTGCGGGTTTGCCGGCATCCGGAAAATCAGCCGGGAATTGCCCGCATTACGGCGCGCACGGCATCCAGCGCCGCTTCGGCTTTGGCCCCATCCGGCCCGCCCGCCTGCGCCATATCCGGGCGGCCGCCGCCGCCCGCCCCGCCCATCGCCGCCGCGCCAGCTTTCACCAGATCCACGGCGCT
>JAHHGO010000055.1 GCA_023252275.1 Alphaproteobacteria bacterium
ATAAACGCGAGCACGTGCACGGCGACAACGGCTCCGAAGATCTGAAGAATTTTCATGACGATATATGAAGACTGAGGGTGGAGATTTGCTATCTAAAAATGGGACTTATTCACAGCTTTTCCACAGTGGTTTTGGGAGGCCATGTGTTATCGACTTTATCACTAGAAATTAGGTGATCATGTTCCCATAATAACTGACAAAGCACATTCATGTAAAATGGATGCAATTCTGCGTGACTAAAAATTCTTTCAATAACTTCCTGTGGTATGGTTTTCTTCCATTTAAGTTTCGCGAGATGAAACAAATGTTCAAGGCCAGCCGGGCGCCGCCATGCCGGTCCGGCAAAATCAAATGGCGATAGCGCCCGGTCTGCGCATTCACCACGCTTTCCAGCGACGGCGTGGCCGAGCTTAGCACGATGGGAATGCCGGTCAGATGCGCGCGCACCACCGACATGTCGCGCGCATGATAGATGACGCCATCCTCCTGCTTGTAGGCCGCATCATGTTCCTCATCGGTGATGATCAGGCCAAGCTCCGTGAACGGAAGAAACAGCGCCGAACGCGCGCCCGCCACCACTCGCGCTTCGCCGCTGGCGACGGCGCGCCAGATGTCGCGGCGTTTGGCGCCGGTTAATTGCGAATGCCATTCCGCCGGGGCCGCGCCAAAGCGCGCCTCGAAGCGTCCCAGAAATTGCGCCGTCAGGGCAATTTCCGGCACCAGCACCAGCGCCTGTTTGCCCAGCCTGAGGGCCTCGGCAATGGCCTCGAAATAAACCTCGGTCTTGCCGGAGCCGGTGACGCCCTGCAACAACGTGCAGGAATAATTATCGGCGCGCACAGCGTCACATAGGGCCTGGGCCGCTTCTGATTGCAGGGGTGAAAGCACGGGGCCGGGATGTTCCGGATCTGGCGCGCTGAAGGACAGGGTTTTACGGGGGCGTTTGGGCATTGCCCCGCCCGGCGCGCGCATCGTCAGCCGCAACACCGCGCCGGGGGCGGCCAGGGTATATTCCGCCACCCAGTCTATAAAGCGGCGCAGATCGTCCGGCAGCGGCGGCAGCGCCAGTCTTTCCTGCACGGGCCGCAGTTTTGCCGCATCGACCCCGCCTTTTGCCGCGCCCCACACCACGCCCACCATCTGGCGCGCCCCCAGCGGAACGCGCACCAGATCGCCCGGCGACAGGTTCAGATCGGCAGGTACGGCATAATCATACGGCCCCGCCAGCGGCAGCGGCAGCAGCACGGCGACCGGGTTCATGGTTGAGTGTTTGGTATTGGGCGAATCCATGGTCTATATTGCCTGACCCAAAGCAAACGGAAAGCACATCCTATGAAATTTTTCATCGACACCGCCGATCTGACTGAAATCCGCGATCTTGCCGCCACCGGCATGGTCGATGGAGTGACCACCAACCCGACGCTGGTCGCCAAGGCGGGGCGTGATTTCATCGAGGCGCTGAAGGAAATCTGCGCGCTGGTGCCGGGGCCGGTCAGCGCCGAGGTGACCGCGCTGGATACCGCCGGCATGTTGCGTGAGGCTGAAAAGTTGCGCGCTGTCGCCAAAAACATCGCCATCAAGGTGCCGATGACCTGGGACGGGCTGAAGGCCTGCCGGACGCTGGCCAATGACGGCGTGATGGTGAATGTGACCCTGTGCTTTTCCGCCAATCAGGCGCTGCTCGCGGCCAAGGCAGGGGCGGCGTTTGTGTCGCCCTTTGTCGGGCGGCTGGATGATATCAGCCAGGAAGGCATGGAGCTGATTGCCGATATTCGCGATATTTTCGATAATTATCCCGCGCTGGAAACGGAAATTCTGGTGGCGTCGGTGCGCCATCCCGCGCATGTGCTGGAAGCGGCGCGCATTGGCGCGGATGTCTGCACCATTCCGCCAAATGTGTTGCGCCAGCTGATCCGCCATCCGCTGACTGATGCGGGCATCGCCGCCTTTCTGGCCGATTGGGAAAAAAGCGGGCAGAAAATCTAGCAGTTTGTTATCTGATCGTAACTTACCCCCTCACAACCTCCCCCTTTCAGGGGGAGGAGGCGCTCGCCACAAGGTTCCCTCCCCTTGTAAAGGGGAGGGACAGGGAGGGGATCGGTGGCAGGCGCGAAAGCCATGTGTGATTCAAGATGATAACAAATTGCTCTGGAATATATTCAGTACCGTGAGGACTATTAGCGTGATTGGTTTTCTGCATACATCAGAGGTGCATATTGCCAGCTTTGATGCGTTGCGCGGCCGTTTTGCGCCCGATCTGGAAATTCGCCATGTGGTGCGCGAGGATCTGCTGCAACAGGCTATCGCGCAAGGCGGTGTGACGCCAGAGATCGAAGCGGCGGCAAAAGCGGCGCTGGCCGGAATAATGACCGGGGGCGTACAGGCGATTGTCTGCACCTGCTCGACGCTGGGCGCGGTGGCGGAAAGCTTCGATGCCGAGGCGGCAATTCCGGTCATGCGCATTGATCGCCCGATGGCCGATAATGCGGTGATGCTGGGCAATCATATCGCCGTATGCGGCGCGGCCTCCAGGGCGCTGGCTTCCACCATGGCGCTGCTGCATTCATCGGCCAAAGATATGGATCGCGCCAATGTGACACTGATCGATCATCTGTTCGCCAGCGCCTGGAAATATTTTGAGCGGGGCGATATGGACGCCTATCACCGCGAAGTGGCGCGCGGCCTGCGCGGCGCGGCGCTGACAGCCGATCTCATCATTCTGGCGCAGGCCTCCATGCATGGGGCGATTGCGCATTGCCCGGAAATTACCGTACCTATCTGGAGCAGCCCGGAAACTGGATTTCGCGCCGCGCTGGCGCTGATCGATTATGAGGAGAAAACCACATGAAAATTTTAATGCGCCCCCTGCTGATCGGGGCGGCCCTGTTGTTCGCAAGCCCTGTGGCGGCAGGTGACACGCCCGCGCCCGCAGGCGCGGAACTGTATGTTATCAGCCCGGCCGATGGCGCGACGCTTAAATCGCCGGTGCGGGTGGTGTTTGGCCTGCGCGGCATGGGGGTTGCGCCCGCCGGCGTCGAGAAGGAAAATACCGGGCATCATCATCTGTTGGTGGACGCGCCGTTACCCCAGGGTGAAGCCCTGAATGAAGCCATCGCCAAGGATGCGCAGCATCTGCATTTCGGCGGCGGTCAGACCGAGGCGATGGTCGAATTGAAACCCGGAAAACACACGCTGCAATTATTGCTGGGCGATCATAATCATATTCCGCACAAGGCGCCGGTCGCGTCCGATGTGGTGAGCATTACAGTCGAATAAAATTGCGGCCATGAAAAAAGGCCGGTCCCGCAAGGAACCGGCCTGGCCTTTTTTTGAACAGCTGCCTTATGACAGATTGATATAGGTTGCCTTCATCTGGGTGAATTTGTCGAGCGCATGCAGCGAGCCATCGCGGCCAATGCCGGATTGCTTGTAGCCGCCGAACGGCATGACCACGCCGCCGCCGCCCGTATTGTTGATGTTGACCGAGCCGGCGCGGATTTTGCGGGCCATCTTGTGCGCCTTGGTCAGATCATTGGTCCAGAGATTGGCATACAGGCCATAGATCGAATCATTGGCGATTTTCAGCGCTTCTTCCGTGTCCCTGAAGGTCAGGGTCGACAGCACGGGGCCAAAGATTTCTTCCTGCGCGATTTTCATATCGTTCTTCACATTGTCGAAAATGGTCGGTTCGATATATTCGCCGCCGGTGTTCTGGCGCACCTGCTTGCCGCCCAGAACCAGCTTCGCGCCTTCTTTCTGACCGGCTTCGATATAGCCCATCACACGCTTGGTCTGCGATTTATCGACCATGGTGCCCATCATGGTTTTGGGGTCCAGCGGATCGCCCGGCTGCATGAACTGGCCAACGGCTTTCACTTTTTCCAGGAACTCGTCCTTGATGCCTTCTTCGACCAGCAGGCGCGAGCTGGCCAGGCATACCTGCCCGGAATTGAAGAAAATCGCCATGCCGGCGGCCTGGGCGGCGGCGTCAAGATTGGGCGCGTCCTTCATGATGATGTTGGGGGATTTTCCGCCGCATTCCAGCCATATCGCCTTCATGTTGGACTTGCCGGAATATTGCAGGAAATATTTGCCAACTTCGGTCGATCCAGTGAACGAGATCGCGTCCACATCCATATGCATGCCCAGCGCCTGACCGGCGGTTTCGCCATAACCCGGCAGCACGTTCAGCACGCCTTCGGGAATGCCCGCTTCCATCGCCAGTTCGGCCAGCCGGATACCGGTCAGGGGCGATTGTTCGGCGGGCTTCAGAATGACGCTGTTGCCGGTGGCCAGCATCGGCGCAAGCTTCCAGGCGGACATCATCAGCGGGAAATTCCACGGCACCACGGCGCCAATCACGCCCAGCGGTTCACGGGTGATCATGCCGAGGCCGGCGGGGCCGGTAGGCGCGATTTCGTCATAGATCTTGTCGATGGCCTCGCCATACCATTGAAAATTACTGGCGACGCCAGCCATATCGACATTTTTGGCCATCATCACGGGCTTGCCCATGTCCAGCGTTTCCAGCAGGGCCAGTTCTTCGGCATTCTCCCGCACCAGCGCGGCCAGCTTCAACAGCACGGCCTTGCGATGCGCCGGAGCGGCTTCGGACCATTTGCCGGCCTCGAATGCGCGCCGGGCGGACTTTACCGCGATATCCACATCTTCCTTGTCGCATTCAGCAATTTTGGCCAGAACGCGCCCGTCAATGGGGCTGATGGTTTCGAAAGTTTTTCCTGAAACCGCATTCACATATTTACCGTCGATAAACGCCTGATTGCGATAGCTCAGTCCATCGCGCATTTTCTGCCAGTCTTCGAGTGTTTTTGCGGCCATGATCGTCTCCTTACTGCCCGAGGGGGGAAAATTGTTTTGGTTGAAACAGGATCGCCATACCGGTCTGCCTGTTGTGGCGGACAGTATCAAAAGCCTCCATTCAGGGCCAGACGAATCGCCGGATGGGCGCGGACAAAAAAACGCCGGGGCGGTATTCGCTCCGGCGTTATAGTCTCCTTCGGTCCCAAGGGGGGAGGGATGGGGTCGCGAAGGTAATTCCAAGAACAATCAGGCTGGCACAATCTCAGACAATATGGCGGCAGCCAGATAGCTCCATAACCCGACAATGGCCAGCGGCGCAGCGGCGCGCGCCAATTCAGCCAATTTCACTTGCACTCGGTCCATGATGCGCATTCCTATCCCGAATGGGTGCAGCCCCTAGGCCACTATCCCGTTTGCGCTCTGCAGCAATGCAGCAATGGCATAGACCACTAAAATCACCCGCGCCGCATTTACGGCCAGTCCGTCCGTCCGGCCCTGAACAAGATTACGTTTCATTTCCTTCATCCTTCTTGTTGCGTTGCCGCAAATTTCTCTGGTCCTACACCAGATGGTAACTCTGCAAAACCTGCGCCAGCAGCGCGATTGCATATACAGACAAACCAAAATTGAAAACCTTAACCATAACTTCGTTGGTTTCCAGATTCACAAAATTTCTAATCATGTCGCCCTCCATCGGCAGTTTGTTCAATTGTGCGCTGCGAAACAGTCCGGTAAGCGCTGCAGCATTTGCTGCGATAAAATCAATATAGGGGAGCAGTTTTGAAAAAACAATGAACAAAATAAAAAATATTTACTACGAAATGAATTTTTTTTGAAAACCCCGGCCTGGCTGGGGGAGGGCGGATTTGAAGCCACGGGGATTCCTACTTAAGATATTGATTTTTATGTATTATTTATGGGAGACAAATAGAGGGGCCGCACTGTTGCAAATATGCCGTCAGGCAAAATTTTTCTAAATAAAATGGAAAATATTTTCGCTGAGGAGGTAAACGGCCCGGATGATCAGGCTGTCATGGCGGCTTTGGATTCGGTCCGGGCGCCTTTGTTGCCAGAAATACCCTGTAAAATCAATGCGATAACCCCGCGAAGCTCGCGTTCCAATTCGTTCAGAGGTAATTTGGTGAATAATTGCGGATAATGATATTTCATGGTCGCACATTGAATCATTTCTGCCGCGCTGACGACGTCCGGAATGTCAAATTCACCGGAGGCATTGCCGGACGCCAGAATTTCCGCGAGCAAGGCCCTCAAACGCTTGAGATTTTCATTCGTCAGATCAGGGCGTTCCCGCTTGATGATCTCGGCAATTTCAAAGATTTTTGAGTTTTCATTCAGCTTGGCATAGGTAACCCGGAGCTGGGTGCAGAAAAAAACCCTCAGCTTTTCCGTGGCGCTAATGTCTGGTTTTCGCACAACTTCCCGTAAGGCGGTCAGTTCCTCATCGAATGCATGTTGGGCCAGTTGTTCGGCAATATTCAGTTTTCCTGGGAAATAGCGGTAAAGATTGCCAGGCGACATGCCGCAGGCTTCCGCCAGATCGGCCATGGTGGTTTTGCCATAGCCATAGCGCGTGATGAGATTATAGGCCGCACTCATAATTTTCGTGCGTATGTCCGTTTCTACGGGCATTATCATTGACACGTTTCCTCCTGACGCGATCTTAATCGCAAATACTGAACATTCAATAAATTATTTATTCATATGGTAATAATTCCCGCAAATTTCCATATCAATTCGCCCCGATGACTGGATTTCAGCGGATTTCAGTCATTGGTGGCGGGGGATTTGGCACCGCGCTTGCCTGCGTGGCGGATCGCGCCGGACGGCAGGTGCGTTTGTGGATGCGCAACCCCGGCATGCTGATGGCGGTTAACAAGGGTCATGTAAATCCGGCCTATCTGCCCGGGATTACCCTGCCCGCAACCATTGCCGCGACGTCTGATCTTGCCGAGGCAGGGGACGCGGACGCCATTCTGCTGGCGGTTCCGGCGCAATTCATACGCCCTGTCCTGTCGGGGCTGCTTCCGCATTTGCGTTCCGGCATTCCATTGATGATCTGCGCCAAGGGCATTGAGGCCGGCACCTGCAGGCTGATGCATGAGGTGGCGGCTGAAATTGCGCCGGACCATCCTGCCGCCATACTCTCCGGGCCAAGCTTCGCAACGGATATCGCCATCGGCTTGCCCACGGCTGTAACACTGGCCTGCACTGACAACGCGATCGGCATGGAACTGGTGCAGGCCATTGGAACGCAAAGTTTCCGCCCCTATCTGTCACCCGATATAATTGGCGTGGAAATCGGCGGCGCGCTTAAAAATGTCATCGCCATTGCCTGTGGCGTCTCACAAGGCCGCATGCTGGGCGAAAGCGCCCGGGCTGCGCTGATGACGCGCGGACTGGCGGAAATGACGCGGCTGGCTGTCAAGCTGGGCGGTCAGGCGCAGACCATGATGGGGCTGGCCGGCATTGGCGATCTGGCGCTGAGCTGTAATAGTCCGCAGTCGCGTAATTTCAGCCTGGGCTTGCGTCTGGGGCGGGGGGAAAGTCTTGCGGGCATTATGGGCAAATCGCAGGGCGTTTTTGAAGGCGCCACGACGGCGGGCGCCGCGGTCAGGCTGGCCGCCAATGTTCAGGCCGAACTGCCGATCTGTTCGGCCGTGGACGCCATTTTGAACAACAATGCGGATATTGACGCCGCCATCACCGAACTGCTTTCGCGGCCATTCGCGCGCGAAGAACCATAATCCAACTGACAGGGAGACCCGAAATGCACTTCATCCTCTATTGCAAGGACAAGCCGGATAGCCTGGATTTACGTTTGGCCAACCGGCAGGCGCATCTTGATTATGTGAAAAATTCCACCTGCGTGCGGATCGGCGGCCCCATTCTGGGCGATGATAATGAAAGCATGGCCGGCAGCGTGCTGGTGCTGGAACTTGATACGCTGGCGCAGGCCAAGGCCTGGTCGGATGGCGATCCCTACACAAAAGCTGGATTGTTCGGCAGCATGGATATTCGCCCGTTCCGCTGGAGCGTCGGCAATCCAGACGCGAAATAATGGCATACTGGCTGTTCAAAACGGAACCTGGCGCCTGGTCGTGGGACAGCCAGGTCAAACGCGGCGCAAAGGGCGAGGCGTGGAACGGCGTGCGCAACTATCAGGCCAATAATAATATGAAGGCCATGCGCAAGGGCGATCTGGGCTTTTTCTATCATTCGGTGGATGAAAAACGCATTGTCGGCATTGTCGAGGTGATCCGCGAACATCATCCCGACCCCACCGATGACAGCGGGCGGTTCGGTCTGGTGGTTGTGCGCGCGGTGAAGCCCCTGCCGCACCCGGTAACGCTGGCGCAGATCAAGGCCGAACCGCGTCTGGCGGACATGGCGCTGGTCAGGCAGTCGCGCCTGTCGGTGGCGCCGGTGGATGAAAAAAGCTGGGCGCTGATCTGCAAAATGGGCGGTGTGGCCGTATAACCCAAGCGGCCATGAGCATTCAGGGTTTTCCCTGCCGCTCTGGATTGCCGCGCCGCTCTCGCCGCGCAAGCGCTGGCGCAGCGGGCCGCGGCCCGCAATGATGATGAGGGACATGACCGGCTCTAAATAATATATTAATCCGCAGCTGATCGGCCCGGTTATGCGCTAACCTGCGTCCATAACAAACGCAGGGACAGGGGCGAAGCGCTTGAAGCCGTATGATTTTAGCTTGTATCGCCCCCGCACTCCGTGTTATCCCGCACTTGTGGCGGGTTCCAGGAGCCGAAAACTCAAGCTTTACCTTGTGATTCCTGGACCCCGGAACCTGGCTACGCCGAAGCGAAGCTTCAGCTCCGCCAGGGCGAGTAATTCCGGGGTGACAACAGCGTGATTTGCACGGACAAACCTAATGTCATATCGCCCCATGCGCTTTGCCCTGATTATTTGAAATTGAAATGAGCCAGCAACCTTCCGATATGGACCGCGGCTTGCTGGAGCAAAAAGAAGTTAATATCCGTGTGGCCATCGCGCAGGGCGGCCTGTGGATATTTCTCGGCCGCTGGTCGATCCGCGGCATAGGAATCCTCAGTACAGTCATTTTGGCGCGGCTTCTTGTCCCGGAAGATTTCGGACTGGTGGCGATTTGTCTGCTGGTGGTTGGGCTGGCCCAGACAATAGGAGATGAGGGGCAGGAATTAACGGTCATCCGGCGGCAGAATTTGGACCGCGCTTATATGGACTCCGCATGGACGGCCTCAATCATTACCGGCATTGTGCTGGGGGCGGGTGTGCTGGCGGCGGCCCCCATCGCCGCCGCCTATTTTGAGGAGCCGAGGGCCGAATTTTTAATTCAGATATTGTCTATCCGGGTGTTTATGATGGGATTTTACAATATCGGCCTTGCGCTCAATCGCAGAGACTTCAATTTCGGCAAGGATTTTACCTATATTGTCCTGCAGAAAATTTTTCCCGCGATTATTACAGTTCTGCTGGCCTGGTATCTCCGCAATTACTGGGCGCTGGTGATTGGCGCAGTTGCCGGATATGCGGTCACAATCTGCGCCAGCTATATGCTGTCCGCCTACAGGCCCAGGCTTGGCATAATACATATTCGTGAGGTATGGCGTTTTTCAGGCTGGTTGATGCTGCAAAGACTGGCTCACTTTTTTTCTTCGCGCATTGATCAGTTTTTTGTCCCCCTGGCCGGCAATACGGTTCCGCTTGGTTATTACCATGTTGGTTCAGAACTGGCGCGAATGCCGGTGGGTGAGTTGTTCATGCCGATTGACAGGGTTCTAGCCCCCGCCTATGCCAGACAAGTGGACCAGCCGGTTGATCTGGCGCGGACCTTTATCTATACCCTGTCCGTGGCTGCCATTGTCTGCCTGCCGGCCGGCATCGGCTTTGCGCTTGTCGCGGGGGATTTTGTTCACGCAATTTATGGCGAAAAGTGGATTCCCATGGCGCCGGTTGTACAGATACTTGCCGTATCCTCTATATCCGTTGCCCTGATTTCCACCGTTACTACACTTTTGAACATACTTGGCCGTTCCAGACTATCGGCCGGCCTGATTTGCCTTCAGGCCCTTCTGCTTCTGGGCGGTCTTTTTCTATCCCAAAACCATCTCGATACAATCAGTGAGGTTGCCTGGGTGCGGCTGATTACTGTCAGCCTGGCTCTTCCCGTTGCATTAATTTGTATACGGATAATTGTTCCCGTCCGTTTTTTGGATATGCTGAACGTATTTTGGCGGCCGGTTATCGCCGTAGCCGTAATGGCGTTGACGCTGACATACCTGCTGCCGCCCGGCATGGACTTGCCCGGTGCCGCGCGTCTGATCTTGCGCACTATCGCCGGGGGCCTTGTTTATGCGGCCGTCCTGAATTTATTATGGCTGGTTTGCGGTAAGCCGCCGGGCGTTGAAAACGCCTTCTGGCAATTTGTTTCCAATCGCCTTGACCGCAATACAACACAGACTGGCTGAAGGCCGCTGTAATTGCGGAAGGCGAATTTAGCGGGCGCACCCGGCCGCAAGCCGGCCTAAAATGCCTGATCCGCGTGCAGGTAATCTTGGCAGGCCTGAGAATCTTTCTCCTGTCCTGTCATTTTTTTGCCCATTACGCAGCTTTGGGTTCAATCCGGCCCGGAATTGCTCTATCCTGACACCACAACAAAAAGCAGGGGCAACAAAAAGCAGGGGCAGGAGTGATGCGGTTTGCCATTTTTGGCGCGGGAGGAATGGGGGCCTATTTTGGCGGCAAGCTGGCGCTGGCCGGGCATGATGTGGCGTTTGTGGCGCGCGGCAAAACGCTGGCGGCGCTGCAATCGGATGGGGTGCGGGTGCTGTCGCCCGATGGCGATTTTGAATTGAAATCTGTGCGCGCCGGCAATGATGCGGCTGCGATTGGCCCGGTTGATGCGGTGCTTTATTGCGTCAAACTTTATGATGTGGCCGCGTCAAAACAATTGCTGGCGTCGCTGCTTGGCCCGCGGACTTTTGTGCTGAGCTTGCAGAATGGGGTCGAGGTGGTGGACATGCTGGCGCCGGAAATCGATCGCGGCAGAATTCTGCCCGGCGCGTCTTATGTTTCCGCCAATATTGTCGAGCCCGGCCTGATCCGTCATGTGGGCGCCACGGGCCATATTGATTTTGGCGAGCTGGACGGAAAATTAAGCCCGCGCGCCCAGTCCCTGATGGACGCTTTTGCCGCCACCAATGTCGAGGCGCGGTTCAATCCGGATATTATTGGCAGCCTGTGGTCCAAATTTGTTCTGGTGGCGGGATATTCCGGGGTCATGGCGCTGACGCGCGCGCCCATTGGCGTGGTGCGGTCCTGTCCGGAAACCATGCGTCTGCTGGGCGAAGCGCTTGCCGAGGCCGAAGCGGTCGGCCGCGCGATGGGCGTGAACCTTCCCGAAGGACTTGGCGATGCGCTGGTGCGCAGAACGCAGGGCATGGCGGCGGAACTGAAACCCTCTTTACTGGAAGATCTGGAGCATGGCCGCCGCCTGGAGGTGGACTGGCTGGCGGGCGGCATTGTGCGGCTGGGAGAAAAAGCCGGTGTGCCGACGCCTGTGAACCGGGTCATTCATGCGGCGTTGAAACCCTATGCAAACGGGATCTAGCAAATTCTCCCAACCGGGCGGCAGAGATGGCGTCTGGTTTATGGTTGCGGTTGCCGCCGGGATCATCTGGGGCTTCAGCGTTGAGCCTGTTTCATTGCCGCAGCAGCAGAATGACGCAGCTCAACTCCATTTTTACGGCTGGATGCTGGTGAGCCTGTTGTGCCTGTGCCTGGGCATGATGTACTGGATGCTGTTGTACCGGCGGGCGGATATTGGATTGCAGGCAATGGTTCTGAAGCCGGGCCCTTTGACGGTCATGGCCATGCCCGCCAGAAGCGCGG
Organism: Alphaproteobacteria bacterium; assembly: GCA_023252275.1. Taxonomy (GTDB): domain Bacteria; phylum Pseudomonadota; class Alphaproteobacteria; order UBA11222; family UBA11222; genus UBA11222. The sequence continues at coordinate 11,728 of JAHHGO010000055.1, forward strand.
CGCCAATGCCCCAGCCCGCACCTGCTTCTGAACCGGAACCGGTCTCCGAACCACAGACGCAACAGCCGCAGCCCCCCGTAGATCCGGATGCCTCTCCGCAAAATGAAGCTGAGGCTCCGGCGGAAAAACCACCGCGTTCTGAAAATTCCGATCCGTTTCTGGCGGCGCTGGATTATCTTGGCCATGCGCATGCCACGGTGCGTATCGGCGGCGTGCTGGCGCTGGAGCGTCTGGTGCGGCAGGGCGGCGATCTGCACGCCTGTGTGGGAACGCTTTCGGCCTATGTGCAGCAATGGGCGGATTGCGAAACACGCCACAAACGGCCCGGTTATGATGTCGGCGCGGCGCTCGCCGTATTGACGCGGCTGCTGCCGTCCGGGGATGCGCTGCGCAATCTTGCCGATCTGCGGCGCGCAAATCTGGCGGGGCTTGAATTGACCGATGCCGATATGTCGTATTTTCACCTGGAGCATTCGGACCTGTCGGGCGCGGATTTGCGCGGCTGTAATTTCAACGGCGTGAATTTTCGCGGCGCGGATTTGCGCGGCGCGCAATTGGCGGGGGCGAGTTTTTCAGGGGCAAGCCTGCGTGGCGCGGATTTAACCGGCGCCATTCTTTCCGATGATGAATATGGCGCTGCGGATTTTTCCATGGCCGGCAATGTTTCCGCCGCGCAATTGCAGCATGTGCGATATCACCCGGCGCGGCCGCCGCGCCTGCCGGCGGGGATGCAATTGCCCAATCAGACCAGCGCCGTCGCGGTTTAACAAAATGTAACCTGTGAGTCCCCAATTTATAACAATCTCTGATTAGAAGCTGGTTCGCGGGCCTGAAGGGCCGTTCGAATTCACGCTAATTGGAGATATTCAATGCGCCATCTGAAATATGTTACAGCACTGGGAATGGTGCTGGCCACCTCACCGGCATTTGCGGTCACCTTCGATCAGTTTACGCCATTGGCGGCGTCTGTTGCAGCCGGATCGCTGCCGGAAGACAAGCCGTTTGAACTTTCCAATCCGAATTTCACACAAAGAACGCTCAACGCCAATGATCTCGGGCCGCAAAATGGCGGCGTCAAACTGGGCGATAACTGGGACATGAACACGCTGAATGAAACCGGCCCGGATGCCGGCCGTTTTCTGTTCACGCCGTATGAAACCGGATCAGCCGGGGTTCGCCGCCTGAATGTTGCTACCGGAGAAGCCGAAACCATCGTTGCCGAAGGCACGCAGGGCTTTGTCGCGGGCGATGCGTCCCGCTGGACGCCATTCGGCACTTATCTGACAGCGGAAGAAAGCTGGGGAACCGGCAGCAATAAAGGCCGTCTGTTTGAATTGACCAATCCACTGGCGGATGCGGGTTTGACCGGCTTTACCGCGCGCACCATCCTGCCGCGCGTCTCTCATGAAGGGCTGGCGTTTGATGCTGACAACAACATGTATTTCATCGACGAATTCAACAGTGGCAGCATCTACAAATATGTGTCCGCAGACCCAACGAATACGGGCGCTGGTTTCTTCGCTGCGGGCGAGACCTTCGTGCTCAAGGCCAGCGCCGCGGGCAGCGATGCGCTTGGCGCCGCCGCCTGGGTAAAAATCACCAATAGCGACGGCAGCGCGGTGAATGCGGCGGCGAATGTGATCATCGATGGGCAAACCTATGTCGATGGCCGCGTTGCAGCCGATCTGGCCGGCGGCAGTGATTATAACCGTCCGGAAGATCTCGAAATCAAGACCGTGAACGGCGAGCAAAAATTATACTTCGCGGCCACGGCGTCCAGCACCGCCGGGGCAGGCGCGGTTTTCGCCATTGGCCTGACCGATGCCACCAATGCAAACGTAACCCTGTTCGCCAATAGGGACACGCTCAAGACTGGCGCTGGAGCAGCGGTAGGCCTTGAGTTCCAGAGCCCCGACAATCTGGCGATCGATGGCGTTGGCAACATTTACATCGTCGAGGATCAGCCGGGCGGCTCCGCCGATATCTGGTTCGCCTATGATATCGACTTTGACGGCGTTGCTGAATCGCTGGGCCGCTGGGCGTCGTTATCCACCGTGGGCGCGGAACCGACCGGCCTGTATTTTGATCCGTTCCGTTCCAATGTGGCTTATGTGAACGTGCAGCATGCCAACAGCGATATTGACCGTACGATCCTCATTGAGGCTGTGCCGGAACCGGTAACGATTGGCCTTTTGCTGGGCGGTCTGGGAATGCTGGGTGGTATGGCCAAACGCCGCCGCGCCTAATTAATCCAGCCTGAAAAGCGGAAGCAAAGAAATTATCCGCCGAGCAGGGTGTGGCCAGCGTCACCATGCGACGCCTATTTCACGCTTGAGCATTTTGTTTTCACACTGAATCGGACCCCCTCCCAACCTCCCCCTTTCCGGGGGAGGAGGTATTCGTTGCGGGTACGCTCGCATTCAATTTTCTGCAGGAAGGCGTTGCCGCCTTGATGGCTTCGGGTTATTTGCGTCAGGGCAATCCCGCCGCGACCGCCGAGGCGATCCGGGCGGCGGGTCAGGGGCTTGTCTCATTGCTGATCACGCATACACGTTATGTCTGGTCGGACATTACGGCGGTGAAAGCGGCGCATGTGAATTTGATTTTGCACGGCCTGCTGACGGAACGGGGCGAGCTTGCGCTTGCGCGCGACGCCGCATCCGGTCAGAATGCCTGAACAATAATATCACAGATAGCAGCGGGGAGAACGGCAATGGCGTTGGATACTCAGGTGGCGGCTTTGCTCGCCCAGCTTTCAGCAAATCCGGATGCGCCGGGTCTGGCCGATGTGCCGCCCGAAGGGGGGCGCGCCATGTTTCGCGCCATGGGGCAGATGCTGGATGCCAAAGACGTGCCCATCGGCAAGATCGAGAACCGCAAAATTCCCGGTCCTGCCGGGGAAATTCCGTTGCGCATCTATACGCCGGTAAATGCCGGGGCGGGGGCGTTGCCCTGTCTGGTCTATTATCATGGCGGCGGCTGGGTGATCGGCGATCTGGACACGCATGAAGGCGCGTGCCGTCTGCTGGCCAATGATAGCGGCTGCCGCGTGGTGTCTGTGGACTATCGGCTGGCGCCGGAACATGTGTTTCCCGCCGCGCCCGAAGATTGCCATGCCGCCGTGAAATGGGTGGCCGCGAATGCGGCGCAAATCGGCATCGATCCCAAACGCATTGCGGTGGGCGGCGACAGCGCGGGCGGCAATCTCAGCGCGGTTGTCTGCCAGATGGCGCGCGATGCGGGCGGCCCGGCGATTGCGTTTCAGTTGCTGATCTATCCGGCCACCGACATGGCGCTGCAAACGCCGGCGCGCAAAGAAAACGCCGCGGGCTATTTCCTCGAAGAAAAAACCATGAAATATTTTTACGATCTGTATGTGCCAAAGGGCACGGATGAAAATGATCCGCGCCTGTCGCCGCTGCGCGCCAGAAGCCTTGCCGGTCTGCCGCCCGCCTATGTCATTACCGCGCAATATGATGTGCTGCGCGATGAGGGGCGGCTCTATGCGGAAAAATTGCAGGCGGCGGGTGTGAAAGTGCAGCTGGTGAATTATGATGAAATGATCCACGGTTTTTTCACGATGGCCGGATTTATCGCCGCCGCAAAACCCGCAATTGCCGATGCCGCAAAGGCGGTCAAGGCGGGGCTGGCGTAAAGCGTTTCTCTACCGCCGCGATCTGGCGGGCGCGCTCGGCGGCGTCCCAGCCCAGTTCGCCCGCCAGGATGGCGGCGGCATTTTCCAGCGCTGTCGCACCGGGATGGCCCAGCGTACACAGCCCGGTGCGGCGAAACACCGCGTCTTCCAGTGACAGCGCCATTTCATGGCGCGCCGCATGGCGGATTTGCGCGCCAATTTCCGGCAGATGCGGGGCAAGGGGCGCGGCCATAGTGGAGTCCCCGGCAATCAGATCGATAATTTCAGGCAGGCGCGCGCCATAGGCGGCGGCCAGATGTTCGAGCGTCGCGGCGTCAAGCGCGGGCCAGCTATGCCGCGCCTCCTGAACGAAAGCTGGGAAATGCGGCATGCCGCCCGGCAAAAGCGTCTGCGCGGTGCGGCAGGGCTGATTTGCGCGGCCCAGTTTGCGTTGCGCCAGATCCACCACCCGTTCCGCCAGATGGCGCGAGGTCGTCCATTTGCCGCCCAATGCTGAAATCAGCCCTTCGCGGCCTTCCTGTTTGGCGTGATCAAATATTTCCGATCCCCGGCTTGCGCCATATGTGGTGTTGCCGGGTTCCGCGGAATCAGCCACCAGCGGGCGCAACCCGGCATAGCTGTGCAGAACATCGGCGCGCGTCAGCTTTGCCTGCGGCAGGCCGCGATTAACCTTGGCCAGCAGTTCGGCAATATCGGCTTCGGTTACCGTCAGCCGGTCGGGATCATCCGTACACGGTGTATCTGTCGTGGCCAGGATGGAATGCCCGCGCCAGGGCAATATGAAAAAATGCGCACTGCCGCCGATCACGGCAATCGCCTGGCGCGATAGCGGACGGGTAATCAGATGGATGCCTTTGGAGCGCTGTAATTTTACCGTTGCGGATT
>JAHHGO010000056.1 GCA_023252275.1 Alphaproteobacteria bacterium
TAATGCGAAACTGGAACTTAAAAGTGGCGATCCGCATGGAACGATTGCGATTTTACAGTTTCCGCCGGAACGGACGGTCGAGGCGCATTTTACCGGAATGAGGCATTCCTGACCCGTTCAGGCGGCGCGAATTATAATAATTGGTATGAGGCTCTTATGCCGTGCGTTTCTTGCGCGCGAAATAAAGCTCCACCATCAGGCCGAAAAGCTCCAGCACATTGGGCGGGGCGTATCGGCCGCCAATTTCAAGAGATGAAAATCCCCTTAATGAGAAAATATTCCTGACCCAGGCAGCATAACGCCTATCATCCGTTTTTATCTTCTTCTTCTGATTGTAACGCCAGCGGCTTTTCTGTACCGGCTGTGATGGGCGTCACAGACAAAATAGATACTTAATGCTAGTTTATGGCTGCTAACATAGTTATCGTGATAAACAAACCCTGTTTTTCAGACTAAATCCATTCAGACTCAATCAATGGTTCATGGGAGCGCCTGATTTGCGAAAGCGTCCAAAAACTGCTGTAGGCGCGTCGCGGGGCAGAGCGACCCGGCGGTTTCGCGCCAGATCGGTTCTGTTGGGGCTGCTGACAGGGGCAGGCTCGATGGCGGCATTTGCAGCGGGCGTGATGCTGGTGGCGCCCACATCCCGGATGCAGCCGGCAGTCTCGATACAGGCCAGTCTTACCGATGCAGAATCGGGTGCATCCGGCGGCGGACAATCTGCCAGGCGCGGCATTCCTTCAGATCCGTTGGATATTTCACTTCCGCATTCACGCTCTGCGGGAAACCAAAACTACGCCATGTGCGATATTCCGCCCGGACCTCTTGATACGGGCGAAATAGACGGTGGCCAGAATAATGCGTTACTCCCTGATCTGGCGCCAGAAACGTCAGAAACAATGCCTGACTATGTGGCCGGCCCGGCATCAGGAGAAACCGAAGCAGGACCAAACGCCGCATCTGATAGGTCAGGAAGAAATATCACCGCCGGTTTATCCAGGGGATCGGGCGTCAGAGGCGCGCAAGGCCGTTTCAGGGGCGGGCGTTCCATGCCTGCGCGCAACAATCGTGAGGCTGGAACCGCCGGAGAGGATTTAAATCCTAATATAAATTCTGTTTTGCCCGCAGCATTCAACGGCGCGCCGGAGAATGGCGGGAACCCGGTTAATGATTCAGCACCCCCCTCAATGGAACAGACACCGCAGGATGTCATCAGCGATTTGTCAATTCCTATCACCGCTGATCCGTCCCTTCCGGCAGCAGCGCTGGCGCCGGGCACATCTTCGCCAACAGACAATCCAGAAGACACATCCACAACCAGCAACCCCCCCGGCGCGGGCAGTAATATTACCGCGCATGACGTCCCTGAGCCTGGGGCCGTATCACTATTCCTGTCAGGACTGCCGGTAATATGGAGGCTGCGCAAATTCCGCCGCGCGCAGTAAACTGAATTCATTTTTTACACGAAATCATCTGCTGTTGTTTGACCCGCTATTGTTCTAGCCTCTATATTCAAATTGATTATGGAGGCCAGAATGGCAAACCTGCCGGAACATCGAAAGATTGACGTGAATGCCGCGCCCGTTTCACCGCGATTTTTTGCGCATGCCGTATTCGCCACGCCCAATTATCAGCAGATGATTGACTGGTATTGCACGGTGTTGAATGCGCGGGTGGTGGCGGGCGGGCCGATGCTCAGCTTTCTGACCTTTGATCAGGAGCATCATCGTCTGGCCTTTATCAACCAGCCCAAGCTGGCGGTGCGCGATGGCAAACAGGCAGGCCTTGATCATCTGGCCTACACGCTTCAGGATGTAGGCGTGCTGCTGAACACTTATGCGCGCCTGAAACAGGCCGGCATTCTGCCTGTCTGGCCGGTCAATCACGGTCTGACCACATCGCTATACTATCAGGACCCGGACGGTAACCGGCTTGAATTACAGGTTGATAATTTCGATACGCCGGAGGAAATGCAGGGCTGGTTCAAGCGCCCGGACTTTGCCGCCAACCCGGTTGGCGTGACATTTGATCCCGAAGCCCTGATTGCGCTGTATGAATCCGGCGCGCCGCGATCGGAACTGATCCGCATAGGCTGGCCTGACGCCTGAGCGCGCCTGCCGCTGGAGGTGACGCCCGGAATCGAACCGGGATAGACGGATTTGCAATCCGCTGCGTAACCATTCCGCCACGTCACCCTACGGCCATGCAGCCCATGTAGTATTGTCACGGGGTCGTATCATATGGGGCTGCCGGGCGCAAACATTGTCATATCGCGGGAACCCGGTTATAAGCCCAAAAGCGCCATTCCTGACCAGAGGGTACAGATGACCGATTTCACAACAGCCCGCCGAAATATGGTGGAAAGCCAGTTGCGCGCCAGCGGGATTATCGATCCGCCGCTTTTGGCGGCTGCGGGCAGCGTTGCGCGGGAGCCATTTCTGCCAAAGGAGATGCGGGCGCTGGCCTATGGCGAGGCCGCCATTGCCATCGCGCCAGGCCGTTATATGCTGGCGCCGCTATGCACGGGCGTTCTGTTGCAGGCCGCCGAAATTGAGGCGGGAGACGTCGTGCTGGTGGTTGGGGCGGGCGATGGCTATATGGGCGCGCTGGCCGCCCGGCTGGGCGGCACGGTGATCGGGCTGGAATGCGATGCCGCATTGGCCGCACGCGCCGTCGCCCAGTGGAATGAATGCAATATTGATAATATCGCGGCAGTAGAGGGCCCGCTGAATGCGGGCTGCGCCAAACAGGCGCCCTATGATGTCATCCTGCTGAATGGCGCGACGCAAACCGGGGTTGCGCCACTGCTGGCGCAGTTGCGCGATGGCGGCCGGCTGATCTGCGTGGAAATGGAAAATGGCGTTGGCAGGGCGCGGCTTTACCGGCGTGATGGCGATGCGCTGGCGGCGCGCACGGTGCGCGATATTACCGCTCCCATCCTGCCGGGCTTTGAGTCTGTACCCGCATTCAGCTTCGGCTGACACCCTATTCGGCGGCGGTCTCGCGGACTTTTTTCAGCACCGGCGCGGCCGCGTCATTGATAAATTCCTCGCAGGCGTCATGCGCGACAGAATCACGCATTTGCCGGGGCGGGGTTTTCATGAAATAGGCCGATGGCGCCTCCAGCGGACCCGACAGACCGCGTATCTGGCCCAGCCGCGCGCAGCGCACCGCATCAATCACCACACCGGCGCTGTTGGGTGAATCCTGCACCGACATGCGCAGTTCCAGCTCTATCGGCGCGCCGCCAAAGCCGGTGCCTTCCATACGGATAAAGGCCACCTTATTATCGCGCTGCCAGGGCACATAATCGGACGGGCCGATATGAATATTGCCGGACTCCAGCCGTTCATCCAGTTGCGATTGCACGGATTCGGTTTTTGATTTCTTTTTCGATTTCAACCGCTCCGCCGCCAGCATATTGAGAAAGTCCGTATTGCCGCCGGTGTTCAATTGATAGGTGCGATCGAGCACATAACCGCGATCGCAGAACAGCCGCGTCAGCGCCCGATGCACGATGGTGGCGCCCACCTGGCTCTTAATATCATCGCCGACAATCGGCACACCGGCGCGCACAAATTTCGCGGCCCATTCCGGATTGGATGCAATGAACACCGGCACACAATTGACCATCGCCACGCTCGCATCCAGACAGGCCTGGGCATAATAACGAACCGCCTGTTCGGAACCTACCGGCAGATAGCACACCAGCACTTCCGCGCCGGTGCGGCGCAACTCATCAGCAACATTCACCGAGGGCGCATCCGCCGCGCGAAACGCCTCGTCATCCGGATAATCTTCCATATGCGGCGCGATGCCATCCAGAATGGGGCCCATCTGCACGGTAACGCCTGAGGCGGGCAGATCGCGTTGAAAGATCATGGTGCAATTGGGTTTGGCGAATACGGCCTCTTCCAGTGGTTTGCCAACCTTGCGCCGGTCAATATCAAACGCCGCCACCACCTCCAGATCACTGGGCCGCCATCCGCCAATATCAGGATGCATCAGCCCGGAAACTGTTGCGGGATCCTGAACGGCATAATAGGCAATTCCCTGAATCAAAGAGCTGGCGCAGTTTCCAACCCCTGCGATTGCCACTTTGATTTTCGCCATGCCGCCCCTGCCCCTTCAATTTACCGTATGCTTTTTCGCCGCTACGGGCATGTTAAGAATTTATGACCGTACGCTTTGATTCCTAAGCGATTTTTCATGGCAGGGCAATATCCATTCCAAATAGGCCCACAGCCCGGTTGAAATGTAAGTATTTCCGCAAGGTCAAACGCCCGTGGGCAATAAATTCTAGTCTGCCGCCGCGCAATGGTTTAGCGCGGTGACGATCTGGTCCAGCAGCAGAAAATACATATCCCCGCCCGGAGTCAAATCCGCGCCCAGCGGATCAAGGCTGGCGGCGCGCGCCGCTGATCCTTCCAGCAGGGTCGCAATCAGGCGCGGCTCGAACTGGGGTTCTGAAAACACACAGACCACCCTGGCGTCCCGTATCAGTTGGCGCAAGGCCCGCACCCGCGCCGCGCCCGGCGGACGTTCCGGATTGAGGCTGATAATCGCCACGGGGTGAAGACCAAAGCGGGCTTCAAAATATTGATAGGCGTCATGAAACACCATGTAAGGCGGCATGGGCCGCGACGACAGCCGCGCCCGGATCAGGTTCCGGCTGGCGGTCAGGCGCACCTGCATGGCGGCGGCGTTTTTGCTATAAATGGCTGCATTGCCGGGATCCCGGGTTTGCAGCCGCGTGGAAATTGCCCGCACCATGGCCGCGGCATTATCCGGATCGAGCCATATATGCATATCCTGGGCCTGATCCTGACTGCCGGGCGCACCATGCCGATGCGCCATCGTACCGGCGTCGCGAAGGGGTAAGGTTTTAATATCCGGGGCGCCGGACATGGCAATGATATCTGTGGCCCCAGCCAGTTCCGACAATGGCCGGATCAGGAATGTTTCAAGCTGCGGTCCGATCCAGAAAACCAGATCGGCCTGCGCCAGCGTCTGAACCTGTGACGGGCGCAGCGCATATCCATGTTCCGATACAGCCCCATCCACGAGAAGAACAGGCGCCGCCACCCCCGCCATGACGCCAGCGACCAGCGAATGCAGGGGCTTGATACTGACAATGACCGAGGGGCTGCCGGCCCGGGCCGGACAAGCCGCAAGCATCAGCCAGATGACCGTCACTAATCCGGTGCGATACATGAATTTTCCAGAGAGCATACCGTCCACAACAGTGGCGGCGAAGAACAGACTAAAATTCTAATCAAAGGATTTATAGTAATAAAAATAACCTATATTATGACAAATATCTATCCAGTATGTTTACCGAACGTCATGACGGGACGCTTGACATCAGCAGCGAACCTGGGCGCGGCATGATCGTGACCGTCACATTTCCCGCAGGCCGCATATTGCGCGGGACGGCGCAGGCCGTACGCGCGGGTTCCCGAGCAGCCCAAATTTCGCCCCAATCGGCGTGTTAACTGAAAATCATGACGAATTGTAAACCACAGGCCTGATAGGCTATTTCTGTACAATATGATTCGCCCGTAAGACCAATCCTGCACACAGGACTGGCTCATGATGAGGAGGACACTATGTCAAAATCCAGCATGTCAAAATCCGGCTATCGCATTCTTCCGGCAGCTCTGCTGAGCCTGGCTGTCGCTGCCTGCGGCTCCAACCCCAAGGAGCGCGGCCTGAGCGGCGGCGCGATGGGCGCGGGCGCGGGCGCGGTTGTCGGCGCGGTTACCGGCATGAGCGTTTTAACAGGTGTCGCCATTGGCACCGGCGTTGGCGCGGTGGTGGGCGCCGTAACGACCCCGAATCAGATCAATCTTGGATCCCTGCATTCGGGTTCCGGCCCCAAAGCAGCCGCCGCCGGCAACTCGCCGGTCAACGCCACGCCTGCATCCTACAATCAGGGATCACCGCTGGTCGAGGATGTCCAGGTGGCGCTGGGACAGGCCGGCTATAATCCCGGCCCCGCCGATGGCGTGATCGGCCCGCGCACCCGCGCCGCCATCAGCGACTATCAGCGCGCCAATGGCATGACCGCCGACGGCATGCCCAGCTCCAGCCTGCTGGATCATCTGCGCAGCCGCAAAAGCTGAGGGCGGGCCGCCTGTTTGTTCGGGCCTATCCCCCGCATTTATGGCTGATCGGAATATGGCCTGGCATCGCGGCCACCCGGCCCAGCCAGGCGCGCAAATTTGCGTAGGGGGCCAGATCAAAGCCGCCTTCATCCGCCACATGGCTATAGGCATAGAGCGCAATGTCAGCGATGCTGTATGCATCCCCCACGAGAAATTGCCGCCCCGCCAGATGATTATCCATCAGCTTTAATGCGGCATGGCCTTTTTGCAGCAGTTCCGGCATACGGGCCTCGGCCTGCGCATTTAGCGGCTGCGGCAGGTGGCGCAGAAATCGCGCGACGGCCACATAGGGCTCATGGCTGTATTGCTCAAAAAACAGCCATTGATAAACCTGGGCGCGGGCGAATTTATCGCCAGGCAGGAAGCCGGTTCCTTCCGCAAAATACAGCAAAATCGCGTTGGATTCCGCCAATTTTCGGCCATCATCAAACACCACAGCGGGAACCCGGCCATTCGGGTTGATGGCCAGGAAATCCGGCTGCCGGGTTTCGCCATTGGTGACGCTCTTCTGCACCGTGCGAAATGCAATGCCAAGTTGCGTGAGCAGCAGCCGAACCTTATATGCATTACCGGAAATCATATTATCGTATAGTATCAGCATTACGTATCCCCTGAGCAGCCTTCGTTCGCAGGCCATTTACCAATAATAGCAAGTCCCCGCACACATGAGTGATTTTTCAGACGCCGTCGCCCGGCGGCGCACCTTTGCCATCATCGCGCATCCCGACGCGGGCAAAACCACGCTGACGGAAAAGCTGCTGCTGTTCGGCGGCGCCATTCAGCTTGCGGGCGCGGTCAAGGCCAAGGGCGACCGCCGCCGCGCCCGCTCCGACTGGATGAAGGTCGAGCAGGAACGCGGCATTTCCGTCGCCTCATCGGTGATGACCTTCGATTATGAAGGCCGCACCTTTAATCTGCTCGACACGCCGGGTCATGAGGATTTTTCCGAAGACACCTATCGCACGCTGTCGGCCGTCGACAGCGCCGTCATGGTTCTGGACGCCGCCAAGGGCATCGAAACCCAGACCCGCAAGCTGCTGGAGGTATGCCGGTTGCGCGATGTGCCGATCATCACCTTTATCAACAAGCTGGACCGCGAGGGGCGCGAGCCGTTCGATCTTCTGGACGAGGTCGAACAGGGCCTGGCGCTGAGCGTCACCCCCGCCAGCTGGCCCATCGGCATGGGGCGGGATTTTCTCGGCTGTTATGATCTGCTGAACGACCGGCTGCTGCTGATGAGCCGCGGCGGCACGGATATGGGCGAGGCCTGTCAGGGCCTTGACGATCCGCGCCTGGACGCCCTGCTGCCCGCCCACGCTGTTGCCAAACTGCGCGAGGATATCGCCATGGTGCGCGGCCTGTGCCCGCCCTTTGACGCCAGGGCGTTTCTGGAAGGCCATCAGACGCCGGTGTTTTTTGGGAGTGCGGTAAATAATTTCGGCGTCCGCGAATTACTGCACGGGCTGGCGTCCTTCGCCCCCGCGCCCTGCCCGCGCCCGGCGCTGGAGCGCACCGTATTGCCGTCCGAAGAGGCCGTCACCGGCTTTATCTTCAAAATCCAGGCCAATATGGACCCCAAACACCGCGACCGCATCGCCTTTATGCGGCTGTGTTCGGGGCATTTCAAGCGCGGCGCCAAACTGAAACATCCGCGATCCGGCAAGATCATCAATGTGCATAATCCGGTGCTGTTCATGGCCCGGGAACGCGAACTGGCAGAAGAAGCCGTGGCGGGCGACATTATCGGCATTCCCAATCATGGCCAGTTGCGCATAGGCGATGCGCTGAGCGAGGGTGAGACCCTGCATTTCACCGGAATTCCCAGCTTTGCGCCGGAAATATTGCGCCGGGTGCGTTCCGATGACCCGATGAAAGCCAAGCATCTGGGCCGGGCGCTGCTGCAACTGGCGGAAGAAGGTGCTGGCAGCGTGTTTAAGCCCGTTCTGGGCGCGGACTGGCTGGTCGGGGTGGTGGGCGTGCTGCAATTTGATGTCTTGGCGGACCGTATCAGAACAGAGTACGCTATACCCGTGCGTTTCGAGGATGCGCCCATCCATACCGCAAGGTGGGTTGAATGCTCGGACCCGCTAAAGCTGAAAAAGTTTATTGAAGACAATAAAGCAGCGATGGCCGAAGATCATGACGGCTGCCCTGTTTTTCTGGCGCGCAACGCATGGCATCTTGACCGCGCCGCTGATGACTGGCCTGACATTAGATTTCTGAAGACGCGGGAACAAACACCAGGTTGATATAGAACATGAGCAAAAAACATACCGGGACGCTTAGTACAGAGCAGTGGAAAATACGGCTGCTGGCCATGCGCAGCGACATTGAAAAACTGCTGGCGGGCCACGAAGAACCTCGCGCGCAACCCGAAAGCGATCAGGAAGTGGGCGACCGGGCGGCGCGCGCCGAAGCCGTGCTGGATCATGAAATGGCGGCTGAAACCACACGCCGCAGGCATACCGAAATCAACCGCATCAATGCCGCGCTGAAACGCCTGGAAGATGGTCATTTTGGCGATTGCGTCACCTGCGACCAGCCGATCAGCCCGGAGCGGCTGGCGCTTGACCCCGCCACGCCATTTTGCATCACCCACGCAAAATAAAGCGGCCCTCCCGTCGTCCAGGGCTATCGCATATGGAATTTAGTTTATCGTATATAGCCCCCTCTCCCCTTGGGGGAGAGGGTTGGGGTGAGGGGGCCGTGTGTAAAAGCTTATTTTTTGCGCGCATAAATGCGCGCACCCCTCATCCCGGCCTTCTCCCCTTTGGGGAGAAGGAGAAGACCATCTGCATATGCGAAGGCACCGCCTTCACGTCCCTGATTGCGCCAGTTGAGCGTCAGAGCAAACGGCGCTATTCAGGATGTCCCATCACTAAAGGTTCCTGATGACCGATCATCTTAAAATAGCGCTGGTGCAGCGTAACCCGACAGTGGGCGACATTACAGGCAATGCCGCGCTGATCCGCGCCGCGCGATCCGAGGCGGCGGCGGCGGGCGCCGATCTGGTGCTGTTCAGCGAACTGTTTCTGATCGGCTATCCGCCGGAAGATCTGGTGCTGAAACCGGCCCTACAGGACGCCATTACGCAGACTATGCAGGCGCTGGCCACTGAGACCGCCGATGGCGGGCCCGCGCTGCTGATCGGCGCGCCCTGGCGCGACGGCGAGGCGCTGCATAATGCGATCATCCTGTGCGACGGCGGCAAGATCACCGCCATCCGCTACAAGCATGATCTGCCCAATTATGGCGTGTTCGACGAAAAGCGCGTCTTCACCCCCGGCCCGATGCCGGGACCGGTGAATTTTCGCGGCGTCCGCATCGGCGTTCCGATCTGCGAGGATATCTGGCAGCCCGATGTGGCCGAATGTTTGGCCGAGACGGGGGCGGAAATTCTGCTGGTGCCGAATGGATCGCCCTATGAGGTGGACAAGGCCGATCAACGCATGAACCGCGCGGTGGCGCGCGTCACCGAATGCAAATTGCCGCTCGCCTATGTCAATCAATATGGCGGGCAGGACGAGCTGGTGTTCGATGGCGGCTCTTTTGTGCTGAATGCCGACTGTTCGCTGGCGGTGCAGATGCCGCATTGGCGCGAAGGGCTGGTGATAACGCACTGGTCGCGCGAGGCGGGCGGCTGGCGCTGCGCGCCGGGCGAACGGATAGCGCCGCCCGAAGAGATGGAAGCCATCTATCAGGCGATGATGCTGGGCCTGCGCGACTATGTGAACAAGAACCGCTTTCCTGGCATTCTGCTCGGCCTTTCCGGCGGCATTGACAGCGCGCTGAGTGCTGCGGTGGCCGTCGACGCGCTGGGCGCGGACCGGGTGCGCTGCGTGATGATGCCCTATATCTATACGGCGCAGGAAAGCCTGGATGACGCCGCCGAATGCGCCAAACTGCTGGGCGTAAAATATGACATTGTATCGATCAAGCCTGCGGTGGAATCTTTCAAGGACATGCTGGCGCCGCTGTTTACCGGGCGCGCGCCGGATATTACCGAGGAAAATATGCAAAGCCGCGCGCGCGGCCTGCTGCTGATGGCGCTGTCCAACAAATTCGGCGATATGGTGCTGACCACCGGCAATAAATCCGAAGTGTCAGTCGGATACGCCACGCTTTATGGGGATATGTGCGGCGGCTATAATGCGCTGAAGGACATTTACAAAATGACCGTGTTCGCGCTTAGCCGCTGGCGCAACCAGCATCTTCCGGCGGGCGCACTGGGTCCGGCGGGGCGCGTCATGCCTGAAAATATCATCACCCGTCCGCCGACGGCCGAGCTGCGCGCCGATCAGAAAGACGAAGACAGCCTGCCGCCCTATGCGCAACTTGACGATATTCTGAATTGTCTGGTCGAGCAGGAAATGAGCGTGGCCCAGGTCATGGCGCGCGGCCATCCGCCGGAAGTGGTGCGCCGTATCCAGCATCTATTGTATATCGCCGAATATAAACGCCGCCAGGCCGCGCCGGGGGTGAAAATCAGCCGCAAGATTTTCGGCCGGGACCGGCGCTATCCCATTACCAACCGCTTCAGGGATGCGTGAGCGGATTGCATGCGTAAATTTTTGTGGTGGACAGGCGGCATCACATTAGCGGCAATCCTGCTGGCCGCCGCCATGCTGTTGCGCACGCTGGTGTTCGCCGGGCAGTTCACCCAGATCAACCCGCATTTCGCGGGCAAATGCCGCACCCTTACGGGCGTCACCGGGGCCGAGGATCTGGACATCAATGCCGATACCGGGACGGTCTATATTTCGGCCTATGACAGGCGCGCGGTGTTGGCGGGCGCGCCCATAAATGGCGCACTGTACCGGCTTGATCTGTCCGACCCGGAAGCCGAACCCATTCCGCTGTGGCGCGGTGAAGGCGATGGCGATTTCCGCCCGCATGGCATCAGCCTGTATCGCAGCGGCGATGGCAGGCAGCGGCTGTTCGTGATCAACCATCCCGCCGACGGGCGGCAATTGGTGGAAGTGTTTGACATTACAGATGGCTGGCTGACGCATATTGAAAGCATCAGCGATCCATCATTTGTCAGCCCGAATGATCTGGTGGCGACCGGCTGGCGCGCCTTTTATCTGGGCAATGATGTAATGAGCCAGAATCAGACGATGAAAATAATTGAAACGCTGTTGCCGCTGGCCAGATCCACCGTGATATTTTTTGACGACGGAAAGGCCCGGATTGCCGCGCAGGATCTGTCATTTGTCAGCGGCATGGCCCTGTCGCAAAATGGACGCCAGTTATATGTCTCGGAATTGATGGACAAGAAGCTGCAAATTTATGCGCGCAATCCGGTTACCCATGCGCTGAGCCCCCTGGGCGAGGTGGGCTTCGACACTTTTCCCGATAATGTCACGGTTGACGCCGATGAGCGCCTGTGGATCGGCGCGCATCCCCGGCTGACGGATTTACTGAGCCACGCAACGGATCAGTCCGTATTGGCCCCGGCGCAAATTTTCAGGGTGACCCCGTTGCTGAACACAAGCAGCCGTGTGGAAGAAGTTTACGCCAATGCGGGTGATGAAATTTCCGCCGCCTCGGTCGCGCTGCGCCATGGGCGGCAATTGGTGATTGGCCCGGTTTTCGATTCCAGGCTTCTGGTATGCGATGCGCCGTAGGGCGGCGCCCCTTCCGGTATCGGCATTGACGCAGAGAGAGTAGACAGAGTTGTGGTTCAATTCGAACAGAAAATGTTCTATTGTCCCTCGGTATCATGATTGAATAGCAACAGGATAAGCACATGGCCAACAAGGCGCGGCCCCGCCGCTCTGTTCTTTACATGCCGGGCTCCAACGCCCGGGCAATGGAAAAAGCCCGCACCATACCAGCCGACGCCCTGATCCTCGATCTGGAAGACGCTGTCGCCCCTGACGCCAAGCTGACGGCGCGCGAACAGGTTTGCGCGGCGCTGCGCGAGGGCGGCTATGGCAAGCGTGAAATGATCGTGCGAGTCAATGCACTGGATACGCCGTGGGGGCTGGCGGATTTAACCGCCGCCGCCGCCGTGAAGCCCGATGCTGTTCTGATCCCCAAGGTGAGCAGCCCCGCGGTTCTGCATCAGGCCGAAGCCCTGCTGGATGCGCATGGCGCCCATGACACCGCCCTGTGGGCGATGATGGAAACCCCGCTGGGAATTCTGCACGCTGAAGCCATTGCCGCAGCCACGCCGCGCCTTGCCGTGTTTATCATGGGCACCAATGATATCGCCAAGGAAGTGCGCGCGGCGCATACGCCGATGCGCCTGCCGATGATCACCAGCCTTGGCCTGTGCCTGCTGGCGGCGCGCGCCTATGGCGTGGGCGTCATTGACGGGGTCTATAATGATTTTAAGGACGAAGCGGGCTTTGCCGCCATCTGCCTTCAGGGCCTGGAACTGGGCATGGACGGCAAGACGCTGATCCATCCGGGTCAGGTTGTCCCCTGCAATGAAATCTTCAGCCCCTCGCCGGACGAAGTTGAACTGGCGCGCAAGATCATCGCCGAATTCGCCAAGCCGGAAAATGCCGGCAAGGGCGTGATTACGGTGGATGGGCGCATGACCGAAATTCTGCATGCGGAAATGGCCAAGCGCACCGTCGCCATCGCCGACGCCATCCGGGAGTTGGAAGCGGCTTGACCGGCTATCCCATGCGGCGGATGGGCTGCGCCACCGGCATCTGCTGGCCGTTCATATTCATGGCGATGCGGCGCTGCGCCGCCTCGATAATCATGCGCAGCAGATCGGCATAGCGATAGCCGCCAAAGCCCGCCATCAGGTTCAGTTTCCCATCCCAGCACCAGCCGGGATTGGGATTGACCTCCAGCAGCTTGACCTCGCCCGCACTGTCGGCGCGATAATCAAACCGCACATAATCGCGGCAATCCAGCCGCTCGAACAGCGCGGTGGACCAGTCGATCATGCTGCGGCGCAATTCCTCGTCCACAACGGCTTCGCGATAGCGGATTTGCGTCCAATAGGGCGAGGCTGGATCCCATTTGGATTCATAGCCCAGTATTTTCGGCAGGCCGGCCTGCAGGCCGCTATAATCCACCTCCAGCAGGGGCAGAACCGTAAAGCCAATACCGGGATTGCCGATAATGCCGACGCTATATTCATTGCCGGAAAGAAATTCCTGCACCAGCACCGGACGGCCCGGCAACAGGCGGCGCAATTCGGTCAGATAGCTGACCGCCTCTGAAGGATTATGCACCACCGCGTCCTTGGTGATGCCGATGCTGCTGTCGCCCATGCAGGGCTTGATCAGCGCCGGAAAAATCGACGGGATGGTCGCCGCCTGATCATCCGCGTCGAAATAGGTTTCCAGCGGCACCGGCACATCGCACGAGGCCGCAATCGCGCGCACCTGGGATTTATTGTAACACAGGCCCAGCGCGGCGGGGCCCGCGCCGCTATAGGGAATGCCCAGCATTTCCAGAACCGCCGGCACATGCAGCTCCATCAGCGCTTCATTGTTGAAGCCTTCGTCACAGAGATTCAGCACAAAATTCGGGCGCTGTTCACGCAGCCCGTTCCACAGCGCGCTGTGATTGTCGATATAGGAAAATTTATAGCCCGTCAGTTCCGACAGGGCGGTTTTCAACCGCGCGACGGTCTCATAATCCTCCGCATTGAATGCGCCAGTCAGCTTTACATTGTCCGGCAGGCGCGGATCGCCCAGCAGAACGGTGACTTCGGGAATGATGACCCCGCCGGTGCGGCGCGTGACCGCCCGTTCCGGCGCGCGCGCGGTGATGAACAGACGCCGCGCCATCATGCCCAGATCCGAACCGCGCGTGGATAGCGCCTCGACCTCGCCATGAATCCGGGTTTCCCGGAAACCGGCGCGAGTCAGCAGATCCTCGATGCGGCTGCGCGAATAGAGCCGTTCGGCATAGAACTGGTCGGCAATGACGCCCTTTTCGGCATGCACCACCACTTCGCGCGAGATAAGCCGGTCGCCATCCGAAGACAGCGAGCGTTCGCGGCAGACAAACTGGTTCTGGTCGATCCATTCCCAGGAGCGCGGCTCAAAATTCGTGCGCATCCAGTCGCCATCGGTCAGATCGATGATCAGCCGCCCCTGACTGCGCAGGGTCCGCTTAATGGCCGAGAGCACCGCCAGATCGTCTTCTTCCCGGTCGAAATAGCCGAATGAATTGCCCAGCAGCATGACGCAATCATAGCCGCTTTCCGGCGCGCTGATTTTGCGCGCCTCGCCTTCGCGAAAGCGGATGTCATAGCCGCTGGCCCGCGCGCGGCGGCGCGCCAGGCGGATCAGCCTGACCAGCACCGCCGCCTCGGAGCGGGGGCCGGTGCGCGGGGGCCGGGGGGCGGCGCGCTTCACCGGGACTCCACGTGCTGCGCCTCGAACTCGGCCGCCGTGCGGTCGGACAGGGCGCCGGCCTCGGCCTCGGGGAGCCCGTCGTAGGCCGCGACTCCCGCGGCGCCGCAGGTCGCCAAGGCTTCGCTGCTGCGACATGGCGAGGTGCGGCTCGCAGGGCAACTTAAGTCCACGGGCGGCACGGTGTCGTCCGGCTCCGTGATCGCTACGCTGCCGGCGGGATACCGGCCGAATCGCTACCTATTGCTGCCAGTGACCGATTCATCCACGGGCGCCGCGACGTAGATCGACATCAACGCGAGCACCGGGGCCATGACGTGTGGGATCGCGATCACCGCGACGACCACCATCCAACTCGACAGCGCCCCGGCTTTTCTGCTCACCAACTAGGCCCCCGATGCCCCGCAAGCGGCGTACGACGCGGTCGTGAGTGGAGGCCGGATGCCGAAGCGGAAGCGGCGGACGTCCTCGGGCTCGAAGCGGAGCCCGCCGACCCGGACATACCCGATTCGGGCCTTATTGGTGTAGACCCAGCTCGGAGAGACCCGGAGGATCCGGGCCACGTCCTGGACGGTGAGGAGGTCCTCGGGCTGGCGCGCCGGCTCGGCCACGGTGCGTCCTAGCCCTCCTCGCCGCGGCGCGCCGACGGCGGGCCCAGCCCCGTCCTGTTCTGCCATCCCATCGGCCTCGCCCGCAGCGCGCGACGAACCTCGGACCGGATCTCGTCCGCAGTCAGCACCTCGGACAGCAGGCGCCGTAGGTCCGTCTTGTTCGCCCTCGACATCCGCCTGCGGGTCGTCCGCTCCGCTACCACCCGCATCTCGTCTCGCCACAACAGCATCGCGACGCGGTGCGGGCTGATGCCGGGGTTGGGGGCCGCCGGTCGGACCTCGTTAAACCACGACTCCGAAATGGACCACAGCCCCCACCACGACGGCAGCGCGTCGGCGGCCTTCGCCAGGTGCGCGGGAGACGCAACGAGCGTCACCGTGTCCAGCACGTGCCCGTACATCTCCGACTGCACGCGAAGGCGCTTCAACGTGTCCGCCTCGGCCTTGATCTCGTAGCCGTGAAGGGCCTCGCCGACGACCGCCAGATCGACCCTGGCGCCGCCGTAGTCGAGCCCCAGTTCGTCGATCACCAGCGCCCCCGGGTGCATTTCCGCTAGGCGCTCCCGCAGCAGGGGCCGGACCTCGTGGTCGTGCCTCATCGTCCCTCCCGGCGCGAGGCGCGGGCGGCCTTGCCGTTTTCGAGCCCGTTCGCGTACGCCTCCCAGCAGGCGTCACGGATGATGTCCGCGGTGTCCTCATCCACGCGCTGTCCGCCGCGCATGGAGGCGAGGATCGAGATCGCGTCCTTCGCCACGTCGGCAGGTCCGCGCTTCGTCCTAGTCATT
>JAHHGO010000057.1 GCA_023252275.1 Alphaproteobacteria bacterium
TGGAGCGACCGAACAGATTGTTGAGGAGCGTCGAGATGGCAAACGCCACCGCGTACGGATCGAGGTCGTTGTGGAGCGGGTTGTAACAGACGGGGCCGTTCAACCCAATTTCGAGGTAATCGTCGGCGCGGCCAGTCCGCGCCAACATCTCACGCACCTGCTGACAGAAGTCACCCTTGACTTCGAGAATCAGACCACCCATTTTGTGGTCTAGCCGATGCGGGAAAGCCCATTGTTGAAACCAGTTTTGAATCCTGGCGCCGCGTCATTGCGGTCGATCTGGACAGCCTGTTTCTGGGCATCAAATACGCCATCCCGGCGCTGGCTGCGCGCGCCGCCAAATGGCCGGGCGGCGGCTCGATTATCAATATTTCCTCGATCATGGGCATGGTCGCCATGCCCAATGCCGCCTCTTATATTGCGGCAAAGGGCGGCGTGCGGCTGCTGACCAAGGCGGCGGCCATTGAACTGGCCCCTTCCAAAATCCGCGTCAACTCCGTGCATCCCGGATTCACCGAAACCGACATGGTGAAAAGCGCGCTGAAAGATCTCGGCAAGGGCGCCGGCGTGGGCGAAAATGTCATCAAGGACATGATCACGGCTCGCCACCCGATTGGCCGCATGGGCGTGCCGATGGATATCGCCAATGCGGTGTGTTTCCTCGCCTCGGATGATTCCTCTTTCATGACCGGCTCTGAAGTGGTCGTCGATGGCGGCTATGTCGCGCAATAAATCGGGGAGAACATCATGAACCGGGTGGATGGAAAAGTCGCGCTGATCAGCGGCGGGGCGCGCGGGCTGGGCGGCATGTCGGCGCGCAAGCTGGCCGAAGCGGGCGCGAAAGTCGTGATCACCGATCTGCGTGAGGACGAAGCGGCGGTTACGCTGGCCGCGATAAAATCCGCGGGCGGCGACGCGAAGTTTTTCAAGCATGACGTGGCCGATGAAGCGCAATGGGCGGCGGCGGTGAAATTCACCACCGACACCTATGGCGGGCTGGATGTGCTGCTGAACAATGCGGGCATTGGCGGCTCATCCCGGCCGCTGGAGGAATTGAGCCTGGATGGCTGGCGGCATCTGATGTCGATCAATCTTGACGGGGTGTTTCTGGGCATGAAACACGCCATTCCGGCCATGAAGGCCCGCGCGCATTTATGGCCGGGCGGCTGTTCGATCATCTCGATTTCCTCGATCATGGGGCTGGTTGGCGGCGCGCGCCAGATCGCCTATTGCGCCAGCAAGGGTGGTGTGCGGCTGATGACCAAGGCGGCGGCGCTGGAACTGGCGCCTGCAAAAATCCGGGTTAATTCGATTCATCCGGGTTTCATTAATACACCGCTGCTGCGCAGCGGGGCCGAAGCGATGAACAATAGCGCGCCGGGCAGAGGCCAGCGCTTTCTGGATGACGCCGTGTCGCGCCACCCGCTGGGCCATCTGGGCGAGGAACAGGATATCGCCCATGCCGTGCGGTTTCTGGCGTCGGATGATTCCGCCTTCATTACCGGCACCGAAATTGTGGTGGATGGCGGCTATACCGCGCAATAGAAATCAAAACAGAACATCCTCCTTCGCTGAAGCTTCGGAGGACAAAGGGGAGAGAGAAACATGAACAGGGTCGATGGAAAAGTAGCAATTATCAGCGGCGGCGCGCGCGGCATTGGCGGCATGTCGGCGCAGAAACTGGCCGAAGCGGGCGCCAAGGTGGTGATCACCGATCTGCGCGAGGACGAAGCGCAGGTCACGCTTGCGGCCATCAAAAAGGCGGGCGGCGAAGCCAAGTTTTTCAAGCATGATGTGGCGCAGGAAGAACAATGGCAGGCGGCGGTGAAATTCACTGTTCAGTCCTATGGCGGTGTGGATATTCTGCTGAACAATGCGGGCATTGCGGGCGCTGCAAAGCCGCTGGAGGAATTGAGCCTGGATAGCTGGCGCCGGCTGATGTCGATAAATCTGGATGGCGTGTTTCTGGGCATGAAGCATGTGATTCCTTCCATGAAATCGCGCGCCCATATGTGGCCGGGCGGCGGATCGATTATTTCGATTTCCTCAATCATGGGCTTTATCGGCGGGGCGCGTTCGGCGGCCTATTGCGCCAGCAAGGGCGGCGTGAGGCTGATGACCAAGGCCGCGGCCATTGAACTGGCTCCCGCGAAAATCCGCGTCAATTCGGTGCATCCGGGCTTTATCAACACGCCGCTGCTGCGCGCGGGCGAACAGGCGATGAACCAGCGCCAGGAAGGCGGCTTTCAGAAATTTGTCGATGACGTGGTGTCGCGCCA
The DNA here is from genome assembly GCA_023252275.1 of Alphaproteobacteria bacterium. Classification (GTDB taxonomy): domain Bacteria; phylum Pseudomonadota; class Alphaproteobacteria; order UBA11222; family UBA11222; genus UBA11222. The sequence goes on from JAHHGO010000057.1 coordinate 2,280, forward strand.
TCCGCTCGGACGTCTGGGCGAGGAAAAGGACATAGCCCATGCCGTGCGCTTTCTGGCGTCGGATGATTCCGCCTTTATGACGGGTACGGAAGTTGTCGTCGATGGCGGCTATCTGGCGCAATAATAATCACAAAGGCAAAAAATCAGATGAACAATATGGATGGCAAGATAGCCTTTATTTCCGGCGGCGCGCGCGGCCTGGGGGCGGAAACCGCGCGCATGATGGCGGCCTGCGGGGCCAGGGTCATTATCGGCGACCTGCTGGATGATGCTGGCCATGCAACGGCGGAAGGCATCATCAACAAGGGCGGCGGCGCGCTTTACACCCATCTGGATGTGACTGCTGAGGAAAGCTGGCAGGCGGCGGTCAAGGCGGGCGTCGATAAATTTGGCGGGCTGGATGTGCTGGTGAACAATGCCGGTATTTTCTTCATGAAAAGCACCGAGGACATGACCTTGGCCGACTGGCGGCGGATGTGCGCGGTCAATCTGGATGGGGTGTTTCTCGGCACCAAAACCGCGCTGCCGCACCTCAAGGCGCGCGCCGCCAAGGCCCCGGTCGGCGGCTCGATCATCAATCTGTCATCGATTGCCGGCATTATCGGCATCGCCAATTTCACCGCCTATCATATGTCCAAGGGCGGCGTGAGGATTTACACCAAGGCCTGCGCCATTGAATTTGCGCCCTATCGCATCCGCGTCAATTCCATCCATCCCGGCCTGATCGAAACCGACATGGCCAAACAGGTGGTGACGGAATTAAGCGGCGCCATGGGTTCCGACAATGCGGTGCGCGACATGTTTGTGCAAAGCCACCCGATCGGCCGCATTGGCGAGCCGAAAGACATTGCCAATGGCATCACTTTCCTGGCGTCGGACGACAGCGCCTTCATGACCGGATCGGAGCTCGTCGTCGATGGCGGCTGGACCGCGCAATAGGAGATAGCAGATGAACCGTGTGGATGGGAAAGTCGCGCTGATCTCCGGATCGGCGCGCGGATTGGGCGCGCAGACGGCGAAAGTTCTGGCCGCTGGCGGGGCGAAAGTTGTGATCGCCGACATACTGGATGATCTGGGCCAGCAGACGGCGGCCGAAATCGGCTCCGCCGCAGCCTTTGTCCATCTGGATGTCACCAGCGAAGAAAGCTGGCAGGCGGCGGTTAAATTCGCGGCGGAAAAATTTGGCGGGCTGCACATTCTGGTCAACAATGCCGGTATTTTCAGAAGGCAAACCACCGAGGAAACCAGCCTTGCCGATTGGCGGCTGATGACGGCGGTCAATCTGGACGGGGTGTTTCTGGGCACCAAAAGCGCCCTGCCGGTGCTGAAAACATGCGCCGCCAAAGACCCTGTGGGCTGCGCGATTGTAAATCTTTCATCGGTGGCCGGGCTGGTGGGTTCGGCCAGCGGCGCGCCCTATTGCATGAGCAAGGGCGGCGTGCGGATTTATACCAAGGCCTGCGCCATTGAATTTGCGCCCTACCGCATTCGCGTCAATTCCATTCATCCGGGATTGATTGATACGGATATGGGGCGCGACGTGATTGCGCAAATGGCGGGGCCGGGCGGCACGGCGGCGAATAATGCGGTGCGCGACGCCCTCATTTCCTGGCATCCCATCGGCCGCATCGGCGTGCCTATGGATATCGCCAACGGCATCGCATTTCTGGCGTCAGACGACGCCGCCTTCATGACCGGATCAGAACTGGTCGTCGATGGCGGGGTTACGGCGCAGTAGACGCAGGCCAGCTTGTTACTATAAGAGCTACCTCACACTCAGTGTCACCCCGGACTTGATCCGGGGTCCAGAGCCGCAGAAAAAATCCTCTCGATCAGGAAAGAAGTTCTGGATATAAATCCCGCCACAGCGGATTATGTTCTTCGATTAGATCTATTTTCCAAGCGCGCGGCCATTTCTTCATGCGTTTTTCTTGCCGGATGGCCTCAGTGATATCTGGCGTTTCATCAAACCATACAAGTGTCTTGACGTTATAAGTGCTGGTGAATCCGCCGGTAACGTCATTCTTGTGCTCGTAAATGCGCCGCAGAATATCACTGGTGACACCGACATACAGGGTCCCATTTCTATGGCTGGCCAGTATGTAAACGTAATGGCTTTTCATTGCTCTACGTTCCGGCAAAGGCTTTTCACCCCTCAACCACCTTCGAGCGTGGCCCCTGGACCCCGGATCAAGTCCGGGGTGACACTGAGTGTAAGGTAACCCAATCTGTTCAAAATTTGCTCTAACTAGGCGTCGCAACCCTTACATGGTTGGTATTGCATTTGGAACACGCCCAGTTTTCACGCACGTTTCCCTTGATGTCGGGTGCCTTAGCACTGACGAGCCTAGCCGCCCGCGCCCCGCAAAAGCGGCATACATCTGCTGGCCACTTTCCTCCGAGCTTTTCCTCAAGCGCGCTGATGCGGGCTTTGAGGTCATCTACCTCCTCTGGAACTTGATGAAGCCGCTTCCATATAGGAATGCGGTCAGCACTGAGCATATCGTCAACTACGCCCATAGACCCCTCCCCTCATTACGCCGCCGAATAAACCGCATCCGGGCCGGGCGCGCCTTGGCATCTGGCGCGGCCGGTTTCCACCATGTGCAGCAGATGCGCCAGCACCGAGCGGCCGGCGGCCGGCCATAATTTCGCGTCGACATCCTTGTACATCACCGGCACCATGTCGGTGATACGGCCAATACCATCGCGCAGGCAGGCGGCGATCTGCGCCTCGCGGTCATGGCGGTGGGCGATATAGGCGCGCACAAAATTCTGCGGGTCCCTGATGGCGGGGCCATGCGTCGGCCAGTAAACCTCATCGTCGCGCGGCAATAAAATTTCCAGGCTGTGCATATAATCCTGCATGTCGCCATCGGGCGGCGAGATGACGGTGGTGGACCAGCCCATGACATGATCGCCGGTAAACAGCGCCTTTTCCTCGCGCAGCGCAAAACAGATATGGTTCGAGGTATGCCCCGGCGTGTGCACGCATTCCACTGTCCAGCCATCGCCCCTGATGATATCGCCATGGCGCACCACGACATCGGGAACGAAGTCCTTGTCGCCGCCGGCCTCCACCGCCTGGCCTTCCAGCACGCCCTTGCCGGAACCATGCGGGCCATAGCCATAAGACGGCGGGTTGCCCATCAGTTTTTTCAGCGGCGTGGTGGCGGGTGAATGATCCATATGCGTGTGGGTGATCAGAATATGCGTGATGGTTTCGCCCTTCAGCCCGTTCACAATCGCCTGCACATGATCCATATCCAGCGGGCCGGGGTCGATCACCGCGACCTTGCCCTTGCCGATAATATAAGTGCCGGTGCCATGCTGGGTAAAGCCGCTGGGATTGCGCGCAATGACGCGGCGGATCAGCGGCGATATCTGCTGCATCGCGCCATATTCAAAAATCAGTTCACGGACATAGGGAATGACAACGGCCATATGGTTTCCTATTCTGCTGCGAGAGGCCGCCGATCGCGGATAAGTTCAAGAATTTTTGCCGCCGCCAGCGGAATATTAGTGCCGGGGCCAAAAATACCGGCCACGCCCGCTTTGTACAGGAAATCATAATCCTGTTGCGGAATAACGCCGCCGCAAATCACCATAATGTCTTCCGCGCCCTGTTTTTTCAGTTCCGCGATCAGCTCCGGCACCAGGGTTTTATGCCCCGCCGCCTGCGACGACACGCCCACCACATGCACGTCATTTTCCACCGCGTCGCGGGCGACCTCGGCCGGCGTCTGAAACAGCGGCCCGACATCCACGTCAAAGCCGATATCGGCAAAGGCCGTGGCGATCACCTTGGCGCCCCGGTCATGCCCGTCCTGGCCCATTTTCACCACCAGCATGCGCGGGCGGCGGCCTTCGTCCTTGGCGAAACTTTCCACATCGCGCTGAATTTTTTCAAATCCCGCATCGCCTTCATAGGCCGCGCCATAAACGCCCGCGATGGATTGCACCTGGGCGCGGTGACGGCCAAACACGGTTTCCATCGCATCGGATATTTCGCCTACCGTGGCGCGCGCGCGCGCGGCATCCACCGCCAGCGCCAGCAGATTGCCATTGCCCGCGGCGCCCGCCGTCAGCGCCGCCAGCGCCGCCTTGCATTTGGCTTCATCACGCGCGGCGCGGGTGGCTTGAAGCCGCACAATCTGGCTGTCGCGCACCCTTGCATTATCGACATCCAGAATATCCATCTGTTCGCGGCTGTCGGTCTGATAGCGGTTGACGCCCACGATCACTTCTTCGCCGCGATCAATGCGGGCCTGACGGCGCGCCGCCGCCTCTTCGATTTTCAGCTTGGGCATGCCGCTTGCGACCGCCTTGGTCATGCCGCCCAGCTCCTCCACTTCGGCCATCAGCTTGCGCGCGGCAACCGCCAGTTCATTGGTCAGCGCCTCGATATAATAAGAGCCCCCGAGCGGATCGACGACATTACAGACGCCGGTTTCTTCCTGCAGAATAAGCTGCGTGTTGCGGGCGATGCGGGCTGAAAAATCCGTAGGCAGAGCAATTGCCTCGTCCAGCGCGTTGGTGTGCAGGCTTTGCGTGCCGCCCAGAGCCGCCGCCATCGCCTCGAACGCCGTGCGCACGACATTATTATAGGGGTCCTGTTCGGTCAGCGATACGCCGCTGGTCTGGCAATGGGTGCGCAGCATGGCGCTTTGCGGATTTTTGGCGTTGAAGCCGTCCATGATTTCCGCCCATAGCAGCCGCGCGGCGCGCAGCTTGGCAATCTCCATGAAAAAATTCATGCCGATGGCGAAAAAGAACGACAGGCGCGGCGCAAATTCATCCACATCCTGCCCCGCCGCCAGCGCCGCGCGGACATATTCCTTGCCGTCGGCCAGGGTAAAGGCAAGTTCCTGCACCTGGGTCGCGCCCGCTTCCTGCATGTGATAGCCGGAAATGGAAATCGTGTTGAATTTCGGCATATGTTTGGACGCATAGCCGATAATGTCGGCGACAATGCGCATGCTGGGTTCGGGCGGATAGATATAGGTGTTGCGCACCATGAATTCTTTCAGAATGTCATTCTGAATGGTGCCCGCCAGTTTATCCGCGCTGACGCCCTGTTCCTCGGCGGCGACAATGTAATTGGCGAGGATCGGAATAACCGCGCCGTTCATGGTCATCGACACCGACATTTTATCGAGCGGGATGCCATCGAACAGGATTTTCATATCCTCGACGGAATCAATCGCCACGCCCGCCTTGCCGACATCGCCGGTGACGCGCGGATGATCGCTGTCATAGCCGCGATGCGTCGCCAGATCGAAGGCGACCGAAAGCCCCATCTGCCCCGCCGCCAGATTGCGCCGGTAAAAAGCGTTGGATTCCTCGGCTGTGGAAAAACCGGCATATTGCCGCACGGTCCACGGGCGCCCGGCATACATGGTGGCCTTGACACCGCGCAGATAGGGCGAAAAACCCGGCAGGCTATCGGCAAAATCCAGCCCCGCCACATCCGCCGCCGTATAAAGCGGCTTCACGTCAATGCCTTCAGGCGTATGCCAGGTCAGCGCGTCCAGCGGCTTCTTGCCAAGCTCTTTGGCCGCAAGCTGACGCCATTCTTCAATCGTGGGTTTCTTCGCCATGTGCAGTCCTAAAGCCTAGCTGGGTTTATGGGGCATTCTAGCATGGCTTGCGGGATTAATCACCCTCTGCCGGCGGGCGTTGCGCATGCGGCGCGGCGGCCGGAATAGCCGGTCTGCGGATGAACAGGGCCGGAATGACCGCCACCAGAAAGACCACCGTCAGGATCGTAAAACAATCCCGGAACGCCAGCATATAGGCCTGGGAATAGATCATCCGCCCGAGATAAAACATCGCCACTTCCTGTGAGGTCAGTTCGGTCAGCCCGGCCATGTCAAACAGGCCGGAAAATTTATCCAGCAGGTCCAGCGTGGCGGTATTGGCCGCGGTCTGGGTGGCGGTCATGGCTTCTGAAAAGAAATTGGTGCGCTGGGAAAGCATGATCGAGGCAAGGTTAACGCCAAACGCGCCGCCCAGCTGCCGGGTAAAATTATTGATGCCGGACGCCTGCGATATCAGATGCAGCGGCATTCCCCCCATGGCCGCCGCCGTCATGGCGGGCATCACCAGGCCCAGCCCCACGCGCCCGATCATGATCCAGATCGTAATGGTCACAAATGGCGCATCCAGATCAAGGCCCGTCATCAGATAACAGGAGAACGAAAAAATCAGCATCCCGGTCACCATCGGAATGGTCGAACCAAACCGGTCGCTCATGGCTCCCGCAACCGGAAACACAAAAACCATTATCAGCCCCGGCGCCATCAGCATCAGTCCGGCCGAAAGCGCGGTGCTGCCCTGTACGGTCTGCATAAACAGCGGGGCCAGATAGGTAGACCCAAAAAGCCCGTTGCCAAACACGAATAAAATAATCGCCGCCGGCGCGAAGGATGGCTGCTGAAAAACCCGCAATTGCATGAGCGGCTGCGGCGCCATCAATTCCCAGGCGATAAACGCCACAAAGGAAACGCCCGCCATGATCAGCAGCGCCAGCACATGATTTTCATGCCAGCCTTCCTGCTGCCCCTCACTCAGCCCTACCAGCAGTGTACTGACAAAAATGGCAACCAGAAACAGCCCGGCCCAATCAAATTTTTCGCGCGGCCCGGTGGCTTCGCGCCCGGTCAGGAAAACTGATCCCATGGCGATGGCGGCGAATAATAGCGGCAACTCCAGAAAGAAAATATACCGCCACCCCAGCGCATCGATCACCATGCCGCCAATGCTGGGGCCGAGGGCAGGCGCCATCACCGTGCCCATGGCGAATATGCCCATGGCGCGGCCGCGCTGTTCGGGCGGGAACACCTGAAACATGATCAGCATGGTCAGCGGCGTCATCACACCCGCCGCAGCCCCCTGAAACACACGGATGGCGATCAGAATATCCTCGTTGGGCGCGAACATGCCCGCAATCGATCCAAGCATAAAAACGCCCAGCGATGTAAGGAATGTGAAGCGCACGCCAAACGAATGCACCATCCAGCTATTGGCCAGCATGGTGATGGTGCTCGACGCCATAAAGCCGGTGGCGAGCCATTGCGCCTTGTCCTGGCCAATGCCAAATGCGCCGATAATTTCCGGGATCACCACATTGACAATGGTCGCGGGCAGCAGAGTGGCAAGCGTGCCCGCCATCGCCGTGAACACCGCAAGCAGACGGTAATTGGGGCCAAACTCGGCAAACATCGCGGCGATTGCCGGGGAAGTTTGCGGGCCCGCAGGCAGCGGCGCGGAATTATCGTCCCGGGATGTCAACGGCAACCTCTACCATCATGCCGGGTTTTAACAGATGATCGCGCTGCGCCACATCGATGCGGACCTCAAGGCGTTGCGCGATTTTGGTAAAATTGCCGCTGGGATTGGGATTGGGCAGCAGGGCGAACTGGCTCGTCGCCGCATTGCCGATGCGCACCACCTTGCCATCGAATGTTTCACCCGGATAGGCGTCCACCGTTACCGTGGCGTGGGCGCCAATTTTGACATGGCGGATTTCGCCTTCCTTGATATTAGCGTTGACCCAGATATTATTTTGATCATGGACCATCAGCAATCGCTGCCCGGGGCGTACATATTCACCCGGGTTGGCGAAGGTTTCATCGACAACACCATCCACCGGACTTTTTACCGCGCGGTCCGAAATATCCAGCGCCTGGCGTTCGCGCTGCGCCATAAGCCGCGCCTCCTGCGCGGCCATCATGCGCAACCGTTCTTCCAGCACCTGCAATTCCATCCGGGCCGATTGCGCCGTCGCCATGGCTGCCCGCGCGGCTTCGACAGCAGCCTGGGCGCGTTCCTGTTCCTGCTGCGCCTTGTTGATACGGTTGCGTTCGGTTTCCCAGCGCTGCGCGGAAATCACTTTATCCTTGTACAGATCATCTGTGCGTTTGAAATCGGCGCGCGCCAGTTGCAGATCGGATTGCGCGCCATTGGAACGCGCCTGCGCCTCGCCCAGCATGGCCTGCGCCATGTCAAACTGGCTTTTGGTGCGCTGGTCCGCCTGATCGCGGCTGAGGCTCAGCGCGGCTTTTTCCGCGCGCACCGCTTCCAGGCCCGCATCCATTTCCGCCAGCATCAGGGTGGCTTCGCGCGCATCAATTTCGATCAGCAGATCGCCCTTTTTGATAGTCGCGCCTTCTTTTGCGGGGAAACTGGTGATCCATCCCGCCGCACGGCTGCTGATCGACACCATGGTGGAGGACAGCCGGGAATCCTGCACATAGACATGGGAATAACGCGCATACAGCCAGCTTCCGATTACCAGCAATGCGATCAGGCCCACGCCACCCAGCAGCATCAACCGCGCCCTGGGCGTGCCGATAAGATTGCCCGCCAGCCCCTGGCCACGGGCGCGCAAACTGGCGATGCCGCTCGACATATCGTTCATGGCTTACTCATTTCCTGGGCCGTTTATTATTATGTCCTGGTTGGTCCCAAACTAAACCACTAGCCCCGGAATAATAAACTTAATCTTTGATCATGGATTTTTTCGGGCTTTTTTCGCGTCACAATAATTTAATCAACAAAGCGCTTTCGCAAATCAGTGAATTGATGTTTACTGAGTCGCAGCTACTATATTTAGTGCGTGAACGAATCACGAAAGCGGGCTGTTTGCCGATTCGGGCATGGCTTGTTCCAGTTTGGTTCCGACGTCGGGGTGGTCAGTGCGCAAGTTTGTTAACTTCTGTCAAATATTGCCTAATTCAGCCATTTACCCGCCATTTACCTGTTGCAGACAAGCTCCGCCCACGGCACAGTCCGGGCCATGAATATTCATCCCCGCGATCGGTTTCTGGCTTCGGGGCGCTTGGTCGAGCGCGGCGAGGTCACCGCCGTGCTGGGGCCCACAAATACCGGAAAAACCCATCTGGCCGTGGAGCGGATGCTGGGCCATGCCAGCGGCATGATTGGCCTGCCGCTGCGGCTGCTGGCGCGCGAAATCTATGACCGGGTGGTGCGGATGCGCGGCGCGGCCTGTGTGGCGCTGATCACCGGCGAGGAAAAAATTCTGCCCGCCCGGCCCAGCTATTATGTCTGCACTGTTGAATCCATGCCGGTCAGCATCGAAACCGAGTTTCTGGCGGTGGATGAAATCCAGCTTTGCGCCGATGGCGAACGCGGCCATATCTTCACGGACCGGCTGCTGCATGCACGTGGACGGCGGGAAACCATGTTTCTGGGCGCGGAAACCATGCGCCCGCTGCTGAAACAGCTTTTGCCCGGCGCGCGTTTTGTGACCCGCCCGCGCTTTTCCCATCTTACTTATGCCGGATCAAACAAGCTGAGCCGGATGCCGCGCCGTTCCGCAATTGTCGCCTTTTCGTCCGATGCGGTCTATGGCATTGCCGAGCTGATACGGCGTCAGCGCGGGGGTGCTGCCGTGGTGATGGGTTCGCTAAGCCCGCGCACCCGCAACGCCCAGGTGGCGCTGTTCCAGTCCGGCGAGGTGGATTTTCTGGTCGCCACCGACGCCATCGGCATGGGCATCAATATGGATGTCGACCATATCGCCTTTGCCGCCTTAAGCAAATTTGACGGTTTTGGCCATCGTGACCTGCGCGCCACCGAAATCGCCCAGATCGCCGGGCGCGCCGGACGCTATCTGAATGATGGCACCTTCGGCGTGACGGGCGATTCCGGCCGGATGGACGAAGATCTGATCAATCAGGTGGAAAATCACCGGTTTGATCCGCTGCGCAGCATCAAATGGCGCAATTCCGATCTGGATTTTGGCAGTATTGCCCGCCTGATCAATAGTCTGGAAGAGGCCCCGCCGCTGCGCGGCCTGGGCCGCACCCGCGAAAATTGCGATCTGACCGCGTTGCGCCTGCTGGCCGCGGACAGCACCCTTTCCGGCCTGACCGGTTCGCCTGCCGCCGTCAAACGGCTGTGGCAGGTCTGCCAGGTGCCGGATTTCCGCAAACTGGGGCCGGAACTGCATTCCCGTATGTTATCGGAGCTTTACCGCCATTATATGAGCGATGCAGGCGTTCTGCCGGAAGATTATGTGGCGCGCAATGTCGACCGGCTTGACCGGACCGATGGAGACATAGATACACTGTCCACGCGCGTAGCGCATATCCGCACCTGGACCTTTGTGGCCAACCGGGCCGGGTGGCTGTCTGATTCTAACTATTGGCGCGAACGCACGCGCGCGATAGAAGATAGGCTGTCGGATGCGCTGCATGAAAGATTGACCCTGCGTTTCATCGACCGGCGCACCAGCGTGTTGATGAAACGGCTGCATCAAAAGGAAGAACTTATGGCTTCGCTCACCCCTGAGGGCGATGTAATGGTCGAGGGCGAATTTGTCGGCCGGCTTGACGGCTTTCGCTTTTCGGCTGATCCGAGCGTGGATGGCATTCATGCCCATACGCTGCGCACCGCCGCGGCGCAGGCCTTGCAGAGCGAAATCGGCGCGCGCGCGTTCCGGCTGGACCGGCATGCCCGCATTGATGACGGCAAGATCATCGCCATTGGCGATGATGGCCTGATCCGCTGGGAAGGCATGATTGTGGCGCGGCTGGCCGCATCGCAGGAAATTTTGATGCCGCGCATTGAGCTGATCGCCGATAGCGATCTGCTGACGGGGCAGGCGGAAACCAGTGTGCGCGAGGCGCTGGAAAGCTGGCTGACACGGCGCATCGCCAAGGTGCTGGAGCCGTTGTTCGCGCTGCGCGATTCAACCGAACTGACCGGCGCGGGCAAGGGATTGGCTTTTCAGCTTATCGAGGCGCTGGGCCTGCTGCCGCGCGCGGGCATTGCCGGTTTTGTAAAAAATGTCGATCAGGCCGAACGCGCCAAATTGCGCAAACTGGGCGTGCGCTTTGGCGAGCATTACATTTATATGCCCGCACTGCTCAAGCCTGGCCCATCGGCGATGAAGCTGCGGCTGTGGCGGGTGGCGAAGCGGATCGAGGCGCCGTTGAGCATTCCGGCCGCCGGCCTGTCATCGGTACCGTTCGATCCCGCGATGCCGGAGGGCTATTATCTGATGGCGGGCTATGGTGTCTGCGGACCGCGCGCCATTCGCATCGATATGTTCGAACGCCTGCTGGTGCTGCTTCGCCAGAAAAACAATGCCGGGGCCTTCCCGCTGACCGCGCAATTATGGTCGCCCGTGGGCTGTGGCGTAACCGATTTCGAGGCCGTCATGCGGGCGCTGGATTATGCGCCCATCGATCCAAACGATGTGAGCGCCACAGCACAGGCCGCCAGCCCGGAAAGCGCGGAACCGCCATCCGAAGATCAAATGTCCGAAACGATCGATCCCGCCGACAGTGATATAGAGGCGGAAGAGCAGCTATCCATGCTGCTGGATGTGGACATGACCGAAGCCGGAGCGCAGCCGGACCCGGAGGAAATTTCCGCATCCGATGCATCACCGGAAGCAGACACGCTGCCTGACGCCGCGCCTGATTTAGCGGCTGACGCCCCGCAGGATGCCGCAGCCCCGCTTATATTGTGGAAATTCCAGCCGCAGCGCCGCAATCAGCCGCAACGGCAGGTCAAGCGCAAGCAACGCCGCGAAGTGATCATCATCCCCAAAAAGCCGCAACGGCAGGTCAGTGAGACCATATTGCTGGACCCGGCCATTGTGCAGGCGCGCGAGGCCGAAAAGAACGCCGCCGCCCAGCGCCACAAACCAAAGCAGCCGGCAAAACCGAAAAAGCCCGCCAAGCCGCATGGCAATATCAAGCTGGACGCCCGGCCGGCGCCCCAGAATATGAGCTCAAAACCGCGCCCGGCGGCGGACAAACCCATCGACCCGGATTCGCCTTTTGCGAAACTGCAGGCCCTGAAGGAGCGCATGCAGAAATCAGCCTGAACGGAGGCACATGTCTGAAACCAGCGTTACGCAATTTGAGAGTTTCAAATATCCACCTCGCAACGAAGAGCCTGGTCAACGCAGCCAGGAACATAGCCTGCGCATCGATAAATGGCTTTGGCACTGCCGTTTCTTCAAAAGCCGCTCCGGTGCGGCGCGATTTGTCGCCAGCGGCAAGGTGCGCGTCAACCGCCGCCCCATTTCAAAATCCGCCCATGCCCTGAAACAGGGCGATATTCTGACCTTTGTACGCCAGGACGCTGTTCTGGTGATCCAGGTCAGGGCGCTTGGCGCCCGGCGCGGGCCGCCCCCTGAGGCAAAAAATCTGTATCTCGATCTTTCCGATAGCGCCTGGCAGGAAGCGCCTGAGCAGCTTTATGCGACGGGATAAGAGCGGCTGATTTTATTCAGGCTTAAGCCCGCTTGCGCCGGGTTCCGGCCGCATGCTAGATCGTGCCAATGGTCAATCGAATTTTATCCCTGTTTGCGCGGCAACCGGCTGGCGGCGGCGCGAAGCCGGTCGCGCATTCGCCTGCGGAAAAGCATATTGCGGCAGTGGCGCTTCTGGTCGAGGCGGCCAGCCTGGATGGCGATTTTGGCGCGCCGGAGCTGGCGGCCATCGAGGCCATCGCAGCCAGCCGTTTCGCGCTGAACAAAGAAGAGGTTGCCAGCCTGGTTACGCTCGCGCGGGACCGGCAGGGCAGTTCAAACCAGATTTTTGGCTTTACCCACCAGATCAATCAGTCCTTTCCCCCCGAAGAACGCATAGAAGTGGTGGAAATGTTGTGGGAAGTCGTTTATGCAGACGGGGTTTTGCATGATTATGAAGCCAATCTGATGCGACGGATTGGCGGACTGATTTATGTATCGGACACGGATCGCGGCAATGCCCGAAAACGGGTTATGGCGCGATTGGGAATTGAATGACAAGCAATGCCGCCGGAAAAACCGGGACTGGCGCGCAAAAGGGAGAGTTGGATGACTTATATCGTCACAGAAGCCTGCATTAAGTGCAAATTTATGGACTGTGTTGAGGTTTGCCCCGTTGATTGTTTCTATGAGGGCGAAAATATGCTGGTCATCCATCCGGACGAATGTATCGATTGCGGCGTTTGCGAGCCGGAATGCCCGGCCGAAGCCATTGTGCCCGACACCGAGACCGGGCATGAGAAATTAGCCGCTATTAACCGTGAATATGCGCTGAAATGGCCCAATATCACCGTTGCCGGCACACCGCCCGATGATGCGGAAGATTTCAAAGGCGAGGATGGCAAGTTCGACAAATATTTCAGCCCGAAACCCGGGCATTAAGCAGAAGCCGGGATCTTTTATCCCGGCTTTCCGCGCTATCCGGCTGCGTCAACCAGTTCTTAGGGAAAATCAACTAGCGTCCATCCTGATCTCACCCCTCAGGATTAAACGCATAATATGTCGAAGATTAATATCAGGCCGTTCAGCGCAGAAATTCAATTAGGCAAACAGGCTAGCGGCGCGCCTTCGAGCGCAGCAGGGGCAAACACCTGGCAAAGTCCGGCAGCCCCACATGGCGGCCAGGCGGAAATATTGGCCGCCATCGCGCAATTACGCCAGGAGCTGTTTAAAATACCCGTTGGTGACAACCCCGCCCCATCCCCGGCCATATCGGAAGAGGCGCAGGCGGCCCATAACCGCGATCTGGATGACGCCAGGCTGATGCGCGTGGAAATTGAGAAGCTGTCCTCCGCCATTGACA
>JAHHGO010000058.1 GCA_023252275.1 Alphaproteobacteria bacterium
CATGCGCGTAATGCCGGTTAACCGTTTCATATTCAACATGCGCCGTCGAAATCGTGATGCCGCGCGCCTTTTCTTCCGGCGCCTTGTCGATCTGGTCATAAGCCGTATAGGTCGCCCCGCCGGTCTCAGCCAGAACCTTCGTAATCGCAGCCGTCAACGACGTCTTGCCGTGGTCAACATGACCAATCGTGCCAATGTTGCAATGCGGCTTCGTCCGCGCAAATTTCTCTTTCGACATGCTTTGTCTCCACTTTAGGAACCCTGCGGCTCCAGTCCTTCATAGGTTGCCCGCCGCGGCGGACGAATTGTTTACGCCAGCTTGGCGATAACTTCCGCCGAGACGTGCTGCGGCACGGCCTCGTAATGATCAAAATGCATCGTGTACTGGGCGCGCCCCTGGCTCATGGAGCGCAGATTATTGACATAGCCGAACATATTTGCGAGCGGCACCATCGCCTTGATCACGGCCGCGTTACCGCGCGACTCCGTACCGCCAATCTGTCCGCGGCGGCTGTTCAGATCGCCGATCACATCACCCATATAATCTTCCGGCGTCACGACTTCGACGCGCATGATCGGCTCGAGAAGTTTCGGATCGGCCTTCTGCACGGCTTCGCGGAATGCGGCGCGGGCGGCAATTTCAAACGCCAGCACGCTGGAGTCCACATCATGGCTGGCGCCATCAAGCAGGGTGACCTGGAAATCAATCACCGGGAAGCCCGCGAGAACACCACTATCCTTGACGCTCATGACGCCCTTTTCAACGCCCGGCACATATTCGCGCGGCACCGAACCGCCGACAACCTTATTTTCAAAGCTTTCGCCGCTGCCGGGCTCCATCGGCTCAAGCCGGATTTTAATGCGGGCGAACTGGCCGGAACCGCCTGTTTGTTTCTTGTGGGTGTAATCCACTTCAACGGCGCGCGTAATGGTTTCTCGATAGGCCACCTGCGGCGCGCCGACATTCGCCTCGACCTTGAATTCACGGCGCATGCGATCAACGATAATATCAAGATGCAATTCGCCCATGCCCTTGATGATGGTCTGGCCGGATTCCGGATCGCTGGAAACGCGGAAGGACGGATCTTCCTGCGCCAGACGATTGAGCGCCACACCCATTTTTTCCTGATCGGCTTTGGTTTTCGGCTCGACCGCAACCTCGATAACCGGATCGGGGAATTCCATGCTTTCGAGCACCACGGCCTTGACCGGATCGCACAGCGTGTCGCCGGTAATGGTGTTTTTAAGACCCGCCAGCGCCACAATATCGCCCGCGACGGCGGTTTTGATTTCTTCGCGCTTGTCTGCATGCATCTGCAACATGCGCCCGATGCGTTCGCGATGGCCGCGCCGCGAATTCAGCATCGTCTGACCGGTTTCCATCGTACCGGAATAAATCCGCACAAAGGTCAGCGAACCCACGAAAGGATCGTTCATCACCTTGAATGCAAGTCCCGCCACAGGTTCGGAATCATCGGGACGGCGTTCGACCACCGTGTCCGAATCCGGCACCGTACCCTGAATAAAGCTGACATCCAGCGGCGAGGGCAAAAAGTCGACAGCGGCGTCCAGCAGGGTCTGTACGCCCTTGTTCTTGAAGGCCGAGCCGCAGATTACCGGAACAAACTTGCCGCCAACCGTACCCTTGCGGATGCAGCGCATCAGCGTTTCCACATCCGGCTCCGTGCCTTCGAGATAGGCCTCAAGCGCCGCCTCGTCCTGCTCCACCACCAGTTCAACCAGCTGGGCGCGGTAATCGGCGGCTTCATCCGCCATGTCGGCGGGAATGGCGACATATTCAAACTCGGCGCCGAGATTTTCATCTTTCCAGATAATGGCGCGGTTGTTCAGCAGATCCACAACGCCAACAAAGCCGGCTTCGACGCCGATCGGTAATTGCAGCACCGCCGGAATGGCGCCAAGACGGTCCTTGATCATTTCCACGCAGCGGTAAAAATCCGCGCCGATGCGATCCATCTTGTTGACGAAACAGATGCGCGGCACATTATATTTATCGGCCTGACGCCAGACAGTTTCGGACTGCGGCTCTACGCCCGCCACCGAGTCGAACACCGCAACGGCGCCGTCCAGCACACGCAGGCTGCGTTCGACTTCAATGGTGAAATCCACATGGCCCGGCGTGTCGATGATGTTAATGCGGTAATCGCGCCAGAAGCAGGTCGTCGCCGCCGAGGTAATGGTGATGCCGCGTTCCTGTTCCTGCTCCATCCAGTCCATCGTCGCCGCGCCTTCGTGCACTTCGCCGATTTTGTGGCTGACGCCGGTATAATACAGGATGCGTTCGGTCGTGGTTGTCTTGCCTGCGTCAATATGCGCCATAATGCCGATATTGCGGTAATGCTCGAGTGGGGTTTTGCGCGACATGATCCGGGACCTTCAGGCTAAGTTGATTACCAGCGATAATGCGAGAAAGCCCGGTTGGCGTCGGCCATCCGATGGGTATCCTCGCGCTTCTTCACTGCCGCCCCCCGATTATTTACGGCGTCCATTAATTCACCGGACAGACGCTCGACCATTGTATTTTCATTGCGCGCACGGGCCGCATTGATCAGCCAACGGATGGCCAGAGCCTGGCGGCGCTCGTTACGCACTTCCACCGGCACCTGATAGGTGGCGCCGCCGACACGCCGCGAACGCACTTCCACGTTTGGCTTGATATTTTCCAGCGCATCGCGGAACACCTCAACCGGGCTGCGGCCGATCTTGCGTTCCACAATTTCAAATGCGCCATAGGTGATGCTTTCCGCCGTCGACTTCTTGCCTTCGTACATCAACGAATTCATGAATTTTGTAAGGACGATATCCCCAAACTTGGCGTCTGGAAGGACTTCCCGTTTTTCTGCGCGATGGCGGCGTGACATATCTGGTATCGATCTCTCTGATGCTTATTTCGGCCGCTTGGCGCCGTATTTGGAGCGGCGCTGACGCCGGTTCTTGACGCCCTGGGTGTCGAGGACACCGCGAATAATGTGATAACGCACACCGGGCAAATCCTTTACGCGGCCGCCGCGAAGCATGACAACCGAATGCTCCTGCAGATTATGGCCTTCGCCGGGAATATAGCTGGTGACTTCAAACTTGTTGGTCAGACGCACACGGGCAACCTTGCGCAGCGCCGAGTTCGGCTTTTTCGGTGTTGTTGTATAAACGCGCGTACATACGCCGCGTTTTTGCGGACAGGCCTCCAGCGCCGGAACCTTGTTCCGTTTAACCGGCGCCTTGCGCGGATTGCGAACCAATTGGTTGATCGTCGGCATACAGATCGATTTCCCGTGTAACACGCCGCAACAGCGGCAGAAAAAACCAAGAGCAGGGCAAGCCCCGCTCAGCGCCGGGTCACCCTGGTTATATTGCAGAGGACCAACCCGAGGGCCGGTCATGCGCCAAAACGTGTATTCATTTCACTTTCGAACAGTGTTTAAGGGCCTAAAATCAAGGCGCTTACGACCATGTTCAGGAAGTGCGCGGACAGTATCCGCGCCCTTCTGCTTCGTCAACCAAAATAAACCAAATTTCCGTTTATCTTGCGTTTTTCCGGGCCTGACCGCTAATGATCGGTATGAACCGGCCCCGGGGCCTTGGCAAACACGGCCTCAGCTTCCGCCCTGAGCTGATCGCCGGGGCTGGCAATCGCCCCCTTGACCACCTTCTGCTCGCTCAGGATTTCCTGATCGCGCTTGATGGCAATGGCTTTCATCTCGTTAATCAGGGCGCCGGTGCCTGCCGGAATCAACCGGCCGACAATGACATTTTCCTTAAGTCCGGCCAGATAATCGACTTTTCCGGCCACGGCGGCTTCGGTAAGCACCCGAGTGGTTTCCTGGAAGGACGCCGCCGAGATAAAGGAGCGGGTTTGCAGGGACGCCTTGGTGATGCCCAGCAGAACCGGTACGGCCTCGGCCGGCTTGCGGCCTTCGGCAACGACTTTCTCGTTGATTTCGTCCAGTTCCAGACGGTCAAGCTGTTCGCCCTTAAGCAGCGCGGTTTCGCCCGGATTGGTTATTTCGACCTTCTGCAGCATCTGGCGCACAATCACTTCGATATGCTTGTCATTGATAGGCACGCCCTGCAGACGGTAGACTTCCTGGATTTCCTGCACCAGATAATTGGCCAGTTCCTCGACGCCCAGAATAGCCAGAATATCGTGCGGGGCCGGATTGCCATCCAGCAGGAATTCGCCCTTGCGGATGAAATCACCCTCCTGCACGGCCACATGCTTGCCCTTCGGAATCAGATATTCGGTGAAATTCGCCGGATCGTCCGCCGCTTCAATGATAATGCGCCGCTTGTTCTTGTAATCACGGCCGAATTTAACGATGCCATCCATTTCGGCCAGCACCGCATGATCCTTGGGACGGCGGGCTTCGAACAGTTCCGCCACGCGGGGCAGACCGCCGGTAATATCCCGCGTTTTGGCGCTTTCACGCGGAATACGCGCCAGCACATCACCCGCAGCCACCTCGTCGCCATCTTCGACCGACAGAATCGCATCCACCGACAGCAGATAGCGCACATCCAGATCGCCCGTGCCCAACTTGACCGGCGCGCCCTTTTTATCGACCAGCGCAATGCCCGGTTTCAGATCGCCGCCCTTGGGGGCCGAGCGCCAATCCACCACGATCTTGTTGGTGATGCCGGTGGCGTCATCGACAAGATCGCGCACCGAGACGCCATCGACCAGATCGACAAACTTCACGGTGCCCGACTTTTCCGTAATGATCGGCAGCGTATAAGGATCCCATTCACACAGCCGCAGACCCTTGGTCACCCGGCCGCCTTCCCTGATCAGCAGACGTGTGCCATAAGGCACCTTATGCGTGGCGCGCTGGCGGCCATTATCATCGACAACCGCCAGAATACAGTTGCGGCTGAGCACGACCTGACGGCCGGAACGATCCTCCACCAGATTTTTGTTTTCAATCTGCAACACGCCTTCATGCGTGGCTTCGATGAAGGATTGTTCGGCCACCTGCGCCGTGCCGCCAATATGGAAGGTGCGCATGGTCAGCTGGGTTCCCGGCTCGCCAATGGACTGCGCGGCAATAACGCCGACAGCCTCGCCAATATTCACCGGCGTGCCACGGGCCAGATCGCGGCCATAGCATCTTGCGCACACACCCAGCTTGCTTTCGCAGGTCAGAACCGAGCGGATGCGGACTGTCTGAATATCCGCGGCTTCGATCTGTTCGACCACAGCCTCGTTAAGTTCCTGGCCGGTTTTGGCCATAACCACGTCAGACACCGGATGTATGACATCCTCGCACAGGGTACGGCCCAGAATACGATCGCCAAGCCGCTGCAAGACTTCGCCGCCCTCGACAACAGCCGACACATTGAGGCCGCGCTTGGTGCCGCAATCCTGCTCCTTGATGATGCAATCCTGCGCCACGTCGACCAGACGCCGCGTCAGATAGCCGGAATTGGCGGTTTTCAGCGCCGTGTCCGCGAGGCCCTTGCGCGCGCCATGCGTCGAATTGAAATATTCAAGAACGGTCAGGCCTTCCTTGAAGTTCGAGATGATCGGCGTTTCAATGATCTCGCCCGAGGGCTTGGCCATCAGCCCGCGCATGCCGGCAAGCTGCTTCATCTGCGCCGCGGAACCGCGCGCGCCGGAATGCGCCATCATATAGATCGAGTTCAGCGGCTTTTCGCCGCCCTTCTCATCCACGCCGGCATTGGAAATTTCAACCATCATTTCATCGGCGACCCGGTCGGTGCATTTCGACCAGGCGTCGATTACCTTGTTGTATTTCTCGCCCTGGGTGATCAGACCATCCGTGTACTGCTGTTCATATTCCTTGACCAGCGTGCGTGTGTCATCGACCATTTTCACCTTGGCTTTTGGCACCACCATGTCGTCCTTGCCGAACGAAATGCCGGCCCGGAACGCGTGACGGAAGCCAAGCGCCATGATGCGGTCGCAGAACAGAACCGTTTCCTTCTGTCCGGCGTGACGGTAAACGACATCAATCACCGAACTGATGTCGCGCTTGGTCAGCAGGCGGTTCACAAGGCTGAACGGCACCATCGGGGAGCGCGGCAGCAGATCGCCCAGCATCATGCGGCCCGGCGTCGTGTCCACACGATCAACGAACTCCTTGCCCTCCGCATCAACGCTGATGCGGCGCGCCTTGATGGGCGAGTGCAGCGTAACGGCCTTGCTGGCGAGTGCATGTTCGATCTCGCCCAGACTGGAAAAGATCATGCCAGCGCCCACAGCGTTGGGACGTTCTATCGTCATGTAATAGAGGCCGAGCACAATATCCTGACTGGGCACGATGATCGGCTTGCCGTCCGAGGGACGCAGAATATTATTGGTAGACATCATCAGGACGCGCGCCTCAAGCTGCGCCTCCAGGCTGAGCGGCACATGCACGGCCATCTGGTCGCCGTCAAAATCGGCATTGAAGGCCGCGCATACCAGCGGATGCAGTTGAATGGCCTTGCCTTCAATCAGCACCGGTTCAAACGCCTGAATACCCAGACGATGCAGGGTTGGCGCCCGGTTCAGCATGACCGGATGCTCGCGGATCACCTGATCGAGCACGTCCCATACTTCGGGACGTTCCTTTTCCACCAGCTTCTTGGCCTGTTTGACCGTGCTGGAAAGCCCGCGCGCCTCAAGCTGCGAATAGATGAACGGCTTGAAAAGTTCGAGCGCCATTTTCTTTGGCAGGCCGCATTGATGCAGTTTCAGCTCCGGCCCCACCACAATCACCGAACGCCCGGAATAATCGACGCGCTTGCCGAGCAGGTTCTGGCGGAAGCGCCCCTGCTTGCCTTTCAGCATGTCTGCCAGCGATTTCAGCGGGCGCTTGTTGGCGCCGGTGATCACACGGCCGCGGCGGCCATTGTCGAACAGCGCGTCAACGGCTTCCTGCAGCATGCGCTTTTCGTTGCGCACAATAATGTCGGGCGCGCGCAGTTCCATCAGCCGCTTCAGGCGGTTGTTGCGGTTGATCACGCGGCGGTACAGATCGTTCAGATCCGAGGTGGCGAAACGGCCGCCATCGAGCGGCACCAGCGGACGCAATTCGGGCGGGATCACCGGCACAACGGTCAGGATCATCCATTCCGGGCGGTTTTTGGATTCGATAAAGGATTCGACCAGCTTCAGCCGCTTGACGATTTTTTTCGGTTTGGCTTCGCCGGTCGCCTCGGACAGATCAACCCGAAGCCTGTCGCGCAGGGGAATAAGATCGATCGCCGCCAGCAATTCGCGTATCGCCTCGGCGCCGATGCCCGCCGTAAAGGCGTCATCGCCATACTCATCCTGCGCGCGGCGGAATTCTTCTTCGTTGATAAGCATGTTGGGCTTCAGCGGGGTCAGGCCCGGCTCCAGCACCACATATTGCTCAAAATACAATACCCGCTCCAGATCTTTCAGCGTCATGTCGAGCATCAGGCCGATACGGCTGGGCAGGGATTTCAAGAACCAGATATGCGCCACCGGCGAGGCCAGCTCGATATGGCCCATACGCTCGCGGCGCACCTTTGAAAGCGTGACTTCGACATTGCACTTTTCGCAGATGATGCCCTTGTACTTCATCCGCTTGTACTTGCCGCACAGACATTCATAGTCCTTGATCGGCCCGAAGATGCGGGCGCAGAACAGGCCATCGCGCTCCGGCTTGAAAGTGCGGTAATTGATGGTTTCCGGCTTTTTGATTTCGCCAAAGGACCAGGACAGAATTCTCTCTGGGCTGGCCAGAGAGATCTGCAAGCGGTCAAAATTCTCCCGCTGCCCGGCAGGCTGGAAAAGATTTACAAGTTCCTGGTTCATCTTTCGGTACTCCTTGGCCTTGTTTCAAGGCTGGAAAATTGTTCGTATACTGACCAATCGGAATAGGCGGCCTTGCGCCTATTCCTCCGCGGTCAGCAGATTCACGTTCAGTGACAGCGATCGCATTTCCTTGACCAGCACATTGAAGGATTCAGGTATGCCGGTTTCAAAGGTTTCATCGCCACGGACAATGGATTCATACACTTTGGTGCGGCCGGCCACGTCGTCAGACTTGACCGTCAGCATTTCCTGCAAGGTGTAGGCCGCGCCATAGGCTTCGAGCGCCCAGACTTCCATTTCGCCAAAGCGCTGTCCGCCGAACTGCGCCTTGCCGCCCAATGGCTGTTGCGTCACGAGGCTGTAAGGCCCGATCGATCGGGCATGGATCTTGTCGTCGACAAGGTGATGCAGCTTGAGCATATAAATATAGCCAACCGTTACCTTGCGGTCGAACATATCGCCGCTTTGCCCGTCAAACAGTTCGACCTGACCAGAAGCATCCAGGCCCGCCTTGGCAAGCATATCGACAATATCCGCCTCATGCGCGCCATCGAAAACAGGCGTGGCGATGGGAACGCCGCGGCGCAGATTTTCCGACATTTCAAGCAGTTCGGAATCCTGCATGCCTGCAATATCCGACTTGTAGAGCTTGTCGTCATAGGCGTGATTAAGCGCATCCTTCAGCACACTCATGGGACGGCCCGCCTTGACCGCATCAAGCGCCGCGCCGATCTGCCGGCCAAGGCCCGCACAGGCCCAGCCAAGATGGGTTTCCAGAATCTGCCCGACATTCATGCGGCTGGGAACGCCCAGAGGATTGAGCACCACATCCACATGCGTGCCATCTTCCGTGAACGGCATATCTTCGATGGGCATGATTTTTGAAATCACGCCCTTGTTGCCATGACGGCCGGCCATTTTGTCGCCTGGCTGAAGCTTGCGCTTCACGGCCACAAAAATCTTGACCATTTTCATCACGCCGGGCGGCAATTCATCACCGCGCTGCAATTTTTCAACCTTGTTCTCAAAGCGCGCCTGAACCGTGCCGGTTGAATCGTCGAACTGCTTTTTCAGCGTTTCGGCTTCCGACATCGCCTTTTCATTTTTCAGCGCGATCTGCCACCAGGATTTGCGCGATGGCAAACCTTCAAGCAGGCTCTCGGTGATTTTGGTTCCATCGGAAATCCCCTTTGGTCCGCCGGAGGCCTGCTTGCCGACCAGCAATTCACTGAGCCGCCCATAAATGTTGCGCTCAAGAATTTCCAGTTCGTCATCACGGTCTTTCGCCAGCGCCTCGATTTCCGCACGTTCAATAGCCATGGCGCGTTCATCTTTTTCAACGCCATGCCGGTTGAACACCCGGACCTCAACGACAGTGCCCGCAACACCCGGCGGCAGGCGCAGCGAGGTATCGCGAACATCGGACGCCTTTTCGCCAAAGATGGCGCGAAGCAGCTTTTCTTCCGGCGTCATCGGGGATTCACCCTTGGGTGTCACCTTGCCCACCAGAATATCACCGGGGTTCACCTCGGCGCCGATATAGACAATGCCCGCCTCATCCAGATCGCGAAGATTTTCCTCGCCGACATTTGGAATGTCACGGGTGATTTCTTCCGGCCCCAGCTTGGTGTCGCGCGCCATGACTTCAAACTCCTCGATATGGATCGAGGTGAACACATCATCGCGCACGATGCGTTCCGAGATAAGGATCGAGTCCTCAAAATTGTAGCCATTCCACGGCATGAACGCGACCAGCACGTTGCGCCCCAGCGCCAGCTCGCCAAGCTCCGTAGACGGACCATCGGCAATGATGTCGCCCGTTTCCACCCGGTCGCCCACCTTAACCAGCGGCCGCTGGGTAATGCAGGTGTTCTGGTTGGAGCGCTGGAACTTGCGCAGATTGTAAATATCGACCACCGAACGCGAAGCATCCACTTCTTCGCGCACGCGCACGACGATGCGTTCGGCATCCACCTGATCGACGATACCGGAACGCCGGGCGCCAATCGCGGCGCCGGAATCATAGGCCACGACCGCTTCCATGCCGGTGCCGACCAGCGGCGCCTCGGCTTGCAATAACGGCACTGCCTGACGCTGCATGTTCGAACCCATCAGGGCGCGATTGGCGTCGTCATTTTCAAGGAACGGGATCAGCGCGGCTGCAACCGAAACCAGCTGCTTGGGCGAGACGTCCATCAGTTCGACATTTTCCGGCGCGGTCATGGCGAAGTCGCCGGAAATGCGGCACGACACCAGATCGCTTAGCAATTGCCCCCTGGCGTCGAACGGCGCATTGGCCTGCGCGATGGTGAACTTGGCCTCTTCCATCGCGGAAAGATAGACCACATCACTGCTGACCTTGCCGTTGGCGACCTTGCGATACGGGGTTTCGATGAAGCCATATTTATTGACCCGCGCATAGGTCGCGAGGCTGTTGATCAGTCCGATATTCGGGCCTTCCGGCGTTTCAATCGGGCAGATGCGGCCATAATGGGTCGGGTGCACGTCGCGCACTTCAAAGCCCGCGCGTTCGCGCGTCAGGCCACCTGGCCCCAGCGCCGAGAGGCGGCGCTTATGGGTGATTTCCGACAGCGGATTGGTCTGATCCATAAACTGGCTGAGCTGCGAGGAGCCGAAAAATTCGCGGATCGCGGCGGCAACCGGTTTCGCATTGATCAGATCGTGCGGCATGACCGTATCGATTTCAACAGAGCTCATGCGCTCCTTGATGGCGCGCTCCATGCGCAGCAGGCCGACGCGATACTGATTTTCCATCAGCTCGCCGACCGAACGCAGACGGCGATTGCCCAGATGATCAATATCATCAATTTCGCCGCGCCCATCGCGCAGTTCGCACAATGTCTTGACGACGGCGACGATATCTTCCTTGCGCAGTATACCCACCGTATCAGCGCATTCCTGGCCCAGCCGCATATTCATCTTTACACGGCCGACCGCGGACAGATCATAGCGTTCTGAATCGAAGAACAGGCCGCTGAACAGACCTTCGGCGGCCTCCAGCGTCGGCGGTTCGCCAGGACGGATGACGCGGTAAATATCGATCAGCGCCTGTTCGCGCGTTTCGTTCTTGTCCACCATCATGGTGTTGCGGATATAGGCGCCGATATTCACCCCATCCACATCCAGTGTGGGAATGACGGTGATTTTTTCTTCTTCCAGCCGGGTAATGATTTCCGCGGTGAATTCCTCGCCCGCCTCGATATAGATTTCGCCGGTCGATTCATCGATCATATCGCAGGCGGCATAGCGCCCGACAATTTCCTCGGAGGTGACGAGCAGTTCCCGGACGCCCTGCTCCTGCAGCTTGCGCCCGATACGCGGGGTGAACTTGCGGCCGGCTTCCAGCACGACTTCGCCTGTCTTGGCGTCGATCAAGTCATTGCCAGCCAGCGTGCCGCGCAGTTTTTCCGGATTGAACGGCACACGCCAGCCGCCCTTTTTGTTGGCGGTGTATTCAACGGTCTGGAAGAAATATTCCAGGATCTCGTCCTGCGACATGCCAAGCGCATAGAACAGCGTCGTCACCGGCATTTTGCGGCGGCGGTCAATGCGCACATTGACGATGTCCTTGATGTCAAATTCCAGATCAAGCCAGGAACCGCGATAGGGAATAACGCGCGCGGCAAACAGCAGCTTTCCGCTGGAATGGCTTTTGCCCCGGTCATGATCAAAAAATACGCCGGGCGAGCGGTGCATCTGACTGACGATCACCCGCTCCGTGCCATTGACCACAAAGGTGCCGTGATCGGTCATCATCGGCATGTCGCCCATATAGACGGCCTGCTCCTTGATGTCCTTCACCGATTTGGCCCCGGTCACTTCATCCACATCGAATACGATCAGGCGCAGGGTAAGCTTCAGAGGCGCGGCATAGGTCATGTCGCGCTGCTGGCATTCCTCAACATCATATTTGGGCGGCTCGAACTCATATTTGACGAATTCAAGCGAGGCCGTTTCGGCAAAATCCCGGATCGGGAACACCGATTTGAACACACCCTGCAGCCCGGTGTCGTTTCGTTGCGAAACGTCCTTGTCAAACTGCAAAAACTGATTGTAAGAATTACGCTGAACTTCGATGAGGTTCGGCATCCGCACAACTTCAGGAATATTGCCAAAAGATTTGCGGATCCGCTTGCGACCAGTAAATGACTGGGCCATACCTTCTCCTCGCTAGATATCAATACCGCCCGGACGGCGGCGAAGGGACCGTGGCGCACACCTGCGCGCCACGGAACTGTGCTGTTCGAAACTACTTAATTTCGACTGTCGCGCCGGCAGATTCGAGCTGCGCCTTGAGGGCCGCCGCATCCGCCTTGTTGACGCCCGCCTTGACTTCCTTCGGCGCGGCTTCGACCAGATCCTTGGCTTCTTTCAGGCCAAGACCCGTGATTGTGCGCACTTCCTTGATCACATTGATCTTCTTGTCACCGGCGGCAGCAAGAATGACAGTGAACTCGGTCTGCTCTTCAACAGCCGCGGCAGGCGCAGCGGCGGCTGCAGCCACAGCAACAGGGGCCGCTGCCGACACGCCCCATTTTTCTTCCAGCATCTTCGACAGAGACGCCGCTTCGAGCACTGTCAGAGCTGACAGGTCCTCAACAATTTTATCCAGATTTGCCATGATAGATTTTCCTTCGGTTTGATCTTGTAACAGTAGCCTGGCTTAGGCCGCTTCGTTTTTGCTTGCATAGGCACTCAGAACTCTTGCCAATTGGCTGGCCGGGGCCGACAGCACTGTCGCGATACGTGTCGCGGGCGTGCTGATCATTCCCACCAGTCTGGCGCGAAGCTCATCGAGTGACGGCATGCTGGCCAGGGTCTCGACGCCTTTTTTGTCGAGAACCGTAAGCCCCATGGCGCCGCCCCGGATAACGAACTTGTCGTTCAGCTTGGCATATTCCATCGCCACTTTCGGGGCCGCAACCGGATCTGCCGAATAGGCAATTACGGTGGGGCCCGTCAGAAGGTCCGAAATGCCGCTGCACGGCGTGCCGTCCAGTGCGCGCTTTGCAAGCCGGTTCTTGATCACTTTCACATTGGCGTTCACGGTGCCCATACGGCGGCGCAGATCACTCATCTCGCCGACGCTCATTCCTGAATAATGGGACACCACAACCACCCCGGCGTCACTGAAGACGCCGTTGAGATAATTGATCATTTCCTGCTTTTGCGCTCGGTCCATTGTTGTACTCCTTGTGCCGGCAGGCCGGACGCTATTGCCCCGGACCGCCATCGTTGGACCAACCCCGCAGCCCGGACAAACCGGGCCCCCACATGAGGTGCGGAGCCGTTTGCGCCTGTCCCGGATCAAACCGATCTTTGCCACCGCCAGCACTGCCAGCGGCAACCTCTCACGCCTTGCCCCGTCTCATGCTGGCGGTTTTTAATCCGGCCCATAAATGGGCTGAAACCAGCAATCTCGGACAGGATGTAACCCGCCACCGCACAGATTGCGCGATGTCAGGCTCTCCTTCGCACCGTCAAAAACGGTGCGAAATTTCCTTACGAGTTCGAAATACTCGCATAATCCACTTTCAGGCCCGGCCCCATGGTGGAGCTGAGCGAGATTTTCTTTACATAGGTGCCCTTGGCGCCTTCGGGTTTCGCGCGTGTCACCGCGGAAACAAAAGCGCGGATATTTTCGGCCAGCTTGTCGGGGGCGAAACTTGCCTTGCCAACGCCGCCATGAATGATACCGGCTTTTTCCACGCGAAATTCCACCTGACCGCTTTTGGTGGCCTTTACGGCCTCGGCCACATCATTGGTGACGGTGCCCAGTTTGGGATTGGGCATCAGGCCGCGCGGACCCAGCACCTTGCCCAGACGGCCCACAATCGCCATCATGTCCGGCGTGGCGATCACGCGATCAAAATTGATCTCGCCCGCCTGCACCTTTTCCATCAGATCTTCCGCGCCGACAATATCCGCCCCGGCGGCCAGCGCCGCATCGGCCTTGTCGCCCTTGGCGAACACCGCAACCCGCACATTCTTGCCCGTGCCATTCGGCAATTGCACGACGCCGCGCACCATCTGATCGGCATGGCGTGGATCGACGTTCAAATTCATCGCCACTTCGATGGTTTCATCAAACTTGCCGGTGCAATGCGTTTTGAGGATGCCGACGGCTTCTTCGAGCGCATAAAAACGGTTGCGGTCAATGGCGGCGGAAGCCTTTTTTTGCCGCTTCGAAAATTGCGACATGATTATTCCCTCACTTCCAGACCAAGCGAACGGGCGGAACCGGCAATAATGCGAGCCCCCGCGTCCAGGTCATTGGCATTCAGATCCTTCGCCTTCTTTTCGGCGATCTCGCGGCATTGCTCCATCGTCACATGCCCTGCCACAGTACGGCCCGCGGCATTCGAACCCTTGTTGATCTTGGCGGCCTGCTTCAGCATATGCGAAGCGGGCGGCGTCTTGATCACAAAGGTGAACGACTTGTCCGCATAGGCGGTGATGATCACCGGCAGCGGCGTGCCCGGTTCAAAATTCTGCGTCTGCGCATTGAAGGCCTTGCAGAATTCCATAATGTTCAGGCCGCGCTGACCCAGCGCCGGCCCGATCGGCGGCGAGGGATTAGCCTGCGTCGCCTTGCATTGCAGTTTGATATAACCTGTAATCTTCTTCGCCATATTGCCCTCTGTTTAGCGGCGCCCGAAAGCGCCTGTCACGGGGTTGGTGGTGCGGCCTTTCCCGGCTTTTGAGACACGCCTCCCACCTGTTCCGGGCTGCTTTTCCACTGGCGAACCGCAAAGCGGCCAGACCGGCGGGCATTCAACCCGATACCTTAAACTTTCTCCACCTGGCTGTATTCAAGCTCGACCGGAGTCGCCCGGCCAAAGATCGATACCGCCACCTTGAGCCGCGCCCGGTCATTGTCCACTTCCTCGACCAGCCCGTTGAACGAAGCGAACGGCCCGTCACAGACACGCACCTGCTCGCCAATCTCGAAACTGATCACCGGCTTGGGCCGCTCAATACCTTCCTGCACCTGGTTCATGATGCGCGCGACCTCGGCATCCGGAACCGGCATCGGACGGTTGCCGCTGCCCAGAAAACCGGTAACCTTGCCGGTGTTTCTGATCAGATGATAGGTCTCGTCACTCAACTCCATCTTCACCAGCACATAGCCGGGGAAAAATTTGCGCTCGGTCTGAACCTTCCGCCCACGGCGTATTTCCACCACTTCTTCGGTCGGAACCAGAATTTCCTCGAAACGATCAGCAAGCCCCTGCGTCTCGGCCTGTTCCCGGATCGAATCCGCCACCTTCTTCTCGAAGTTCGAATAGGTGTGAACAATGTACCAGTGCATCGCCATTGTCTGCACCCTATCCGCTAACGCCAAGCAAATATCCAATCCCAAATTGCAACACTATATCGACAAGCGCGAAAAACACCGAAGCCGCCGCCACCATGATGAACACCATTAGCGTGGTGATGCCGGTTTCTTTTCTGGTCGGCCAGGTTACCTTGGCGGTTTCCCGCCGCACCTGCTGCACAAATTCGAAAGGTGAGGTTTTCGCCATTACCGTTCCATAAACACTTTCATTCTTTCAAAATCCGCCGGGGCTTTGGTCCCCCGTGCGACGCCTTGTTCTCTGGCAGGAGTGGAGGGACTCGAACCCCCAGCCCCCGGTTTTGGAGACCGGTGCTCTACCAATTGAGCTACACTCCTGTATTCGCCCCGGTCACCGTCCTATTTGAGAATTTTAGCGACGACGCCGGCGCCAACGGTGCGGCCGCCTTCGCGAATGGCGAAGCGCAGCCCTTCATCCATCGCAATCGGCACAATCAGTTCAACATCCATCGTCACATTGTC
>JAHHGO010000059.1 GCA_023252275.1 Alphaproteobacteria bacterium
CATCAAGCCCATTTTCGGCGGCAATGCGCATCACCCGGCTTTCGCTTAATGTGCCCTGGGCGGCCATCAGGGCTTCGTGAAAGGGCTCATATTTTCCCTGGTCCATGGCGGCGATGGCGGCGCGCGACGCAATCAGGGAATCCGGTCCCAGAATGGGAAATTCTTTCCGCGCCAGGCGTATGCCGCCATCCTGTTGCAGTAATTTATGAATGACGGGCTGCGCCCGCTTGCAATAGCCGCAGCGGTAATCGAAAAATTCAACAATGGTCACATCCCCTTTGGGATTACCCGCGATAAAGGTGCCGGGATCGCGCTCCAGTTCCTTGCGAAGTTTGACCAGGGTTTCGCGGCTGCCCTTTACCTCACCGGATTCCATATTCTTGCGCAAATTATCCAGCGCCTCCAGCAGTATTTCGGGGTTTTCCTCCAGCACTTCGCGCAGCATCTGCTTTGCCGCCGCCTTGTCGGTCGCCGCAGTCTGGGCCTGTGTGGGCGGAACAAAGGTGCAGAATGCCGCCAATAGCAGCATAACGTAAAAGGAACTCAAAAACTTCATTGGATAAAATCACCCCGGTGTTTGGGTTTTACCATGTCATAAATATCCTGCGCCCGGAAATTTCCCGGCGATCCTTCGGGCAATAATTTCATGGCGCGCTGGGAATGGATAAAGGCGTCGCGCCGGTTTTCCGACCGGAAGGCGCGTTCGGCGCTGGCCAGCGCCGCCATGCCTTCCTGCCCGTCATTGGCATAGGCGATGGCCAGTTGATGCCAGCCAAAGGTTATTTCAGGATCCTGGCGCATGGCCAGTTGCAGCGCTTCCAGCGCGGGCTTGTGATAGGCCGAGTCTTCTGTTGAAAGCATGGCCTGGGCCAGATTCACCCGCAGCAACGGGATGTCCGGCTTGAGCGACACGGCCTTTGAATGGGGCGCAATCGCCTCTCGCACACGGCCATTCTCAAACAGGATCTGGCCTTTCAGTTCATAATAATAGGGATTATCCGGCGCTTCGGCGATGAGCTGATCCACTTCGCGCAGGCTTTGCTCCGTATCGCCGTGCCGGTAATGGGCAATGGCGCGTGCATAGCGGGCCTTGATGCTGGTGTCCTTCACCGGAAATTTGCGTAAGGTTTGCGCAAAGGGTTTGATGAAGCCATATAGCTTGCCCTGCATGCGCAAATGCGCCTCGGTCAGTTCGGACGGATCCGGGCGGTCCCGGAACGGTGATTGCGCCAGCCGGTCTTCAAGCGAACTGATACGATCGGAAGACATGGGATGGCTGCGCACGAACGGATCCTGATTGGGTGCGTTCAGCGCATCCTGGCCGCTGAACCGGCGCATGACTTCAATCAGACCGGCCGGAGATTCGCCAATAGCTTCCAGAAAAGTGGCGCCCGCCTGGTCCGCCGATGATTCCTGCGAACGGCTATAGGCCAGATAATTGCGTTCAGCTACATGCATGCCGCCGGTCATGATGCCCATGCCGGCGTCTGGCTGGCCCATCGCGGCGACGCCCATACCAAGCACCATGGATGCAATAGCCAGCGCGCCGGAGCCTTTCATGGCGTCCTGTGTGCGCGCCAGATGCCCGCCCGCTATGTGACCGACTTCGTGGGCGAGGACACCTTTGATTTCTCCCGGCGTATCAAATTCAATCAGCAGTTCGGTCGTGAAAAATACGTTCTGGCCGCCCGCAACAAAGGCGTTTATCTGATTGTCATTGACCAGATAGATATTCACCGATCTCGGGTTAAGCCCGGCGGCGGCAAATATCGGCGTCGCATAGCTGCGCAGCAATTCCTCGGTCTCGGCATCGCGTATCAGCGAGAGGGCGAGGGCGGAACCTGTCACGCCGGGCATTGCCAGTATTGTCATGACCATGAAAAACAGACGGGACGCCGTCCGGCGAAGGCCGCATACGCGTGATTTCTGGATTGGAACTGGAAACATCTGACGAAGTTGCCTTGTTATTATATAACCGGCCGGGGGACGCCCAGCATGAGGCTGGTGTTACGGTGATACAGGCGGGATGCCGCGATCAAATGTAACCTCCCAGTATTCCAACCAGATAGTAATGATTCTTGCATTTTCACTAAAACCGTCGGGTTGGAGATTAATAGGGGTCGATCATGGGCCAGGTCAATTGGTTAAGCGCCGCCGGCATGTCCATACCCGGCGTTTCTGGCCATTATCAGGTCGCATTTATGTCTAATTTATGTCTAATAAACTGTGGCCTATACAGAATTAGGGCGCGGATTGAACATTAAAGCCAATGGCAGGGAATTTTGCGTGATCACCGGACCAAAGGCCATAATTTGACGGATAAAATGACTGGCGGGGACCAATCAGCGGAGAGACTGAAAATTCTTTTATGGCATTGGGGGCGCCGCGGCGCTGGCCCGCGCTATACGCTGGAGCTTGCCCGCGCGTTAATGCGTCAGCAGAATGCGGATGTCTATCTTTCGGTATCCAGCGATAGCGAACTGATTGAAGAGTTCCGCGCCTTGAAACTCCCGACACTGGAGATCAAGACTTATACCAGTTTGGTCTCGGCTTTCATCATGAGCCTGAACATCCTCTCTACACGGCAGAAATTCTTCAGCTTCCTGCGCGATAACCGGATCCATGTGGTGGATTCAACTATGAGCCATTTATGGTCGCGCTTTGTAACCCCGGTTGTGCACCGTTCCGGTGCGGTGATGCTGAACACCGTGCATGACGCCATTCTGCATCCGGGCGAGGATAGCGGCTTCAAAAGCTGGTTCTATCAGCCATTCAAAAACGCCGACGGATATATTGCGCTTACGAATTATGTAGGACAGCAATTGACCGATATGCATGACATCGCGCCCGAGAAAGTAACCATCATACCGCTTGGCCCGCTGACCGGCCCGGCGGCCGGCCCGGTGAACCCCGCCCCGAAATCAGAGCGCCCACCCGGCCCGTTGCGGCTTTTGTTCTTTGGCCGGATCCTGCGCTACAAGGGCCTTGAGCGGCTGATAGAGGCCTATGCATTGCTGCGCGCCGAGGGGTTGGATGTCAGCCTGCAAATCACCGGGTCAGGTGATATGCGTGATGTCATGGCGGCGGTTGCGGCGCTGCCCGATATTACGGTGAAAAATGTATGGGTGCCCGAGGACAAGATGGAGGCTGTTTTCACGCAGGCGGACATCATTGTGCTGCCCTATCTGGAGTCGAGTCAGTCCGGGGTTATAGCATCTGCGTTTGCGGCGGGTGTGCCGGCCATCAGTACGCCGATTGGCGGGCTGCCGGAACAGATCACACATGGGGTTAACGGGCTGGTCGCCGCCGACACCAGCCCCGAAGCGCTGGCGTCGGAAATCCGCCGTTTGGCCTTGAATGACAATCTGCTGGAAACGCTTAAAGAGGGCGCGCTGAAAACCGCGCAACAGCAGTTTTCGTGGGATAAAATCTCTGCGGATATTCTTGCGCTGTCCCGCGCATGTCTGCGTTAAGCATTTATCTGAGGCATCTCTCTTCAGAAATTGAACACGAGATCGCCATTGCCATCAATTGCGGGCGTCATTGCAGCGGATTTACCCGCCGCCGGGGCGCCTGTGTTTAATGATGAAAGCCTCACCAGATTATCTATGCAGTTAAGCGATAGCAGATGCGCATAGGCTATCGGCAATGCGCCAACCTGACGCAGATCCAGAAAACCATCATAGGGCAGGGCGTTCATCGCCGCCTCGTCAATGCGGAATATACCATTCACCTTCTGCTGCCCCTGTGGCGTGTTCAGGGTAATATCCCAGGGAATAATCAGATTGTGCTGTACCAGCATATTGACGGCGCGGATTGTGACGGCGCGGCTTCGTTCCAGCTCGCCCACAAAATCAATGACCTTGCGCATGGTTTCGGATGGGCTGCCGTCCACTTCAAACATTGGCTGGCCGTCCGTATCGGAAATCAGATCGGAATCGCCATCCACACACAGCAGCGGTTCTCCGCCTTCCGCGGGAAGGCCTACCGCGAAGGGATGCTGGCGCAGGATGGCGGGTATATAGGAGCCCAGCCATTTGCCATCCGGGGAAACAAACATATTGCGCTCAGGCTGCAAGGAAAGCATCGCCATCAGCACATAGGATTCCCCGTAAGGCGTAAAGACGATCGGAAAATTATGCACCGCCTGGGCGCATTCAACGCCAACCAGCGGCACTATGGCCTGATTTTGCGCGTAAATATAAGACGGCGTTGGCAACAGCCGTTTATACCGATGCGTTTCCTTGGAAACTGGCTGGGGATTTTTCAACATCTTCACCTTGTGATGTGGCTAACGAAGAAGATACGCCTTAATAGCGCAATTTTCAGGGGGTCCGAAATGAAAATTTTCACCAGGAGAAAGTTGAAGCCGCGCCCGTTCAGGCTATGCCCAGCGCCTTCAGACAAGGCAGTTGCGTTTCTGAAAACTGGTTCGCCTGGGCGGTCAATTCATCCAGATTTTCCTGCGGGGTTTCCAGCGTCTTGCCGTCCTTCAGGATGCGTTGTCCCTGCGCGGCAAGAATCTGCCAGGTTGCCGCCGCCCACTCGGCAGGCAATTTCCGGCCCTGGGCGCGAACCTTCAGGAACATCTGGGAAAAGCGCGGAACAATGATGCCGCCCCCGGTGACCGGGCTGGCCAGATAGGCAACATCATTACTGCTGCGGGATTTATCGATCAGAAAGGCGTTAAGCCGGTCCGTAAACGGCCTGGCCTTGCTGATCTGCTTATCTTCCTGGGCGGGGTGCAAAATGCCGCTGCCGCACAGGATGACGGTTGCCTCGCGAAGTTGGGCGAAATTGATGTTCGCATCACGCAGCGTCTGTTCCACCTGAGCCAGTGACTTTGGCTGATGATCGGAAAAAGCGTCGAGTATGGGATTATAGATGGCGGCGGTCGGTTCAACCTCGCCAAGCGCGCCCTTGACCTTTAGCGGCATATCTTTGCGGGGCGAGGCCAATACGAAACGCTGCCGGCGTAATGTATCCAGCAGTTCGAGCGGCGTGAGCTTGCGTGCGCCCCTGACCCAATAGTCACGCCGGAACTGCTGATTGACCATGAAATCACGCACCGTTTCACGAAACAAAGTGTCGGGAATTTCGCGCATGAAGGCCTGTTGTTCGTTCGTCAGATTGATGGCGTCAATGTGATCCATGTAATGAGCGGAACAGGCGAAACTCAGTTTTGCCGGTTCAAGCCAATTGGCCATTTCCGCCACCGGCATGGGGCGCCAGTCGCGGTTGAAATATTCATGCGCCAGGTAATGGCGGTTCTGATCCTTGATGGCTTTCAGGCGTTCAGCAATAACAGGATTAAGACGCGCATATTGCGGGTTCAGCGCCATCAGTTTTTCCGCAAACTCAATGGCCTGATCTATGCGTCCCACAATGCCATGTCCGGGCGCGCCCATAATTGCGGCATGTTCGGTCAGCAAATGCCGCATCGGCACCATTGGCGCCCAGCCCGGCAGCGTGTTGTAACTGATATACAGAACCCCGCCGACATTCAGTTTGCGCCGGATGAAGTCCACAATGATTGCTCTGTTCTCGTCGGATATCCAGCTCCATATGCCATGCAGTCCGATAGAATCAAACCCGGGCAGATCGCTGCGGCTGCAAAACTCTTCAAAGGACTGGTCAAACAGCGAAACATTGGCCCCGGACGCGCCGGCGACCAATTGCGCAAAGCCCGCCTGAGCCGAATTGAAATCTGTCGCCCAATATGTGGTTTCAGGCTGGCTCGCGGCATGAACATTAACCGAAACACCCTGACCAAAGCCAAGCTCGCAGGCCGTGCGGCAGGGGGCAATGTCAAAGCCCGCGGCCAGCAGCGCCAGCTTTTCGCGAAGCGGGTTCAGTTCGCCATAATAACCATAGGTGTAGCCGACATCGGCAACATATCCCGAGGTCCAGTCATTCATATATCGGTAGCCTTCCATGTAATTGAGGGTTAGCGGCAGGTTTACGTCTCTGAAAATGCAAGCTCAAATATACTTTCAGGGCGTCAACCATACATCTGAATATGACCGTTTACAGGTGATTTATGAAGCAGCAACAGCGCAGTACTGTAACGGCTCACATACCGGTGACACCTTGCTTGACATTGTCAGGGGGGGCAGGCATACACAAGCCTTATGGGGGTGTAGCTCAGTTGGTTAGAGCGTCGGCCTGTCACGCCGAAGGTCGCGGGTTCGAGTCCCGTCACTCTCGCCATTTTCCAGAAATTGCTCCTAGCCCGATACCACGGCAGACTATTCCGCAGCTGCGGCTTTGGCCTGCATTTCCGGCAGGCCTGGCTTGATGGTGCGAAAACGCGAAATTATTGTATAGACCGTTGGCAGAATAAACAGGGTCAGCACCGTGCCCAGGCTGATGCCGCCGACAATCACCCAGCCGATTGCCTGACGGCTTTCCGCGCCGGCGCCGCTGGCAAGGCAGAGCGGCAGGGCTCCCATGATCATGGCGCCCGATGTCATCAATATCGGCCGCAGGCGCAGCGCCGCCGCCTCGATCACCGCATCGTGGATAGATTTTCCTTCCGCGCGCAGTTTATTGGAAAAATCGACAATCAGAATGCCGTGCTTGGTTATAAGCCCGACAAGTGTCACCAGCCCGATCTGGCTATAAATATTCAGGGTGCCGCCGGAGAGTTTCAGCGCCAGCAGCGCGCCGGTCAAAGAGAGCGGCACCGTCAGCAAAATCACGATGGGATCAATAAAGCTTTCGAATTGCGCCGCCAGCACCAGATAGATAAACACCACCGCCAGCGCGAAGATGAAATAAATCTCGGTGGATGCGGATCTGTATTCGCGTGACTGGCTGATAAAATCGATCTGCATGGATGGAGGTATGTTTTCGCGGGCAATCCTTTCCAGATGGTCCAGGGCCTCGCCCAGCGTATAACCGGGCGCCAATGTGGCGTTGATTTCAGACGAGTGCATCTGATTGAAACGCACCAGTTCACGCGGCGCAACCGATTCCTGCACATCGACCAGGTTGGAAAGCTGGATCATTCCGCCGTCGCGTCCACGCACATAAATCCGCGCCAGATCATCGGGATTGACACGGTCGATATCCTCCATTTGAACAACCACGTCATATTGCTTGCCCTCGCGCTTGAAACGGGTGACGTCGCGGCCGCCGAGCATGGTTTCCAGCGTGCGGCCAACAGTCGCCACCTCGACGCCGGCGTCCTGCACCTTGTCCCGGTTGACCGTGACCTTCAGTTCCGGTTTGTTGAGCTTCAGGTTGGTGTCAATATTGACGAAGCCTGGATATTTACGCAACTCGCCCAGCACTTTCTGGGTGATGCGCTCGATTTCCACGTAACTGTCCGTGGACTGTAACACGATCCACAGCGGCCGGGATAGCGGGCTTTGCCCAAGCGATGGCCGGTTCATCGGAAACGCCATAAAACCCGTCAGTTTGCCCAGGCGGCCCGATAGTTCCTTCACAATATCCTGCTGGCTGCGATCACGCTCATTCCATTCCGAAAGATTAAGATAGGTATTGCCGTTATTGATGATCGGATTGCCAAGCACCATAAAATAACTTTCCACATCCGGCGTTGTCCGGTAAATTTCATCAGTCTCGGCTCCAAACCTGTCCATATAGTCGATGGTGGCGCCCTCGGGGGCGATATACACGCCGACAATGCTGCTGCGATCCTCAACCGGGGTCAGCTCATTTTTTAATGTCGCAAACAATGCGCCGCCCGCGACAACAAAAATCGCAGCAACCCCCATGACCATCAGCCGACGGGAGAGGATTTGGCCAAGAATGCGCTGGTAAGCATTCGTGGCGCTGACAATGGCGTTTTCGATGCCCGTATAAATAGCGCCGTGTTTTTCTTCATGCCGCAGCAGTCGCGAACACATCATGGGTGTCAGCGTCAGCGCCACGAAACCGGAGATCAGCACGGTGGCGGCCAGCGTCCAGGCGAATTCGATGAACAGTCTTCCGCTGCGCCCGGTGAGAAACCCGATCGGCGCGTAAACGGCCGCCAGCGTGATGGTCATGGCGATGATGGCGAAACCGATTTCACGGCTGCCCTGCATGGCCGCCTGCATGGGCGGCACGCCCTCTTCGATATGGCGGAAAATATTTTCCAGCATGACGATCGCGTCGTCGACCACCAGCCCCACGGCCAGCACCATGGCGAGCAAGGTAAGCGTGTTAATGGTGAAGCCAAGCGCTGCAATGATCGCAAACGCCGCAATCAGCGAGGCCGGAATGGTCACCAGAGGAATGAATGTCGCGCGCGGCGTCCGCAAAAACAGCAGCACCACCAACCCGACCAGCACCACCGATTCCAGAATTGTCCGGTATACCGCCGCAATGGAACGTTCGATGAAAATAGAGGTGTCATAGCCGACGCGCAGCTGCATGCCCTCGGGCAATGTCTGATTTATCTGATCTATTTCCGTCCGCACGGCCCTGGAAATCTCCAGCGGATTTCCTGTTGACTGCTTGACAATGCCAAGACCAATCGACGGGCGCCCATTAAAGCGCACGATGCTGCGTTCCTCATCCGGGGCCAGTTCCACGCGGCCGACATCGCGTATGCGCACGGGATAGGTATCCGCCTGTTTTAGCACAACCGCTTCGAACTCCGCCGGCTCGCGCATGTCTGTCTGGGATAAAACGCTGAATTCCGTTTCCGCGCTTTCAATCCGGCCTGAGGGGATCTCGACATTCTGCGCGCGCAGGGCGTTTTCGACATCCTGCGCCGTCAGATTATAGGCGGCGAGACGGGCAGGATCGAGCCAGATGCGCATGGAGAAGCGCCGCGCTCCAAATATCCGCACCTCGGCGACGCCAGGCAACGCCTGCAACCGGTCCTTGGCGTAGAGTTCCGCATATTCGGTCAGCTCCATGGGCGTATGACGGTCGCTGGAAAGACTGTTGCCCATGATCGGATCGGCGTCGGCCTCAAGCCGCTGCACCAGCGGTTCGTCGATCTCCTCCGGCAGCCGGTCGCGCGCGCGGCCCACCCGGTCGCGCACATCGTTGACGGCGGCGTCAATGTCGCGCGTCAGATGAAAATTTATGGCGATCTGGCTAAGCTCCTGGCGCGAAACCGAGCGGATATAGTCAATTCCTTCAATACCGGCGAGGGATTCCTCCAGCACGCGCGTGACCTGGCTTTCCAATATTTCGGCGCTGGCGCCGGTATAGGTCGTAGCCACCAGCACGATTGGCGGATCGATATTGGGATATTCGCGCACCGACAGCCGGTCGAAGGAAATCAGGCCAAGCAGCACCAGCAGCAGGCTCATGACCACGGCCAGCACCGGTCGGCGAATGCAAATTTCCGGTAGAGAGTTGCCGCCCATGGGGATTTTCCTTTAAGAAGAAGGCTTGTCGTCGCTGACTGCCGTCACCGGGCGCCCGTCCTGAATTTTGAAATGCCCTTCAAGCACAATCTGGTCCGCAAGCGTGACGCCGCTGATGATTTCAACCTTGCCCTCCCGGCGCAAACCGGTTTCGACCTCGGCGCGCACGGCCTTGCCGTCAGCCACCTTGAAGACAAAGCGCTTCTGCCCAAGGGGAAATACCGCCGTTTCGGGCAGCAAGATGGCATCCTCGCGCCGGTCCAGCACCAGATTGACCCGCGCGAACATGCCAGGGCGCAACTCGCCTTGCTGGTTCTCCACCGTCGCGCGCAACACCACGGCCCGTCCATTGGGGTCGATCAGAGGATCAATCGCATATACCGATCCCCTAAAACTCTTTCCGGGCAACGGATCAAGCATGACCATGATTTCCTGGCCGACTTTCAGAACCGCCGCATGTATTTCCGGGATTCGGAAATCGACCTTGACCGGATCGATATCTTCAATATTGACCACCTTGTCGCCGGGTTTGACATAGTCGCCGACGCTAAGCTGCCGCAGGCCAAGGATGCCATCAAACGGCGCGGTAATATTGGTCTTGTCCAGCAATGCGCGCGCTAACGCCGCATTGGCTTCGTCCACGCGCATTTGCGCCAGCGCCTCGTCGCGCGCGCGCGCAGACGCGTTGCCACGCTTGAACAGATCGCTGCTGCGGTCAAAATTCGCCTTGCTCAGGGCCAGTTGCGCTTCCGCCTGCTGCAATTCCGCGCGATACACACTGTCATCGAGCCGAATCAGCGTTGCGCCTTTGAGAACCGCCTCGCCTTCGTTAAAGGAAATCTCTGATACCCGGCCGGTAATTTCCGGCTGGATCACCACCGATTCATTGGATCGCAGACTGCCAACGGCGCTGATTTCATGGCTGACCAGGCCGGTTTGCGCATGGCCCACCAGCACCGAGGGCGGCGGTGGGCCGCCGGGACCACCCCCCGCGCCGGAACCGCTAAAGGCGTAATACAGCACACCAAGCACCAGCACACCGATTGCCACGGCTGCAATGCGGGGGTTAATGTTAAGCCAGCTGGGACGGGAGAATTGCAATTTAAAACTCGCGGAAATTGGGCAAAATGATTTCTATCCCACCAACAGGCTGTATCATGCCGGGATTGAATTAGTTAATTTTAAGACAATATTGACTCACATACCCCGGCGTCAAGCAATTATCACTGCGGCTTTTCTTGCATGGACGCGCGCCTTGGGCTGTGGCAAGACTGCACCGATACTTCAGAATCGGACAGCCGCGAATGAAACTGTGTGACGCAGATATTGAGAAACATCTTGATGATGGGATACTCAAAATTTCACCGCGTCCTGAGCCTAGCCGCATTGCAGGCGCGTCGGTTGATCTGACCCTGAGTGGCAAGTTCCGCATTTTCGATTATCACGCGGCCCCGGTGATTGACCTTGGCGGCCCGCGTGCGGAACTGGACGCGCAGGTGGAACGAATCACCCGCGCCGAAGTGAATATCGCTGAAGGCGAGGCGTTTTATCTGCATCCGGGCGAACTGGCGCTGGGCGTTACCATCGAGGAAGTCGGTCTGCCCGATAATATTGCGGGCTGGATCAATGGACGCTCCAGCCTCGCCCGGCTGGGACTGATGGTGCATATCACCGCGCATGGGGTGGATCCGGGATTTGAGGGGCCGCTGGTGCTGGAGTTTTATAATGCCGGCAAAGTATCGCTGGCGCTGCGCCCCGGCATGCGGATTTGCTCAATCAGTTTCGAGCCGCTGTCAGGCCATGCCGTGCGGCCCTACAACAAACGCCCGGACGCAAAATATCTGCATCAGCAGGGCGCGACCGGCAGCCGTATCGGGCAGGATTAGCGGCGCACCGTGATTTTAGATTGGCCCATTATTTACATGGGAATACCATAAATGTCAGCGCTATAAAATGCCTCCGTCCGTTAGGCCTTCAGTTTGCGGCCGGTTTACGCTTCAATCATGGCTTCTTCATAGGCCTGTTGCGCGCAGAGCCAGCGTGTTTCGGCCTGGGCGATCAGGCGGGTCAGATCGGCGCGCTGGCGGATCAGTTTTTGCGCGCGCTCCGGCGCGTCCTGATAGATATTGGGCCGGCTCAGCGCCTCTTCGACGCGGCTGTTCAGCACATTCAGATCGCTGAGCTTCTTTTCGGCGTCCGCCACCGCCTGTTTCAGCGGCGCAAGTCCGGTGCGTTTTTGCGCGCCGCTCTGTTTTTTCTCGCGTGGCGACGCAGGAGGTTTTACCGTTGCAGTCCGGATCGATGGTCCGCGCGGCCCGCTCAGCAGCGACTGGCCATATTCATCCAGAGTGCCTTCATAGCTGATAACCGTGCCGTTCTTCACCAGCCACAGCCGTTCGGCGCAGGCGTCGATCAGATGCCGGTCATGGCTGATCAGCAGCACGGCGCCTTCATATTCATTCAGCGCCAGCGCCAGCGCCTGACGCGAATCCACATCCAGATGGTTGGTCGGCTCGTCCAGGATCATCAGATGCGGTTTGGGCAGGGTAATCAGTGCAAAAAGCAATCTGGTTTTTTCGCCGCCCGACAGATCATCGACGCGGGTGGCGGCTTTCAGATAGCCAAAGCCAAAGCCGCCCAGCCTTGCGCGGATCTGCGCCTCGGTCGCGGTTTCCGGCAGCGCCTCGCGGAAATGATCAAATGGCGTCGCCTTGCCGTCCAGTTCATCAATCTGGTGCTGCGCCAGATAGCCGATGCGCAGTTTTTTCGAGGCCTGCATACGCCCGGTTTCCAGCTTCAGCTTTCCGGTCAGGAGCTTGGCGAAGGTGGATTTGCCATTGCCATTGGCCCCCAGCAGGGCGATGCGGTCTTCCATGTCAAAGCGCAGGTTCAGCTTGCGCAGCACCGGCTGGCCGGGCGAATAGCCGACCTCACCATTCTCGATATGGATCAGCGGCGGCGCCAGCCGGTCCGGGTTGGGAAAATGAAATGGTTTGACATGATCTTCGCTGACGGCGGCGATGGGCTGCATTTTCTCAAGCTGCTTGATGCGGCTTTGCGCCTGGCGCGCCTTTGACGCAGTATAGCGGAACCGGTCGACAAAGGCCTGCAAATGTTTGCGCTGATGATCCTGTTTGGTTTTGAAGGACATCTGCTGTTCCAGCTTCAGGCGGCGTATTTCCTCGAACTGGTCATAGCCGCCCGTGTACAGCGTGATCCTGCCGTCATCCAGATGCGCAATATGCTGTACGGCGGTATTCAGCAGATCGCGGTCATGGCTGACCAGAATGACCGTACGCGGATAATTGCGCAGATAGGATTCAAGCCAGATAGCGCCTTCCAGATCGAGATAGTTGGTCGGCTCGTCCAGCAGCAGCAGATCCGGCTCGGCGAACAGCACCGCCGCCAGCGCCACCCGCATGCGCCAGCCGCCGGAATAGGCGCTGCAGGGCGCGGCCTGATCCTGGGCGCTGAAGCCCAGCCCCGACAGAATGGCGCCGGCGCGCGCCGTGGCGGTATGGGCGGAAATATCCGCCAGCCGGGTGTGAATTTCGCCAATGCGATCCGGATTGGTGGCGGTTTCGGCCTCCGCCAGCAGGGCCGCGCGCTCGGTGTCGGCGGCCAGCACCGTATCCAGCAGGCTGGTTTCGCCGCCGGGCGCTTCCTGCGCCACCATGCCAATGCGCCAGCTTGGGTGCACATTAATGCTGCCGCCATCGGGCGCCAGTTCGCCGGTGATAAGCCGCAACAGGGTGGATTTGCCGGTGCCGTTGCGGCCAACCAGCCCCACCCGCCAGCCCGCGGAAATGCCAAGCGTCGCGCCCTGAAACAGGGGGCGTCCGGCAATGCCAAAATTCAGATCATTGATATGCAACATGAGGCGGGGCTTGTAGCACAGAGCGTGGGCGGGAAAAAGGGGGAAAGGGGGCGTGAACAGGGGAATCGCATTTGAAAAGAAGCTTGCATATTAGGGGGTAGAGGGATTCTACAGAAGGGCACCGATTTATGAAAGGAGCGGTGCCATGGCGGAGCATGAGGAGATATTTGAGGGCCTGGATGATCCCCGAACGGGCAATGCAAAGTTGCATTCGCTGCATGAAGTTCTGATAATTGCATTGTGCACGGTGCTTTGTGGTGGGGAGACGTGCGCGGACATGGCGTTGTTTGGCCGTTCGAAACGGGATTTTTTGCAGGAATTTCTGCGGCTGGAACATGGCATCCCGAGCCACGACACCTTCAGCCGGGTGTTCCGGCTTCTCGATCCGCAGCGTTTCCATCTCTGGTTCCTCGGTTTTATGCAACGTTTTTCCGAGAACTGCCAAGGAGTTATCGCAATTGACGGGAAGACGCTGCGGCGCTCATTCGACCGGGCGAGCGCGGCCTCGCCGTTGCATCTGGTGAGCGCCTGGGCAACTGATCAACGCCTGGTGCTAGGGCAGATTGCGGTCGATTCCAAATCAAATGAAATCACCGCCGTGCCGAAGCTGTTGGAGCTGTTGTCATTGAAAGGCCGAACCGTCACCGCCGATGCGATCAGCTGCCAGCGCAAGATCGCCCAGCAGGTGCTCGAGCAGGGCGGCGACTATGTGCTGGCGCTCAAGGGCAATCAGGGGACGCTGCACGACGACGTGCGCCGCTTTCTTGACGACCCCGAGACAGCGCTCACCAGCGCCGTGGAACTTGATAAGGGACATGGCCGGATCGAAACCCGCACGGCCAGCCTCAGCACCGATATCGCCTGGCTTCAAGAGACGCATGATTGGCCAGGCCTCAAGGCGGTTGGAAAAATCGCGCGCCGCCGCGAGGCCGGAGACAAAACATCAAGCGAAACCGCCTATTATCTGCTCAGCCAGACGCTTGCCCCAGAGCGTTTCAACGCCGTCGCCCGCAGCCATTGGGGCATCGAGAACCAGCTGCATTGGGTGCTTGACGTCATCATGGACGAAGATCAGGCCAGAAACCGCAAGGATCACGGCCCCGAGAACCTCGCCCTCTTGCGCAAGCTGGCACTCAACCTCGCCAAGCTCGAGCCATCAAAAGGCTCCATGCGCGGAAAGCTCAAGCGCGCAGGTTGGGATAATGCATTCCTGGCGCAAATCCTTACTCAGTTCCCAAAACTTCAAATGCGATAGCCCTGCCTGTTATACAGACCACAAATCATTGTGCTCCCCTGTCCGATTTGACAAAAAGCCCTCAAATATCCGAGCAAATCCGTAGGTTAAAACCATTCTGAATTTCTAATCCCAAAAAAAGAATTTGGCTGGACTTTTTGCAAAATCTTGATATAAGTAACTAGGCAATTGTTTCATCCCACAATTGCATACGTGTCTTAACGGACGCGTTGGGGTCAACATGTAGCCCCCAAGTGCATGTTGGCCCCGTCCGCGGCTGCTTTACGGTTTCAGTTTACGGCTTCAGAGCCAGCAAGCGCGGCAGGTCTGCCATGCCGGTGAATATCTCACCCCCTTCAGCCCTGAGTTTTGCCGCATTGCTTTCCGGATCTCCGGCATAGGCGAATACCTGCATGCCTGCCGCCCGCGCCCCCATGACGCCCGGTACGCTGTCCTCAATGACCACGGCACGGTCCACCGAAACTCCCATCTGTGCAGCCGCATGCAGAAACAGATCGGGATGCGGTTTGCCGCGCGCCACCATCGTGCTGGAAAACAGATTATCACCGAAATAGGCCCGCAATCCGGTCAGGCCCAGCGTCAGTTCCATCTTGTCCAGCG
Source organism: Alphaproteobacteria bacterium (assembly GCA_023252275.1). Taxonomy (GTDB): domain Bacteria; phylum Pseudomonadota; class Alphaproteobacteria; order UBA11222; family UBA11222; genus UBA11222. Next base: position 15,065 of record JAHHGO010000059.1, read on the forward strand.
ATCCCGACGAGGCCACGCATAAGGCGATATTGGCAGCCTGAATATGCGCCAGAACCTCCTGCACACCAGGCACGGCGCGCAACGACCTCCGGAAAGCGGCATAGGTTTCATCCTGCAATGTCTGACGCCACGCATCCGGCACCGGCTGCCCGGTTAAACCGGAGATATTTTTCATGATCTGACGCATGGACAGCCCAACAAAAGCCGCCCGCGTGTCCGTGACATTCATGGGCAGGCCAAGACGCGTGACCGCCGCCGCCAAGGCATAATTGGCTATCGGCTCACTATCCACCAGCACGCCATCGCAATCAAAAATCACCAGTCCGGGAGGCCTGCGTTTATCCATCATCACATAAAAATATTTTGCCCGTTCATATTCTTGTACAGAGCCGCCACCTGTTCGCCATAACCATTATACAGAACTGTGGGTACGGTGCTGCGCGTGCCAAGTGGTTCTTCCACCGCCTGGCTCCAGCGCGGATGCGGCACTTCCGGGTTTATGTTCGCCCAGAAACCATATTCATCCGCATTGGTTTTTTCCCAGAAACTGAC
>JAHHGO010000005.1 GCA_023252275.1 Alphaproteobacteria bacterium
CTCGGTCATAGTGTACTGAATCACCTCTCATCGTCACGGCGAAGCGCCTGGTGCGTTTTGCCGTGACGCCGGGCTGAGATTTGCGGCGCTCCAAAAAACCTATTCCAGCTCCTTCAGCCCCAGCGCGCCCGCGGACACCACATTATCCACTTCCAGCAGCCGCACCTGATCCACCGTCAGTAGCGGTTTGGGCAGCAATTGCAGCAGCGCGGCCTGAATGCGGGCGGCAAAAAACGGCAGCGGCAGCAATAACCGCCGCCGTCCGGTAACGGCCAGCACCAGTTCCATGATCTGCTTCATCGTATAAATCTGCGGCCCGCCCAGCTCATAAATCCTGCCATCGGTTGCGCTGTCATAAAGGACGCGCACAATGGCGTCCGCCACATCGCCGACATAGACCGGCTGCATCTTTGTGTGGCCGCCCCCGATCAGCGGCAATGCCGGCAGCGCGCGCGCCAGCATGGCGAAACGGTTGAAAAAATCATCCTCCGGCCCGAATACCACCGAAGGCCGGATGATGGTGGCAGAGGGGAAATATTCGCGCACCGCGGCCTCGCCGGCGGCCTTGCTGCGCGCATAGGCCGAGTTTGACGCCGCATCCGCGCCAATGGCGGAAACATGCACCAGCTTGCGCACCCCCGCGGCCTTTGCGGCGCGGGCAATCGCACCGGCCCCTTCGGCCTGTACCCGGGTAAATTTCTGCGGCCCGCTTTCATACAGGATGCCTGTCAGATTGATCACCCGGTCGGCGTCGCGCATGGCCTGAATGATCGAGCTTTCATAGCGGATATTGGCCTGAACCGGCTCAATCTGGCCGACATCGCCCATCGGCTTGAGATAGCCCGCCAGATTGGGCTGGCGCACCGCCGCGCGCACCCGGGCGCCGCGTTTGGCCAATTTGCGGATCACATGCCGGCCGATAAACCCGGAGCCGCCAAAAACCGTGATCAGTTCGTTCGCCATTCGCCAATCCTATCTTGATGCCCGTCGATTCAGCCCTTTTAACCCAAACAGGGCGCTCAGGCATAGCCCTGATTGGGCTGGGTTTTTCCGCAAGAGATGTAAATAATCTTTGACATTAGGGCCCTGCATGGCTACCTCAACCCCCTGACTATCCTGCAGATGTGCCCAGGTGGCGGAATTGGTAGACGCACTAGCTTCAGGTGCTAGCGCTCGCAAGGGCGTGGAAGTTCGAGTCTTCTCCTGGGCACCATCCGCCTTCGCTAATTTTGGCGAAGCCAGAATTTAGCTGCGGCGCGACTGCGCCGTTGCGTGCGAAGCGGATGTCACGCCATAGTTCCGAGGGAACGGCAGCGGACTCCTGCTACGAGGATATTTGAAATGAATGTTGATCTGCATATAGGCGATCTTCCCGATAATATTTCTTTCGGGAATTGCGTGGCCATCGACACCGAAACCATGGGGCTGAACCCGCATCGCGACCGGCTGTGTCTGGCGCAGCTTTCCGCGGGCGATGGCACGGCGCATCTGGTGCGCTTTGATATGGGCGCCTACAAGGCCCCCAATCTGTGCCGCCTGCTGGCCGACCCCAAAGTGGTCAAACTGTTTCATTTTGCCCGCTTTGATGTGGCGATGCTGAAACATTATCTGGGCGTGGACACGCGGCCCATCTATTGCACCAAGATCGCCTCCAGGCTGGTGCGCACCTATACCGACCGGCATGGCCTGCGCGATGTGGTCAAGGATCTGCTGGGGCATGAAGTTTCCAAACAGCAGCAAAGTTCCGACTGGGGCGATCCCAATCTGAACGAGGCGCAACTGAAATATGCCGCAGGCGATGTGCTGCACCTGCATGCGCTAAAGGCGAAACTGGACGAGATGCTGGCCCGCGAAGGCCGCACCAATATCGCCAGGGCCTGTTTCGACTTTCTGCCTGTGCGGGCCGAACTGGACCTGATGGGCTGGGCCGACATGGATATTTTCTCGCATTAGTGTATGATTCGGTCTGATCTGACCATACTCGCGGCGTCACCCGGCAGGGAGAGCCGGATATGAGCGTAAACCGGATATGAGCGTGAAAAAGACTGCGCCTGAAAAAACACCCGAGCCCATCGCATCGCCCGAACTGGCCGCCGCGCGCCGGGTGCTGGAAACCGGCGCGAACGCCCTGCTGGCCATGGCGGAAAATCTGGATGGCGCGTTCATCGCGGCGCTCGACATTCTGCATCAGGTTAAAGGCCGGGTGATTGTCAGCGGCATGGGCAAAAGCGGCCATATTGCCCGCAAGATCGCCGCCACATTCGCGTCCACGGGTACGCCTGCGCAATTCATTCATCCCGCCGAGGCCAGCCACGGCGATCTGGGTATGATCACCCCGCTTGACGCCTGCCTGATGCTGTCCAATTCCGGTGAAACGCCGGAGCTGGGCGATATTATCACGCATACGCGGCGCAACCGCATTCCGCTGATCGGCATGGCGCGCAATCCGGACAGCACCTTGCTGCGCGCGGCCGATGTGGCGCTGGTGCTGCCGCCCGCGCCCGAAGCCTGCCCGATGGGGCTGGCGCCCACCACATCCACCACCGCCTCGCTGGCGCTGGGCGATGCGCTGGCCGTGGCGCTGATGGAGCGCAAGGGATTTTCCGCCGATGATTTCCGGCTGCTGCATCCGGGCGGCCAGATCGGCAAATCGCTGCTGCGGGTGGCGGACATTATGCATACGGGCGATGAATTGCCGCTGGCCCGGCTGGATATGCCGATGAGCGAGGTGCTGATTATCATGACCCAGCACCGTTTCGGCTGTGCCGGCATTACCGGCGATGATGGATCGCTGGCGGGGATTATCACCGATGGCGATTTGCGCCGTCACACGCTGAATGGCGATCTGTTGCAGACAAATGCCGGACAGATCATGACCGCCAGTCCCAAAACCATTCATCAGGGCGCGCTGGCCGCCGAGGCGCTGGGCCTGATGGCGGGCAAGATCACCTGTCTGTTCGTGACCGCGCAGCCTTCCGGCAGGCCGCAGCCGCCCGTCGGCATTGTGCATATTCATGATTGCCTGCGCGCGGGCATTATCTGATGGCCGCAGCGGCGAATGTAAATGAACCGTCAGGCAAAGCCAGATATGGCGGCCATCCGGATTGGCGTCAGGCGCGCGCCCTTCCCGCCGGTGGCGAGGATCCGCGCCGCCGCCTGATCATGCGGCTGGTGAAATTTGTGCTGCCCGCCGTGGCGGCGTTTTTTCTGGCGCTGATGATTGTCTGGCCGCGCCTGTTTCACGAAGAAAGCAAATTCGAGCTGACCACATCTGAAATTTCCGCGGTGAAGGATGATCTGCGCATGAGCAGCCCGCACTTTACCGGCGTCAGTTCGGATAACCGCCCCTATCGGGTGATAGCCGAAGCCGCCGTGCAGGATATGAATGATCATGAACTGGTGCGGCTGGAAACTTTACAGGCCGATCTTTCCACGCGTGATGGTTCGTGGCTTTCGCTCAACGCCAAAGGCGGGTTGATGCATAATGGCCTGCAAACCCTGCAACTGGATGGGCAGATCGAGGTTTATTCGGATTTTGGCTATGCCTTTTATACCGAAAGCGCGCTGATCGATCTGAAGGCGGGCACCCTGAACGCCGATCAGCCCGTGCGCCTGCAGGGGCCGATGGGACATTTGCGCGCCAGAACTTTGTATGCCAGCGATCATGGCCAATTGTTGCATTTTTCCGGTGATGTAAAGGTCGTCATCTTTCCGCGTTCCGGTGACGCCGGGTGACGCGGGCCCGATCCATAAAATTCCGCTATGCGGCGCTTGGCATGATGCTGTTCGCGGCGCATGCGCCCGCATACGCCCAGCAGGCGGCGGGCATGAATTTCAAACATGATTCATCGCAGCCCATCGAGATCACCGCCGATGCGCTGGATGTGGCGCAGAGCGATCAGACGGCGATTTTTTCCGGCAATGTCATAGCCATTCAGGGGGAATTGCGGTTAGGATCGGATAATCTGCGGGTCTATTACCGCGGCGGAGCGGAACGCGCGGGATCGCAGGGCGCGATTTCAAAGCTGGATGCGATCGGCGCGGTGGCGATCAGCTCGCCCAGTGAAACCGCCACCAGCGAATGGGCGGTCTATGATGTCGATACCGCCCAGATTACGCTGGGCGGCAAGGTGGTTCTGACACGCGGCGAAAATGTGTTGCGGGGGGAGCAATTGGTGATGGATCTGGAAACGGGCAAAAGCCGGATTGTGGGCGAAAAGGGCAGCGGCGGGCGCGTCAAGGGCCTGTTCGTCCCGGCCAAAAAACCCTGAACAATATGAGGATCTGATGACGCAATTGAACGAGCCGGCAACGGAAAATCAGGCCAGCGGCCCGCGTCTGGTGCTGGAAAATTCCGGATTGGTGGTCGACCGGATCGGCAAGGGCTTCAACAAGCGCCCCGTGGTGCGCGGCGTCAGCCTGAATTTGCAGCGCGGCGAAGTGGTTGGCCTGCTGGGCCCCAATGGGGCGGGCAAAACCACCTGCTTTTACATGATCACCGGCCTTATTCCCGTCGATTATGGCACGATCAGCCTGGATGGGCATGACATCACGCAATTGCCGATGTACCGGCGCGCGCGGCTGGGCATTGGCTATCTGCCGCAGGAAGCCTCGATCTTTCGCGGCCTGACGGTCGAGATGAATATCCGCGCCGTGGTCGAAATGGTCGAATCCGACGTGTCGCGGCGCGAGGCCATTGTGGATGATCTGCTGGCGGAATTTTCGATCACCCATCTGCGCCGCACGCCCGCGCTGGCCCTTTCGGGGGGCGAGCGCCGCCGGGTGGAAATCGCCCGCGCGTTGGCGACCCGACCGGCTTTCATGCTGCTGGACGAACCCTTTGCCGGCATTGACCCTATTGCAATTGGGGATATTCGGGAGCTGGTCGGCCATATCAAGGCGCGCGGCATCGGCGTATTAATCACCGATCATAATGTGCGCGAAACCCTTGATCTGATCGACCGCGCCTATATTATCCATGAGGGACAAGTACTTATGGAAGGCCGCCCGGATGAGATCGTCGGCAATGCCGATGTCAGGCGGGTTTATTTAGGGGATCGCTTCTCTCTTTAACCTATTGAAACCATTCAGTGGTAATATCAAGCAAGAATAATACCAGCAGGGTTCATGCGTACACAATGGCACTTTCACCGCGACTAGATATAAGGCAAAGCCAGGGGTTGGTAATGACCCCGCAATTGCAGCAGGCGATCAAGCTGCTGCAAATGTCGAATTTCGAGCTTGAAGCCTATGTGGAAGGGGAACTGGAGCGCAATCCGCTGCTCGAACGGGAAGATTCCGTTCTCAAACCGGACAGCGCCGAACCCGCCCTTGCCGAACCCGCTGATCGCGATGCGCCGGAGGCCGATCTGTATCTGGGCGAGGACGCGCCGGTTCTCAGTGGCGCCGCCGACAGTCTGGATACGGATTACGACAATCTTTATGACGGCGACAGCGGCGCCGACCGGGCGCTGGCCGATCAAAGCGAGCCGCCCTTCAATACCGACTGGAGCAGCGCGGGCGCCGGCGGCGGCAGCTTTCAGGAAAATGATTATAATCTGGAAGACCGCATTTCAGCCGATATCAGCCTGCGCGATCATTTGCTGGGCCAGTTGCATCTCAGCCTGCGCGATCCGCGCCAGCGGCTGATCGGCGCGCAACTGATCGATAATCTGGATGAGGCGGGCTATCTTACCGAGGCCCCGGCGCGCATTGCCGCGCGCCACGGCGCCACGCCCGAAGAAGTTGAGGCCGTGCTTAAAATTCTGCAGGGATTTGATCCGGCGGGCGTCTGCGCGCGTTCGCTGGCCGAATGTCTGGAAATACAGTTGCGCGAGCGTAACCGGATGGACCCGGCCATGCAGGCGCTGCTGGAAAATCTGCCGCTGCTGGCGCGCCATGACCGCGCGGCGCTGATGAAACTGTGCGGCGTCGATGCCGAAGACCTGACCGATATGATCGCTGAAATCAGGGCGCTGGATCCCAAACCCGGCCTTACATTCGGTGGCGAACCGGCGCAGCCGATCGTGCCGGACGTGTTTGTGCGCAAGGCGCCGGATGGCGGCTGGATGGTGGAACTGAACAATGCCACCCTGCCGAAAGTGCTGATCAATACGCAATATTGCGCGCGGGTGGTGAAACAAAAAATCAATTCCCAGGATCGCGCCTATATTTCGGATTGCCTGAGCAATGCCAACTGGCTGGTCAAAAGTCTTGAACAGCGCGCCCGCACCATTCTGAAAGTATCGAGCGAACTGGTGCGTCAGCAGCAGGCCTTTTTCGAGCATGGCGTGGCGCATCTCAAACCGCTCAATCTGCGCGCTATTGCCGATGCGATTGAAATGCACGAATCCACTGTCAGCCGCGTGACCGCGAATAAATATATCGCCACGCATCGCGGCATTTATGACATGAAATATTTCTTCACCGCCTCGATTGCATCCAGCGAAGGCGGCGACGCGCATTCCGCCGAAGCGGTGCGCCACAAAATACGTACACTGATCGATGCCGAACATCCCGCAAAAATCCTGTCCGATGACCGGCTGGTGGCATTGCTGCGCGAGCAGGGCATGGATATCGCCCGGCGCACAGTAGCGAAATATCGCGAGGCGCTGCGCATCCCCTCATCGGTCGAACGCCGCCGCGCGAAACGGATGACAGCTTAAATTCTTTATTGAATCAGATGCTTAGTCTGATATTTGCTTTTGCAGGTAAAACACGCTATCCGATGGGGGCCGGTGCGGGCGATTCCTGCCTGTTCGACAGGATTTTTATAACAATAGCGCCGTTTCGAGATAAGTGGTTCGCCGTGACACGGGGTTGTTGAGGACACTAATCAATGCCGCTTTCGGATATTCTCAAGCCTGAGGGGGTCATCGCCAGCCTGCGGGCGCGCGGCAAAAAGCAGGCCCTGCAGGAGCTGAGCGCCGCCGCCAGCAAATTGTGCGGATTTGACGCGCAACATATTCTGGATAAATTGCTGGCGCGCGAACGCCTGGGTACAACCGGCGTCGGGCAGGGCATTGCCATTCCGCACGCCAAATTCGCCGAAGCCAAACAGGTCATGGGGCTGTTTGCGCGGCTGGAACAGCCGATAGATTTTGAATCCATCGATGACCGTCCGGTTGATCTGATTTTTCTGCTGATCGCGCCCGAGGATGGCGGCGCGGAACATCTGCGCACACTGGCCCGGGTTTCGCGTCTGTTGCGCAATCAGGAGCTTTGCGCAAAGCTGCGCGGCTCACAGGATCGCGCGGCGCTTTATGCGCTGCTGACGGAACCGTCGGCGTCATCCTCTTCCGCGGCGTAAGCCGTTTACTGAAATACCCATCTTGTCATCCTGAGCGAAGCGAAGGATCCCCATCCGTAGAATTCGGCGGGAGATGCTTCACTACGTTCAGCATGACATGGTGGTGCAGCCTTACGCCCTAGCCTTCAATTCGCTTTGCAGGAATTGCATCGTCAAATCCCTGTCGCCAACGCCCAGCAAAGTGCAATTCAGATCGGTAACGCCAATATCGCGTAACCGGCGGATAGCGGCGCTGATGTCTTTTTCCGATCCGACACAGGCAAAATCGGCGGGACCGGCGGCGCCTTCCAGATCCAGCATGGCGCGGTAGGATTTGAGCGTGCCATACATTTTCAAACCCCGTTCCAGACGGTCGCGCACCGCATCCTTATCGGCGACCAGCGCGAAGGGCATGCCCGCCACAATGCGCGGCGCGGGCTTGCCGGCTTCTTTCGCGGCCTTGCTGATTTTCGGGATGATGTGCGTTTCCAGCGTCTTCGGCCCGGTCATCCAGGTGATGGTGCCATCCGCATAGGTTCCCGCCAGCTTCAGCATCACATCGCCAAGCGCCGCCACCACAACGGACGCGCCCTTTGATTCGGCCACGGTGATCATGGCGTTGGTCTTATAGAGCTCGCCCGCAAATTGAACTTTTTCATTGCGCAGCGCGGGCATCAGAATTTGCAGATATTCGCGCATATGGCGGGCGGGCCTGTCATAGGACATGCCCATTGCGCCTTCGATAACCGGCTGATGCGACAGGCCGATGCCCAGTGTGAAGCGCCCCTTGGAGGCGGCCTGCACGGTGGCGGCTTCCTGCGCCATGGTCAGCGGGTGGCGCGGATAGGTTGGCACCACCGCCGTACCCAGCTTTATGCGGCTGGTTTCACGCCCGATCAGCGCCATCGACATCATGGCGTCGAGGCCGAACATGCTCGCGATCCATAGCGTGTCAAAGCCCATCTGCTCGATTTTTTTGGCCTGTTCGATCATGCCGTCAATGGTGCCTTCCGGCCCAATGCCCGCCGTATTAATGCCTATTTTCATCATTTGACTCCCTTGCTGTTGATTTTGTGCCGGACCCAGGCCAGCATTGCCTTGCGGAAAGCCTGGAAAATTGCCGCATAGGCCGGGTTTTCGCCGGCCCGCCATTCCGGATGCCATTGTACACCAAGTGCAAAGCCGGGCGCATCGTCAATCGACACCGCCTCGATAGTTCCGTCGGACGCGACGGCTTCAACGTGAAAGCCTTCAGCCAGCCGGTCAATGCCCTGATTATGCGATGAATTGACCCGAAAACGATCGGCGCCGAGAATGCGGGCAAGCCTGGTTTTCGCCAGCACCGTAATGTCATGCGCCGGGGCATAGCGCTCATCCGGCGAGGCGGCGGGTTTTTTCAGATGGCCATTAATATGATTATGGCGGCCGGGCACTTCCTGCACGAACGGGTGCAGCGTGCCGCCAAAGGCGACATTCATTTCCTGCATGCCGCGGCACACGGCCAGCAGCGGCATGCCCTTGGCGACCGTGGCGCGGATCAGCGGCAGGCTGAGCGCATCGCGCTGCGGATCACCCACATTGCCGGCGCGCGGCGGCGGCCCGCCATATAATTCCGGCGCGACATTGGAAGGCGATCCGGGCAGAAAAATGCCATCGACGGCATCCAGAATATGCGCCAGTTCAAGCGGCCGGCGTGTTACCGGGACCAGCAGCGGCAGGGCGCCCGCAACATCGCGCACCGCATCAATATATTTTTCGCCCACGGCATGAAACGGCAGATCGCCGATCATTTTCAGATCGCAGGGAATACCCACAATCAGCGGGCGTTTTTTGCTTCTGGTCATGCGGTTACGTCAGCTTGGGTTGCGGCTGGAAATCAGTTTCTATTCTGCGTTCCGGGCGCCGGATCAAGCAAGATGAATAATTTTGGATCAAGCGGCCCGGCGGCGCGGATATCGCTCAGCCCGATCTGTGTGGTGAGGCCCTGCGCATCGACCACCACCCATTGCCGCAATTCCACATCGCTGCCGCCCCGATCTGCAAAAATCAAGGTAACTTCGCCTTTTTCCGGCGCGCCCGGATCGCGCAGGCGCACCCGCAACAAGCCGGTGTCGCGTTTCACGCCAACCACTTCGTTTCCGGAACCAAGTTTGACCTTTTCCGCCAATATGGGGCTGAGCGGCGTCGAGCCGAGCGGATAGCGGTCAATCATCGCATCAGCCCCTTCGCGCACAGCGACGGAGGTGCCATCGGCAACAATCAGCATGTCATCGGGCGGCGCATATTCAAACCGCATCCGCCCGGGCCTGTTCAGAAAAAATTGGCCGCGGCTGACATCGCCATCGGGCGCAATCTGCATGAAACCGGCCGACAGCCGGTCGAGCCGGTTGAGATAGCTATTGACCCGGTCCAGATCGGCGCGCTGCTGCGCATTCAGCCCGGCCAGCGCATTATTCTGCGAATGCGCCGGAATTTGCGCCGCCGCACCCAGCATGCAGACGAGCGGCAGCGCGAACAGTAAAACTTTGCGGACTGAAAAAATCATGCGGCAAATTAGCAGAAGCCAGGGTGATTGAATAATGCTTAGTTCGCATTATCTGGGGACCGGATCACCGGACTGCAATGGGCTGAACCGCGCTGACCGGCCGGTAGGCAATATGTTTGATCAGAAAATCACTGGAATCACTGGTGATCAGGCCCGGTTCAATCTCCGCCCCGGTTTCGGTTACATAGGGCGTGGCGAACAATTCCAGCCGGTCAAAGGGCTGTGGCGCCGCAATCCGTATCTGATGCGCGCCGCCCTTTTGTCCGGGCAGGAACAGGCCTTCACCGACCAGCGCGCCGCCGCGATAGGCCCGCCATCCGCCGCGTTCGTGATAGCTGACACCGCCCCATGCGCCTTCATCACGATGAAAATAATCCACATCAATATCGGTTTGCGTGACGGGCTGATCAAACTGGATAATGATCTGTTCGGAGCGGTTTTCTACCGGATCAAATCCAGTTTCCGCCTTGATGGCGGGCGCGCTGGCCTGTGCGCCCGCCGCACCGACGCCTTCGCGATGCCGGCCGACGGCCATAGCCGTCGGGGCGTCATCGCGCACATTTTTCGCCAACAGATGCAGCCCTGCGGGATCCTCTGATCTGCTATTGACCAGATCCACATCAACCCAGCCCGTTTCTTGCGCCACGATCAGGCCCGAAGACACTGATTGTGCAAAAACCGGCTGCATGACGCCAGCCATCAACGAAACCATATATCCCAGAACGATCCGGAGCATTGGCCGCCTCTTCTTCGAAAGGTTAATATATGGTTAATTTTTCCCTGTGACCGCATATCAGCATGGGAGCGCCCTTCCGATCAAGACGATTCCGATGGGCATGAATGGCGTGTTAGGATCGCGTCAAACTCACAGAAGGGGAGCATGAAAATGCGGGCGATGATGGTGCGCGAAAACAGTCTGGACATGTCGGTGATGCAACTGGAGGATGTAAATTTGCCGCCGCCCGGCGAAAAAGAGGTGCGGGTGCGCATTCGCGCCGCGTCCACCCAGTTTCCCGATATTCTGATGATCCAGAAAAAATATCAGTATCAGCCGCCGCTGCCCTATATTCCGGGTACGGAGTTTGCGGGCGATGTGGTGGCGCTGGGCGAAGGCGTCACGCAGTGGAAAATCGGCGATGCCGTGGTGGCGGGCATGTTGTCTGGCGGCGGTTTCGCCGAAGAGGTGAATGCGCATGAAGGCGCATTGCGGCGCAAGCCGTCGCCATTAAGTTATGGTCAGGCCTGCTCGTTCCGTTCGGCCTATCTGACCGCGCAAGTATCGCTGATCCGGCGCGGCGAATTACAGCCGGGCGAAACCCTGCTGGTGCATGGCGCTGCGGGCGGCGTGGGGCTGGCCGCCGTCGAAGTCGGCAAGATGCTGGGGGCCACTGTTATCGGCACCGGCAGCACCGATGCAAAACTGGCCGTGGTGCGCAAGTATGGCGCGGATCACGTGATCAATTATGGCGCGGATTTCAAACGGGGCTTTCGCGAAAAAGTGAAAGAGCTGACCGGCGGCAATGGCGCCGATGTGATTTATGACCCGGTGGGCGGCGATGTGTTTGATGAATCAATCCGCTGCATCAATTGGGGCGGGCGGCTGCTGATTATCGGCTTTACCTCCGGGCGGATTCCTTCCGCGCCGGTAAACATGCCGCTGATCAAGGGATTTTCCATTGTCGGCGTGCGCGCCGGAGAATATGGCCGCAAGGACCCGCAAAAGGGCCGTGAGAATATCGCCATGGTTGATCAGTGGGCGGAGGAAGGCAAAATCAATCCCTATGTCTGCGCCGAAGTGCCGCTGGAACGCGCCCATGAGGCCCTGGCCATGATCCAGGACCGCACGGTTGTCGGGCGCGTCGTTGTGGTGATGTGATAACGCGCGGGCGAAGCTGAAGCTTCGCTTTAGAGCGGCATGCGGTAAGATTGAATCACTTCTTATTCAATCTAACAGGATAAAATTGCTCTGGCCGGATGGAGGGGCGTGAATTTGATGCGCCCCCAAACCCTGTCAACCCGGCAGCAGGCCCGATTGCTTCACGCCTTTCAGCGACTTGCAATTCGCCGCCCAGTCATAGGCTTCTGTCAGGCGTTTGCAGCGGGTTTCGATCAGATGTTTCAGCCCCGGATCGGTGAAGATGTAAAGCTGATCGGCCTGCATGGCTTCCAGCACCAGATGCCCGACAATATCGGGATTGAGGCCCTGGGCCAGCATTTCCGCCGTTCTATCGCGCGGGTTCGGCGCGACAGAGCCGCCATATTGATCAGGCCGGTTGCGGCCCGAATTGCCGATATTGGTGGCGACCACGCCGGGGCACAGAACCGATGCGCCAATATTATCCTTGCGATGATCGGCCGCGAAGGTTTCCATCATGCCGACCACGGCGAATTTCGTGGCGTTGTACGGCCCAGCGCCGCGCAGGCCAACCATGCCCGCCATGGATGCGGTGCTGATCACATGCCCGCCCTCGCCATGCGCCAGGATCAGCGGCACAAACGCCTGCAACCCATAGACGACGCCCCACAGATTGACATCCACCACCCAGTTCCAGTTGCGGATGCTGCAGCTTTCACTATAGCCGCCCACGGCGACACCGGCATTATTGCTGATGACATGCACCTTGCCGAATGTGTCGACGGTTTTCTTGGCGGCGTTCTGCACCGATTCGAGCTTGGTGACATCGACCTGCACGCAGGCGGCCTCAAGCCCTTTGGCTTTCAGTTCATCCACCGCCTTTTGAGCGGGGGCCAGTTCAATATCGCCGATCATGACCTTCATGCCCGCAGCGGCGAATGCGCGCGCCATGCCCAGGCCCATGCCGCTGGCGCCGCCGGTGATAAAGGCAACTTTTCCTTTTACGTCTTTCATTGTGTTTATGCCGTCCGCTGGTGCAGACGCCTCCCTTGGCTGAAGTGATGCGGGGCGTTTTCGCCGCCCCGCCTTATTATGAAGTTTTAAGCTATTTCGTCAGCAGACCGCCGGGTAGCGGACCGGCCTGTTTTTCACCTTTCAGCGCCTTGCAGTTCGCCGCCCAGTCATAACCCTGCAGAATGCGCTTGGTGCGGGTTTCGATAATGTGGCGCAGGCTGGGATCCGTGAAGATGTAGAACTGATTTTCCTGAATGGCTTCCAGCACCTGACGGCCTACCGCATCGGGATTCAGGCCCTTGGCCAGCTCTGTTGCCGAAATGCCCTTGTCGCTGGCCTTCGCCGCGCCGCCATACTCTTCCTGCCGGTTGCGGGTGGAGCTGGCGATATTGGTGGCGACCAGGCCCGGACACAGCACCGAAGAGCTGATATTATCCTTGCGATGTTCCGCCGCAAAAGTTTCCATGATGCCGACCACTGCGAATTTCGTTGCATTATACGGCCCCGCGCCGCGCAGACCGGCCATGCCCGCCATCGACGCCGTGCTGGTCACATGACCGCCTTCGCCATGCGACAGGATCAGCGGCACAAAAGCCTGCAACCCGTGTACAACACCCCACAGATTGACATCCACCACCCAATGCCAGTTGCGCATGTCGCACGTTTCGCTCATGCCGAACACGCCGATACCGGCATTATTGCTGATCAGATGCACCTTGCCGAAGGTGTCCACGGTCTTTTTGGCGGCGGCGTGCATTTGATCCAGCTTGGTCACATCGACCTGAAGCCATGCGGCCTCATAGCCTTTGCCGGTCAGTTCATCCGCCGCGCGCTTCGCGGGTTCGGCCTCAATATCGGCGACCATGACCTTCATGCCGGCGGCAGCGAAGGCGCGCGCCATGCCAAGACCCATGCCGCTGGCGCCGCCGGTGATGAACGCGACTTTTCCCTTTACGTCTTTCATGCTGATTACCCCGCCTGCCTGCGCAAGCGCCTCCCTGTTCTGAGTGAAGCGGGGCTTGTTGTGCGCGCCCCGCAATTTTTATGTGCCGCCAGCTTTGCCTAACAACGGACGCGGGTCAAGCCGATTGCTATTCCGACATCATATTGGATGGCAGCGCGCCGGATTGTTTCTGGCCCGCCAGCGCCTTGCATTTATCGGCCCAGTCATAACCCGCCATCAAACGCCTGTGCCGCGATTCGATCATCTTGCGCATGGTTGGATCGGTGAAAATATAGGGCTGATTGTCGATGATGGCTTCCAGCACCTGCTTGCCGACAATATCAGGATGCAGGCCCTGCGCCAGCACATCGGCGATGCGTTCTTTCGAGCTTGGCGGCGCCGCGCCGCCATAATCATCCTGGCGGTTACGGGTGGAGGTGGAAATATTGGTCGCCACCGCGCCGGGGCACAGCACCGAAATGCCCAGATTGGTCTTGCGGTTTTCCGCCATCATGGTTTCCATGATGCCGACCACCGCGAATTTGGTGGCGTTGTACGGACCCGCGCCGCTAAGCCCAACCATGCCCGCCATCGATGACGTGCTGACCACATGGCCGCCTTCGCCGTGCGACAGGATCAACGGCACAAAGGCCTGTAACCCATAGACAACGCCCCACAGATTGACATCCACCACCCATTCCCAATTTTTGAGATTGCAGGTTTCGCTTTTGCCGAACACGCCGATGCCGGCATTGTTGCTGAGCACATGCACTTTGCCGAATGTGTCGACGGTTTTTTTCGCCGCCGCCTGCATATCCGGCATTTTGGTGACATCCAGCCGCACGCAGGCCACGTCATAGCCTTTGGCCTTCAGCGCATCGGTTTCGCGCTGCAGGGGGCCGGCTTCAATATCGGCCAGCATCACTTTCATGCCCGCCTCTGCAAAGGCCCGCGCCATGCCAAGGCCCATGCCGCTGGCGGCGCCCGTGACAAACGCCACTTTTCCCTTTACGTCTTTCATAATCTTATCTCCCGCTGATTACTCCGTTCACGGAGTTATGTGATTGTTGGTGATCATTGAATTGCAATCCATATGCCGTCATTACGAGCGAAGCGCGTCAATCCAGAGTCACAAGGCACGGCCTTGATTTGCCGCTCTGGATTGCCACGCCGCTTCGCTCCTCGCAATGACGATGAAAACATACATGCTTTAACTTGCCTATTTACGTTGCAGGCTGCCCTGCTTGGCGCCCGCCAGCGCATCGCAGCTATCGGCCCAGTCATAGCCCGACAGGATTTTGCGAAAGCGCGATTCAACCATCTTTCGCATATTGGGATCGGTGAAAATATAGGGCTGGTTTTTCAGAATGGCTTCCAGCACCTGCTTGCCGACCACATCGGGATGCAGGCCCTGGGCCAGCGCCTCATTGCTGATGTCCAGATCGCTGGGAACGGCCGCGCCGCCATATTCCTGCTGCCGGTTGCGGGTCGAGCTGCCGATATTGGTGGCCACCGCGCCCGGGCACAGCACCGAAACGCCGATATTGCTGTTGCGATTTTCCGCCATCATGGTTTCCATCATGCCGACCACCGCAAATTTCGCCGCATTATAGGGGCCAAGATTGCGCACCCCATACATGCCCGCCATTGAGGCGGTGGCCATCACATGGCCTTCCTCGCCATGCGATCTGATCAACGGCATAAAGGCCTGCAAGCCATAGACAACGCCCCACAGATTGACATCGACGCACCAGCGCCAGTTGCGCATGTCGCAGGTTTCGGATTTGCCGCCGACGCCGACGCCCGCATTGTTGCACAGCACATGCACCTTGCCGAAGGTCTCGATGGTTTTTTTGGCGGCGTTGTGCAGCGCTTCTTCCTTGGTGACATCCACCTGCACACCGGCCACGTCATAGCCCTTGGCTTTCAGATCGGCGACCTGGGCCTGCAATGTCGTGTCCTCAATGTCGCTGAGCATCACCTTCATGCCCGCCGCGCCAAATGCGCGCGCCATGCCCAGGCCCATGCCGCTCGCCGCGCCTGTGATGAACGCCACTTTTCCCTTTACGTCTTTCATGATCTTCCCTCCGGTTTATATTTTTATTACCCGAATGTTACCGCACCTCCGCCCCGAATTGACAGAAGAATCCGCAGCCCGGACCCATCTTGACAAGCCGCTCAATATACATACATTGTACATATGATTAAATTCGAATGGGATGTGCGCTAAGCTGCGTCAAACCTTAGAAAACATGGCGTTTCTTTTGAAGAAGCGCAATCCGTGTTTACGATGAATATGCCCTGCAATTTCTCGACGCGGAAAGCTCCGATACGGAAGACCGCTTCCTGCTGCTTGGCTTGAGCGACAGGATCAGAATGCTTATCGTATGCCACTGCGAACGTGGCGCAGGCTCAGTCATCCGCATCATTTCCGCCCGCAAGGCAACCCGGAATGAGCGGAAATATTATGAAGGTGCTTTGTCATGAAAGATGAATATGATTTCTCTAAAATGAAAGCGCGCAAAAATCCGTATGCGTCAAAACTGAAAAAGCCCGTCACCATGCGCCTTGGCGAGGACGTGATTGGCTATTTCAAGGCCATGGCCGAGGATGCGGGCGTTCCCTATCAGAGCCTGATAAACCTGTATTTACGGGATTGCGTGGCGCAGCAGCGCAGGCTGGATATTAGCTGGCCCCCAAAATTGCGGCACAGCGCGCCGGCGGGCAGGCAAAAAACCGTGCGCTGATATATTTTATCCGACCTTCGCCGCATGGCCGCCATCGATGGGCAGTACCGCGCCGGTGACGAAATTAGCCTCATCCGACGCCAGATAGAGCGCGCCATAAGCCACATCCCAGCCGGTGCCCATCTTGCCGCGCAACGGAACGATCCGGTCGCGCATGGCGCGCACCTCTTCGCGCGAAATGCCGCGCGCCTTGACATTGCCTTCGATCGCCATCGGCGTGTCCATCAGGCCGGGCATGATGACATTGCAGCGCACGCCATATTTGGCGTTGGTCATGGCAATGGACTGGGTCAGCTTGTTAACGCCCGCCTTGGAAATTTCATAGGCGGTGATGCCGCCGCTGGATACCGCCGCGGCGGATGAAATATTAATGATCGAGCCGGATTGCTGTTCGCGCATCACCGGGATGACATGCTTGCAGGTCAGCCACATGGCTTTGAGATTGACCAGCATGATCTGATCATAGGCGTCTTCGGTTAGTTTGTGCGGCGGCGCATCGCCTGCGCCGATGCCGACATTATTATGCAATATGTCGATGCGGCCCATTTTTTTCAGGGCCGCCTGCACCAGCGCCACATTGGCCGGCTCGCTGGTGATGTCACATTCATACGCGAAGGCGCTGCCGCCTTCCTGCACGATCATATCGACAGTGTCCTGCGCCGATTGCAGGCGTTTGTCCACGCACATCACCTGTGCGCCCTCACGGGCGAACAGGATGGCCGTTGCACGGCCATTGCCGATGGTTTCGCCCGGCGTTTGCCCGGCGCCAATGACAATGGCCTTCTTGCCGCTAAGGCGCATGATCAGAACCCTTTCACACCCTCATCCAGCTGCACGCCGAAGGATTTAAGCGCCATCGACACCAGATTATACTGTCCGACGGTGAACACCACATCCATCATCTGCTGGGTAGTGTAGGTTTTGGCCAGGGCGTTCCAGGTGGCGTCCGAAATCATGGCATCCTTGCGCAGTTCATCGGCGGCGCGGATCAGCAGTGCGTCATGCGCGCTCCAGCCCGGCGCCTCAGCGCCCAGCTTGATACGGGCGATTTCTTCATCCGTTAGCCCGACGCCTTTGCCGATAACGGCATGCTGACCCCATTCATATTCCGCCTGGCACAGCCAGCCGATACGCAGAATCAGAATTTCACGTTCGCGCGGCGGCAGCGTGTTGGTATCGCCCATCACATGATTGGACCATACGTTGAATTTCTGGCGCGCCGCCTCATGCTGCGCCAGGGTGCCCAGCACATTATACGCCTTCAGCTTTGTGCCAAACATCATAGCGCCATCCTTGAAGGGGGCAAGTTCCTTTGCCTGCGCCTCGGTCCACTGGCTTTGCTCAAGCGGCGGGATGCGTGGCGTTGTGGGGTCGGGTGATTTATTTTTGGCGCTTTGGGCATGCGCAGGACTTGCAAGCAGCAATCCGAGCATAGCCATGCAGCCAAGGCTCATGGAAGATAGTTTGATCATTGCCTTCCTCCCTGAAAGACCGCTCCCTGACGGATTACCCGTCTTGTTTTATCAAGTCACCCGCAAGCCCGCGGACCGCCTGCGCTAGAATCCTTTCACGCCTTCATCCAGTTGCACACCGAAACTGTTCAGGCACATGGACACCAGATTATACTGGCCGACGGTGAACACCACATCCATCAATTGCTGGGTGTTGTATGTCTTGGCCAGCCCGTTCCAGACGGCGTCCGAAATGCAGGCGTCCTTGTGCAGATCATCCGTGGCGCGGATCAGCAGCGCGTCATGTTCGCTCCAGCCCGGCGCGTCCGCGCCCAGCTTGATGCGGGCGATTTCCTCGTCGCTCAGGCCCACGGCGCGGCCAAACACCACATGCTGGCCCCATTCATATTCCGCCTCGCACAGCCAGCCGATGCGCAGGATCAGAATTTCGCGTTCGCGCGGGGGCAGCGTGTTCGTCGCGCCCATAATGTGATTGGCCCAGACGCCGAATTTTTTGTTGGCCTCGGGATGGCGCGACAGCGTGCCGAGCACATTATAGACATGCATTCTGGCGCCGAACTGAGTGGTGCCGGCCTTGAGGGGGGCCAATGTCTTGGCCTGTTCCGGTGTCCATTCATTTTCGGCAAGCGGCGGAATGCGCGGCTTTGACAGTTTCATGATGATGCTCTCCCCTTTGTCCTCCAATGCTTGTGCGCAGGAGGTTGTTTTTATTTCTTATAAGAGATCAGTCTGCCCTATTTTGCAGGGCAGGTGAAGACCCAATCCGCGCGGGTGATCAGAAACCCTTCAGCCCTTCGTCCAGCTGCACGCCAAACGAATTCAGCACCATCGACACCAGATTATACTGGCCGACGGCAAACACCACATCCATCAGTTGCTGGGTATTGTAGGTTTTAGCGAGCCCGTTCCAGGTCGCGTCTGAAATGCAGGCGTCCTTGTGCAGCTCGTCGGCGGCGCGCAGCAGCAGTGCGTCATGTTCGCTCCAGCCGGGCGCGTCCGGCCCTTTCTTAATGCGCTCAATCTCGGCATCGCTCAGGCCGCAGGCGCGGCCTATGACCGCATGTTGCGCCCATTCATATTCCGCCTCGCACAGCCAGCCGATGCGCAGGATGAGAATTTCACGTTCGCGTGCGCCAATCGTCGATGTGTCGCCCATGACATGAAACGCCCAGACATTGAATTTTTTGGCGGCAATCGGGTGATTGCCGAGCGTGCCCATCACATTGAACACCACCGCATTGCTGATGGCGCTTTTGCCTTTTTTGGCGGCCTCAAAACCGGGCCTTTGCTCTGCGCTCCACTGGCTTTCGGGCAGCGGCGGAATACGGGGTTTGGACAGTTTCATGTGGCGGGCTCCCTGCTGGTGGTTATTTGTTTGCCCGTACCTTGCCGCAAAAATGCGCCGCGCACAAAACTTATTGCCAAATCTAACTTGCCGCTTGCCTCCGGCGCATACCGTTCTTACATTAGTAATAATGTGGGAGGCGGCGCATGATTGAACTGAAAGTGCGGAAATTTGGCAATTCGCTGGGCGTCATCCTGCCGCGTGAGGCGATCGAGCGGATGCGCAGCGCCGATGGCGCGGCGCTGTTTCTGATTGAGGCCCCGGATGGCGGCTATTTGCTGAGCCCCTATGATCCCGCATTTGCGGATAAAATGCGCAAGGCCGATGATATTGCCGGGCGCTATCGCAACGCGCTGCGCGGCCTGGATAAATGATCGCGCCCCTATGGATCGGCGAAAGTGACGCGCTTGCGCTGCATGGCTGGCTGCAGGCCCGGCATGGCGGACAGGCCGGGCTGCGCGACGCCCAGTTGCTGCGCGCCATTTTGGAACATCCGAGGGCGCATTTCGCCTATGCCGGGGCGGCAGACATTGCTGAACTGGCCGCGGCCTATATGGCGGGGATTGTGCGCAACCGCCCCTTTACCGGGGGCAATGCGCGCGCCGGATTTATGATAGGCGCAGTGTTTCTGGAACTGAACGGGCTGCGCCTGACCGCGCCCGAGCTGGAGATGGCGCAAGCCCTTCTGGCGCTGGCCTCGGGCCGCCTGACCGAACTGGGTCTGACCGCGTTTTTAAGCGAAAATGTGGCGGCAATGCCTGAATAAAACAAATTACTCCGCACATTTCCTTTTTTGCCTGGATTGCCGTCTTGCCTCAAAATCATCCTGGTCCAGGCAAGGTTTGCCGCAGCGTCCTTTTGGCAGCCCGGCACAAACCAATAAGCTATTGATTTATCATATTATTAATCTGGCCTGAGGCTTGCGTATAATCCCGCATGTCGATTGATCCCCAGCTTCCGGTTCAGCCCGGCTACTATACGGGGCGCTATTATGCGCTGCCCTTGCGGGGCCGGCTGACCCCCTATGAAGGCGGCAGTTTCAGCCCGGCGCCCGGCGCCGTGCCGGAGGGGGACGCCGAAACCGCGGAAAAAGCCAGGAAGAAAGGCGGCTTTTCGTTTGCGGGTTTCCTCGACATGATCAACCCGTTGCAACATATTCCGATTGTTTCAAGTCTGTACCGGCGGATTACGGGCGATGAAATCACCCCTGTGGGGCGCATTGCCGGGGATACGCTGTTTTTCGGGGTGATCGGGCTGGCCACGTCGCTGGTTAATACGGCGATTGAAAAGGTTACCGGCAAGGATGCGGGCGATCATGTCATGACCGCCCTGCTGGGCGAGACGGACGAGACCGGCGAAAACCCCGCCATGCTGGCAGATGCCGCGCTGGATAAAGCCGCGCAGCCGGATGATGGCGTGAATAATGCGCTGGCCGCCACGGCGCAGCCGGAAATCTGGCGCGGCCGGGTGACGGTGATTCCTAAAGACGGAATTGCGCCGCAAACGCTGGACGCCGCCACCCTGGATGCGCTGTCGCGCACCATCGGCGGGCCGGAAGCGCTGGCGCATCTGACGCCAAAGCCGGCTGCCCGCACAAGTAATAATAATAGTAATAACGCCCAGCCCGATACCCATCCGGGCAGGTCCGCCACCGCAATTGCCGGACCCGATGCCCAGGAACAGGCGGCGGCTGTCAGCTATAATGACGCGCTCATCCGGATGCAGCAGGGGCTTGAGCGCTATCAGGCTAATAAGCCAGCAGGGCAATAAACTTCAGCCCGTCCCATAGGCGTTCATCTGGGCGCGGGCGCCCTCAATCCATTTCCGCATGGCGGGCAGGTTCCAGACCGCCTCCATATAGGCGCGGCATTGCGCGTCAACGGGAACGTCATAGGTCGTAAAACGGCTTACCACTGGCGCAAACATCGCATCGGCGATGCCGAAGGGGCCAAACAGAAACGGCCCGCCCGCGCCATATTGGCTTCTCGTATCGCGCCAGATATGGCGCACCCGTTCAATATCACCCGCCACCCCCTCGGCCTCCAGCCCTTTTCCCGGATGGCGGCCAATAATATCCATCGGCAGATGGCTGCGCAGGGCCTGAAAACCCGAATGCATTTCCGCGCTGATCGACCGCGCCCGGGCGCGGGCGGCCACATCCCGGGGCCATAAATGCCTGTGGGGAAACAGTTCCGCCAGATATTCGGCAATGGCGAGGCTGTCCCATATCAGCAGGCCCTGATGTTTTAGCGCCGGCACCTTGGCTGAGGGCGAATGGGCCAATATCTGCTGGCGGGTATCGGGCTGGCGCAGGCGGATGCCCGCCTCATCAAAGCCGATGCCGGCCTGTGTCATCAGCAGCCAGGGCCGCAGCGACCAGGACGAATAATTTTTATCACCAATGACCAAAGTGAAATCCGGCATATTGCCCTCCTTCGGGCGAGGTTCACCCCATATACGGAATGTACCTGCGTTATGATCTCTATGCTATATTGAAGCCATGATTACGGAACTGAACGAACGTTCGCGGCAGATCTTCAGGGCATTGGTCGAAGCCTATCTGGCCGAGGGCGCGCCTGTCGGCTCCAAAAGCATTACCGCGCAATTGCCCACGCTGCTCAGCTCCGCCACCATCCGCAATGTGATGCGCGATCTGGAGGCGATGGGCCTGCTCTATTCGCCGCATACCAGCGCGGGCCGCATCCCGACGCAGACCGGCCTGCGCATGTTTGTCGATGGCCTGCTGGAAATCGGCAATGTAACCGAAACCGAAGCCCGCGAGATCGAGGCCATGGCCAATGCGCATGGCTCCAAAATGGAAGATGTGCTGGCCGAAGCGACCAGCCGCCTGTCCGGGCTGGCGCGCTGCGCCGGGCTGGTGCTGTCGCCGAAACATGAACCGCAACTGAAACATATTGAATTTGTGCATATCGGCCCTGGTCAGGCGCTGACAGTCATTGTGGGGCAGGATGGCCAGGTTGAAAACCGCCTGATCACGGTGCCGCTGGGCATGACGGCAGGCGCGCTGCAACAGGCCGGCAATTATCTGAATGCAAGGCTGCTGGGCCGCACACTGGAAGAAGCGCGCCGCCAGATTTTACACGAGCTGGAAAGCAAAAGGCTGGAACTGGATGAGCTCAGCCGCAAGGTGGTCGAGGCCGGCCTTGCCGTCTGGGGCGGCGGGCATAATCGCATGGCGGGCGCCTCGCTGATTGTGCGCGGCCATTCCAATCTGCTCGATGATGTGAACGCGATTGAGGATCTGGAGCGCATTCGAAGCCTGTTTGAAGATCTGGAAGGCCAGCAGGATCTGATCCAGCTGCTGGAGCTGGCCCGTAACGCCGATGGGGTGCGCATCTTTATCGGCTCGGAAAACAAGCTGTTCAGCCTGTCCGGATCGTCGCTGGTGCTATCGCCCTATCGCAACAAGAACGAACAAATTGTCGGCGTGATCGGGGTAATTGGCCCGACCCGGTTGAATTATGCCCGGATTATCCCCATGGTTGATTATACCGCAAAAATTGTTGGGCAATTGTTGTCCTGATCAGGCTCTGCTATAGAGCGCTGGATTAAATTAGTGGGATCAAGATGAGCGACGTTGAAACGCCGTCCGGGGCCGGACCCGAGACCGAAAATATCGAAATTATTCAGGATGCGCCGCCGCCCGCGCCAGAGGAAATCATCGCCAGGCTGGAGGCCGAGGCGGCGGAGCTGAAGGATCAACTGCTGCGCGCTGTGGCCGAGGCGGAAAATGTCCGCCGCCGCGCCGCCAAGGAAAAGCTCGATGCCAGCAAATTCGCCATTTCCAGCCTGGCGCGCGACCTGCTGGCGGTGCCCGATACGCTGGATCGCGCGCTGGCCAGTATTGGCGAGGATATTCGGGGCCAGGAAGGGGTCGCCAGCCTGATAGAGGGTATGGAACTGACCCAGCGCCAGCTTTTGGGGGTATTTGAGCGTCATGGCATCAAGCCCATCAATCCGATGGGCGAGAAATTCGACCCCAATTTTCATCAGGCCATGTTCGAGGCGCCCGATACCGGCCAGCCCGATGGCACCATCGTGCAGATCCTGCAGGCCGGCTATGTCATTGGCGACCGGCTGCTGCGCCCCGCCATGGTGGGCGTAGCCAAGGGCGGCGGCCCGTCCACGACAATGCCGGGCAGCACTGTGGACACTTCCGCCTGATGCCCCTTCCACTGTTCATGCAAAGCTTAATTTCAGGGCCAAATTTTTCATCGGGCGCCGCCCGGACGGGTTGCGGCCCGAAGCGGCGGTCCCTATATACCCATCACACAGCAGGGTCCGGGTTCGGGGCCGGCTGGGCATGCGTCATGACACGGGGTTATGAACGCTTAACCAAATATTAATGGGGGCCGGACGGGCGCCAAATGTGGCCCGGCAGGCTTGCCGCAGGAGTGACTAAAATGGGCAAAGTAATCGGTATTGACCTTGGCACGACAAATTCATGCGTGGCCATTATGGATGGCGCCACAGCGCGCGTCATAGAAAACGCGGAAGGTTCGCGCACCACCCCCTCGATCGTCGCTTTCACCGAAGATGGCGAACGGCTGGTCGGCCAGCCGGCGAAACGCCAGGCGGTCACCAATCCTGAAAATACCCTGTTCGCCATCAAGCGCCTGATCGGGCGGTCATATGATGATCCGACTGTGCAGAAAGACGCCAAACTGGCGCCCTTCAAAATCGTCAAGGCCGCCAATGGCGACGCCTGGGTCGAGGCGCATGGCCAGAAATATTCCCCCAGCCAGATTTCGGCTTTCATCCTGCAAAAGATGAAAGAAACCGCCGAAGCCTTTCTGGGCGAAAAGGTTGATCAGGCGGTTATCACGGTTCCGGCCTATTTCAGCGACGCCCAGCGTCAGGCCACCAAGGATGCGGGCAAGATCGCCGGCCTGGAAGTGCTGCGCATCATCAATGAACCCACCGCCGCATCGCTCGCCTATGGCCTCGACAAGCAGGAAGGCAAAGTGATCGCGGTTTACGATCTGGGCGGCGGCACGTTCGACGTGTCGGTGCTGGAAATCGGCGATGGCGTGTTCGAGGTTAAATCCACCAATGGCGATACGTTCCTCGGCGGCGAGGATTTCGACATGCGGCTGGTCAATTATCTGGCCGATGAATTCAAGAAAGAGCATGGCATCGATCTGCGCAATGACAAGCTGGCGCTGCAACGCCTGAAGGAAGAATCCGAAAAGGCCAAGATCGAACTTTCCTCCACGCCGCAGACCGAAATCAACCTGCCCTTCATCACCGCCGACAAGACCGGGCCGAAGCATCTGACCATGAAGCTGACGCGCGCCAAGTTTGAAGCGCTGGTGGATGATCTGATTCAGAAAACCGTGGCGCCCTGTGCGCAGGCGCTGAAAGATGCGGGCCTGACCGCCGCGCAGATCGATGAAGTGGTGCTGGTGGGCGGCATGACCCGCATGCCCAAGGTGCGCGAAGTGGTGAAAAACTTCTTTGGCCGCGAGCCGCATAAGGGCGTCAATCCCGATGAAGTCGTCGCCATGGGCGCGGCCATTCAGGCCGGCGTGTTGCAGGGCGATGTCAAGGATGTGCTGCTGCTCGATGTAACGCCGCTGTCGCTCGGCATTGAAACGCTGGGCGGTGTGTTCACCCGGCTGATCGATCGCAACACCACCATCCCCACACGCAAAAGCCAGGTGTTCTCGACCGCCGAGGATAATCAGTCCGCCGTGACCATTCGCGTGTTTCAGGGCGAACGCGAAATGGCCGCCGATAATAAATTTCTCAACCAGTTTGATCTGGTGGGAATTCCGGCGGCGCCGCGCGGCGTGCCGCAGGTCGAGGTGACCTTCGACATTGACGCCAACGGCATCGTCAATGTTGGCGCCAAGGACAAGGCGACCGGCAAGGAACAGAATATTCAGATTCAGGCCTCGGGCGGGCTGAGCGACGCCGACATCGAAAAAATGGTCAAGGACGCGGAACTGCATGCCGCCGAAGACAAAGAGCGGCGCGCCCGCGTTGAGGCGCGCAATCATGCGGAGCAGCTGATCCACAGCACCGAGCGCACGCTGAATGAAGCAGGCGAAAAAATCGATGCGGCTCTCAAGGCCGAAGTGGAAGCCGCCATTGCCGATCTTCGCGGCGTGATGGAAAATCAGGAGGCAGGCGAGGCTGAACTGACTCCCAAAATGCAGGCGCTGATGTCGGCTTCCATGAAAATGGGCGAGGCCATGTACAAGCCGCAGGAAGAAGCGGGCGGCGAAGGCGCGGCGCCTGGCGGTGACGACAAGGTCGTGGATGCCGATTTCGAGGAAATTGACGACAGTCAGACCAAAAGCTGATCAATAAAAACCGGCGCATGGGTTTTCCGTGCGCCGGATTTTTTTGCGGGTGGCGCACACTCAACAGGCGTGAATTGTTAAATCAGGTGCGGATAACAAGGACGGGCGGGAATGGCTAAACGCTGCTATTACGAAACCCTGGGGGTTGAACGGGGCGCCTCGCCTGAG
Source organism: Alphaproteobacteria bacterium (assembly GCA_023252275.1). Lineage (GTDB taxonomy): Bacteria > Pseudomonadota > Alphaproteobacteria > UBA11222 > UBA11222 > UBA11222. The sequence continues at coordinate 25,707 of JAHHGO010000005.1, forward strand.
ATTATCAAAAAGGCCTATCGCAAGCTGGCCAAGGAACATCATCCCGATCAGAACCGGGAAAATGATCAGGCCGAAACGCGTTTCAAGGAAATCACCAACGCCTATGATATTCTGAAAGACGATCAGAAGCGCGCCGCCTATGACCGTTTCGGTCACGCCGCATTCGAGAATGGCGGCCCGCGCGGCAATGGCGGCAATGGCGGCGATGGCTTCGGCTTTTCCGATCTATCCGACGTATTCAACGATCTGTTCGGCATGGGCGGCCGTCGCTCAGGCAACCGCACACGCGGCGCCGATCTGCGCTTCAATATGGAAATCAGCCTGAACGACGCCTATCACGGCAAGCAGGCCAGCATTAATGTGCCGTCATCGGTCAGTTGCGAGCCGTGTCATGGCAGCGGCGCTGAAGCCGGATCGCAGCCAACCATTTGCACGGGCTGCAATGGCGCGGGCAAGGTGCGCGCGCAGCAGGGGTTCTTTACGATTGAACGCACCTGCCCTTCCTGCGGCGGACGCGGCCAGGTTATTAAAAACCCGTGCAAGGCATGCCGTGGCGCGGGCCGGGTGCAGAAAGAACGCACCCTGAATTTCGCGGTGCCGCGCGGCGTTGAAGAAGGCACCCGCATCCGCCTGTCCGGCGAAGGCGAGGCCGGCGTTCAGAGCGGGCCGGCGGGGGATCTTTATGTGTTTATTTCGGTGACGCCGCATCCGATTTTTCAGCGCGATGGCAATAATCTGTTCTGCCGCATTCCCATTTCCATGACCACCGCAGCATTGGGCGGCGAGATTGAAGTGCCCTCGATGGAGGGCGAACCCGCGCGCATTGCCATTCCCGAAGGCACGCAAAGCGGGCGTCAGTTCCGCCTTCGCGGCAAGGGCATGCCGCCGCTGCGCGGCGCTGGTTTTGGCGATCTGTTTATCGAAACCATGGTGGAAACGCCGGTGAGCCTGACCAAACGCCAAAAGGAATTGCTGCGCGAATTCGCCGAAGGCGGCAGCGAAAAAACCTCGCCCGAATCCAGCAGCTTCTTCGCGCGCATCAAGGATCTGTTCGCGGGCGCAGGAGCCGGAGACAAGGCCGAGGGATAGGCGCTTCTCGTTTTCCGCACTGCTCTACCCAAAAATACGGGGGCAAGGTTCCTGTTATGTGCTTTTCTATTTGAATCGTGTATGGTGGCTTGGCCAGTCCGATTCGGGCACTATTAGGATTTTACCTTGACCGGAGAGCATCACGATCTTCCAAAGCACCTTGAGATGATCCAAGACGTTATCGAGCGTCATGCTCGATCATCGTTTCTTTTCAAGGGATGGTCCGTGACCATCGTAGCCGCTGTATTTCTGTTGGCCGCACGAGGGGCTTCGCCTTTTCTCACGATGGCGGCGGGACTGTTGCCGTCTTTCGCATTCTGGGGACTGGATGCCTATTACCTTATGCAGGAACGAATCTATCGTGCGCTTTACGATCATGTGCGCAAGAGTGAAACCAAGTCCGATAATCGGTTCACCATGGATGCGCAATCCTGCAAGGCCGGTGTTTCGTCGTGGGCAAGCACACTTTTCTCGCCGTCTGTGTTTTGGTTCCATGCTCCCGTTGCGTTGCTTATCGTAGGAGCATTAACGTTTTTCTCCTTGGGGTGCAATCATGGCACGTAAGGTATTTTTCAGCTTTCATTACGATGACGTCAGTCGCGCAAACGTGGTTCGTAAATCTGACACCATCACACGGCAATACCAGATGGGCGCTCGTTTCTATGACAAGAGCCTTTGGGAGGATGCCAAAAAGCAGGGATCATTAGCTATTAAGAGGATGATCGATAATGCCCTTGAGGGTAGCTCGGTCACATGTGTTCTAATCGGCCAACAGACTTGGCAGCGCGAATGGGTTCGATACGAAATTCTCAAAAGCATGGCGCGTGGGAATGGGATACTTGGCGTCAACATCCATGATGTAGGTTTCGATCCGGCGGATAAGCAATCAACACATTTCGGCCTACTCGCACCGCAAACAAAACATAACGGGTTTTTAAGCCTCGGAACATCACAGTCGCGGAGTCCAACTCTCGGACTTCTCGCGTCTTCGCTAATTGATTCCGGAGTGCAAACGACGCTGGCACCTTTACCTGGCCCCAATCCGCTTCAATATCTTGGCTACACTATTGAGCGATCCCATGGTTTACTGACTAATTATGGCTCCGTTGTATTTCACGAAGTTGGGCCCAACAATCAATGGCAGCCAAGCCTTCACGTTAAACCTGAATTGCTAGGGAATCTCGGATACCTTTCAAGGCTAAAGGATGCCGATAATTTGACCGGTCTGTTCCCGGTCTATGATTGGAAGCGCCAGAACGGTTTTCAAAACTTCCACATTTGGGTAGAGAATGCCGCAAAATACGTGGGACGCTGATATTAATTGAAGTTATCCAAGAGTTTCAGGCAGCCTTCCCCCGCAAAAATTTCGCAAAGCTGATTTCATTCAGCCGCCCTGACGCAAGCGCGGCGACGGCCTGCGCGGCTTCGGGCTCCGGCGCCATCAGGCGCATTCCGTTCATTTTCATGAACAGCATGAACTCCGAAAGCTTCTGTCCGCGCAGCGCCGAAGCCTGATTCAGCAGCGCCTTGGTTTCAGCCGTGGCGGGGATTTGAATGGCTTCGTCCCGGCGCGGCGCTTTTTATCGGCCCCTGGCTTTGCAGCCTTGCTGGCAGTACGGCTGATTTTTTCTGTCACGGGCATGGCGCCATTCCTTTGCATGAGATGCGGAAGAATAGATGAATTGTAGCGACATTGTGAATACATAAGGCTTATGCAGGAAGGGTGCGGGCCTGCCGCCGCGGGCCGCGCTAAAGCAGGTGGCCGCTTTTGTCGCGTTTGGTGTTGAGATAGAACCAGTTATGCGCATTGCTGGGGAAATGGTGCGGCACCCGCTCCACCACCCTTACGCCAAGCTGTTCCAGCCCGGAAACCTTTGAGGGATTATTGCTCATCAGCCGCACCTCGCTGAACCCAAGCAGGCGCAGCATACGGGCGGCGGGCAGGAAAATCCGTTCATCCGCTGAAAAGCCCAGCCGTTCATTGGCCTGATTAGTGTCAAAACCCTGATCCTGCAGGCCATAGGCGCGCAGCTTGTTGATCAGGCCGATACCGCGGCCTTCCTGGGCGAGATAGAGCAGCACGCCGCCGCCGGCCTCATTGATCTGCTTGATCGCGCCGCGCAATTGTTCGCCGCAATCGCATTTCAGCGATCCAATTAGATCGCCGGTAAAACATTCCGAATGCAGCCGCGCCAGCACCGGCTGATGGCGGTCGGGATCGCCGATCAGAATGGCGAAATGCTCCAGCCCGCCATCCTTTGGCCGGAAGGCAATCAGCCGCGCCGCTTCCGCCCCGGCAAGCGGCACACGCGCCCCCGCCACCTGTATCAGGGCGGTCGCCGCCGCGACATCATAGGACAGGACCGCCCCGGTGCGGACCTGAAGCAGATCCTGCGCCCGGGCCAGCGCCTCGCCCGACTGAGCATCCGGCGCGGCCACGGCAATGGCGGCGGGCAATAGATGCGCCAGCTTGGCAAGCTTGACCGCCGCCTGCCAGCCATCGCCCTGGGCGGCGCGCAGGGCGTTAAACGGCCCGCGCAGCGGAAATTCCAGATCCCGGGACGGATCGGCCAGGGCGCTGGCGGCCTCTGGCGTATCCCAGCCACCCTTGCCGGTTTGCGGCAACAGCACCACTTCCGGCGTATAAAGCCGGATTTTAAGCGTTGCGGCGCGTTGATGCGTCAGGATCAGAACGGGTGCGGCCCCCGCCCAGCCGGTAATGGCCTGCACCGTTTCCGGCCGGGCAAGTTCGGCCGCAACCGCAAACAGGGCGGAACCATTGGCCTCGCGCAGAAGCACAGGCAGGCCGCGGCGAAAATCACCGATAGCCCGTTCGACCTGCACCAGCGGTGACAGACTAAATTGTTCCGTCGTCATATTCTGCTTTCACACAATTAAATATGCCCGAAAAGACGCGCATCTGTGACAAAATGCACATGGCGTGCTTCCCGGCAAGGCTTAAATGATCTGCTAACCATTGCACTGCGGGAATGATTGCGGCCAGCAGATGGCGGGTGGATTTTCCGCATCGGGAGGGCTATTGATGCTTCAGGTTCAAATACAGGTTCATTCACGGACAATGCCGGTCAATATGCAAAAACGCCTGCTGATCGTAGATGATGATGTGATGCTGGGTGAGTCCCTTTCTGAGCAATTCGATTTGCAGGGCGAATTTTCGAGCCATCTGGTGCATTCCGCTGCGGAGGGACTGGACTGGATCCGCCAGGCGCCCGCCGATCTGGTGCTGATGGATGTCGGCCTGCCGGACATGGACGGGCGCGAAGCCTGCCGCCAGATGCGCGCCCAGGGCGTCAAATGCCCGATCATCATGCTGACCGGGGCGGATTCCGAAGCGGATACCATTTTAGGGCTTGAGTCCGGCGCCAATGATTATGTCACCAAACCATTCCGTTATGGCGTGCTGCTGGCCCGGGTGCGGGCGCATCTGCGCCAGCATCAGCAGAGTGAAGACGCGGTTTTTAACATTGGCCCCTATATATTCAAGCCGTCCGCCAAATTGCTGGTGCATGAAACCGGCGGGCGAAAAATCCGCCTGACGGAAAAGGAAACCGCGATCCTGAAATTTCTGTATCGCGCCGGGAATCAGGCGACAGGGCGCGATGTGCTGCTGCATGAAGTCTGGGGTTATAATTCGGCCGTCACCACCCATACGCTGGAAACGCATATTTACCGCCTGCGCCAGAAGATCGAGGAAAACCCTTCCTGCGCGCTGCTGCTGATCACCGATCATGGCGGCTATAAGCTCTGTCCGTGAGGGCTTCTTGAATTATGCTAATATCACACTCTAACAAACGAAACCGGATCTAGCCGGATATGAGGCTTTCCTTCAGACTGAAGTATGTCTGATATTTTATTTCAACATCCTGATGCGATACAATAGGAAGGGCTGACTTCTAAGTTAGCGGATTTCCGTTCAGCAGGCGCGGCAGGGTTCCCGCATCGCCCGCGGCATGACGCATGGCCAGGCGGCGCAGGGGGCCAATGCTTCCCGCCACACCCAGTCCGATGGTGCGCGCCAGACGCAATAATGGCAGATCATTGGAGAACAGCCTATTGAGCAGATCGGTGATCACTGACAGGCTGACATTATCAAAGCGCCGCCACGCCTGATACCGCGCCAGCACAATGGCCGAACCGATATCGAGCCCCAGCCGGTGCGCATCGACCAGCACTTCAGCCAGCGCCGCCACATCGCGCAGCCCCAGATTAAGCCCCTGACCCGCAATCGGGTGAATGGTGTGCGCCGCATCGCCCGCCAGCACAAGACGATCAGCCACATAATCGCGCGCATGATGAAATGACAGCGGATAGATCCAGCGCGGTCCTTCGCTTTTGATCTCGCCCCATTGACTGCCGAAACGCGCGCGCAGCTCAATATCAAAATCCGCCTGATCAAGCCGCCTCAGCGCCTGTGCGCGCGCCGTTGGTTCGGTCCATACCAGTGACGACCGGTTGCCGGTCATCGGCAAAATGGCGAACGGCCCGCCCGGCAGAAAATATTCATGCGCCAGCCCGCCATGCGGCAGATCATGATGCACCGTGGCGACAAGGCCGGACTGGCCATAATTCCAGCCGACACCTTTAATACCCGCCATCTGCCGCAGCGGCGATTCCCTGCCATCCGCCGCCGCGCACAGACGCCCGCGCACATGGCCGCCATCCGCAAGCCGCACCGTGACGCCGCCGGGATCGGGCGCGTAGCCGGTCACAAGCGAAGCCGGGCGCAGCGAAACCATTTCCGCATGATCGCTCAGCGCCGCATATAGCGCCGCGCGCAAATGGCGGTTTTCAACAATATGGCCAAGCGGCTGACCCGCTATTTCCCCATCGCCTTCCAGATGATCAAAATGCAGCGACAGAGGCGACGGCCCGCGCCCAATGCGGCCATCGCTGACCAATATGTCATGAATGGGTTGCGCCCGATCGGCCAGCCGGGGCCACACCCCGAGCGCCGCCAGCAATCGCGTGGAGGCGCGGCCCAGCGCCGACACCCGGCCGTCAAATTCCGGCGCGAGGCTGGCGGCCTGTGGGGCCGCATCCAGCACACTAACCCGCAGCCCGGACATGCCCAAAGCCAGGGCGCAGGTCAGGCCAACCAGCCCGCCGCCGATAAGTATGATATCCGCATCAAATTGTGTTTTGACCATTTTCATTGCCTAAAAAATGAGCATATCGGCGAAAAAACGATCAATGTTTTGCCACATTCCAGTCATTTCTTCCGAATACGCCTCTTTTTTTTTCCCTGAATCCCAAATGAATCAGACTGAAGGTGATGATCATCACAAATCGGCACGCTTCTTGAAATGACATTACGGTTACGCCACAGCAGGGACAATCCATGAAGGAGAACAACACCCATGAAACTGGTAATGGCTATTATCAAGCCGTTCAAGCTGGACGAAGTGCGCGAGGCGCTGACCGGTTTGGGCATCGAGGGCATGACTGTAACCGAGGTTAAAGGTTATGGCCGGCAAAAAGGGCATACCGAGATTTATCGCGGCGCGGAATATGCCGTCAGTTTTCTGCCGAAACTGAAAATTGAACTGGCGATCTCAACCGATCAGGTCGAGGCCGTTGTCGATGCCATTGTCGCCGCCGCCCGCACCGGGCAGATCGGCGACGGTAAAATCTTCGTTTCCCCGATCGATCAGGTCATCCGCGTGCGCACCGGCGAAAAAGACGCCGACGCATTATAAGCGTTTCATGGAGAGCAATATGCAAAACCTCATAAAATATTCCCTACTGGCGATTGCCCTGGCTGTGGCTGGGCTTGGCTTTATTGATCCTGCATTGGCGCAAGAGGCGGCCGAAGCAGCAGCGCCTGCGCCCGCCATCGACACTGGCGATACCGCATGGATGTTAACCTCCACCGCCCTTGTGCTGCTGATGACAATTCCCGGGCTGGCGCTGTTTTACGGCGGCATGGTGCGCAAAATGAATGTGCTGGCAACCGTCACGCAAAGCTTTGCCATCACCTGCCTGGTGGCGGTGCTGTGGGTGGTGTTTGGCTATAGCCTGGCCTTTGGCAATGGCACACCCTTTATCGGCGATATGGGCCGCTTCATGTTACAGGGCATGGACATGAGCGCGCCCTTTCTGCTGGGCGCGGGCATGGAAACCGGATCGGTGCAGTTCACCATTCCTGAAAGCGTCTTCATGATGTTCCAGATGACCTTCGCCATCATCACACCCGCGCTGATTACCGGGGCGTTTGTCGATCGCATGAAATTTTCATCGCTGCTGCTGTTCACCACGCTGTGGCTGCTGATCGTCTATGCGCCTATCGCGCATTGGGTCTGGCATCCGATGGGCGTGTTGTGGGGTGCGGGCGTGCTGGATTTCGCGGGCGGCACCGTCGTGCATATCAATGCCGGCGTGGCGGGCCTTGTGGCGGCAATTATTCTTGGCAAGCGGGCCGGTTATGGCGCGGGCGGCGGACATAATTTTGCGCCGCATAATCTGGTGCTGAGCCTGATCGGCGCATCCCTGCTGTGGGTGGGCTGGTTTGGCTTTAATGCCGGATCGGCTGCCGCCGCCAATGGCCGCGCGGGCATGGCGATGACCGTCACCATGATTGCCGCGGCAGCTGCCGGCCTGTCCTGGCTGTTTACCGAATGGTCGCTGCGCGGCAAGCCCAGCGCGCTGGGCCTTATCTCGGGCTCGGTCGGCGGGCTGGTCGCCATTACGCCGGCATCGGGTTTTGTCGATCCCGCCGGCGCGCTGATCATCGGCCTGGTTGCCGGTGTGATGTGTTATTGGGGCGCCACCTGGCTGAAGCGCGTGGGCGGCTATGACGACAGCCTGGACGTGTTCGGCGTGCATGGGGTTGGCGGTATCGTTGGCGCCTTGCTGACCGGCGTCTTTGCCATGAAAGGCATTGGCGGCGTATCCGGCCTGATCGAGGGTAATCCGGGCCAGGTCATGACCCAGATCATCGGCATTGCCTATACCATCGCCTGGTGCGCGCTGGCCACCGCCGGGATCCTGTATCTGATCAAATTCTCGATCGGATTGCGGGTCGAGCCCGAACAGGAACGCGATGGGCTGGATCTGTCGCTGCATGGTGAAACCGTATTGTAAGCTTCTTTTATCTTCCTTCCTCCCCTTCCAACTGCTCCGGTCCGGCTTTTAGCCGGGCCGGATTTTTCTTGCCTTCGGAATAGCTTCCGCCACCCCCCCGATCTGGGATAGAGTCCCCCGAAATACATATTCGGGTGAGGAAGCATGGCGGACGGCGCTAAAAACCCGGCTCGGGGCGCACATACAATGCCTGCGGCCGGCAATGAAAATGATCAGACTGTAAAGACTGTCAATCTGGCGTTGCAGGGCGGCGGCGCGCATGGCGCATTTACCTGGGGCGTTCTGGACCGGCTGTGCGAGGAGCCGCGCCTTGCCATTGAAGGCATCAGCGCCACCAGCGCGGGCGCCATGAACGGCGCGGTGTTTGCATCGGGCCTGACCATAGGCGGGCGCGACGGCGCCCGCGGCGCGCTGGAAAAATACTGGCGGCGGGTTGCCGAGGCGGGTGAATTAAGCCCCTTGCAACCGGGAATTTTTGACAAAATATTCGGTTTTTCCCCGGAGCAGTCGCCGGCCTTTATGGCCTTTGATCTGATGACGCGGATTTTGTCGCCCTATCAGTTCAACCCGCTTAATCTGAATCCGCTGCGCGCCATCCTGCAGAAAAGTGTTGATTTCGACGCCCTGCGCAGCACCGCCTGTCCGGTGAAATTATTTCTGTCGGCCACCAATGTGCGCACCGGCAAGGTGAAACTGTTTGAAAATCAGGAAATCACCCCCGATGCGGTGCTGGCGTCAAGCTGCCTGCCCTTTCTGTTTCAGGCCATTGAAATAGACGGCGAAGCCTATTGGGATGGCGGCTATATGGGCAATCCGGCGATCTTTCCGCTGATCTATGGCTGCAACAGCCATGATGTGGTGATCGTGCATATCAATCCGATCGAGCGCGCCAAGCTGCCGCGCACCGCCAGCGAGATTATGAACCGCATCAATGAAATCAGTTTCAATTCATCGCTGATGCGCGAGATGCGCGCGGTCAGTTTCGTGACCAAACTGATCGATGACGGCAAGCTGGACGACCCGTCATTCAGCCGCATGCTGATCCACGCCATTGCCGACGACGGCATGATGTGCAGCCTGGGCGTGGCCAGCAAGATGAGCACCGAATGGGAATTTCTGACCGGACTGCGCGATACCCGGCGGGCCTGCGCCGATGCCTGGATCACGCAGAATTTCGATCAGTTGGGAAACCGTTCCACGGTTGATATAGGCGCTATGTATTTGTGAGGAAATGCCAGATCGTTTCTGATCAGGTGGATCCCCTCCCTGTCCCTACCCTTTGCAAGGGGAGGGAACCCTGGATCTGCCTGCGGTAACAAACTGCAACTGCGCCGGGGTGCTCCCTCCCCCTGAAAGGGGGAGGGCTG
>JAHHGO010000060.1 GCA_023252275.1 Alphaproteobacteria bacterium
TATGCAAGCCTGGGCGAAGGCACAATGATCGAATGCGAAGTCGGTCAGGGACGCAAGGGCCCTCAGATTGAAAATATCTTTTCCGTAAAGGATGCGCCCAGGTCTGCGCCCTCCTCGTCCGGCGGCGGCGGTGGCGGCCAGCGTGGCGGCGGCGGTTCTGGCGGAGGCGGTGGCGGTGGCGGTGTGGCGACCGGATCCGCCGAGGGGATAGTCAAATGGTTCAACCCAGCCAAGGGATTTGGATTTGTTCAGCCTGACAGTGGCGGCAAGGATATCTTCCTGCACATTTCAGTGGTTGAGCGCGCGGGCGTAAACTCCCTTATGGAGGGGCAGCGGGTTCGCGTCTCCACCAGTCAGGGGCAGAAAGGCCCGCAGGCTGAAAGCCTCGAACTGCTCTAACCAGTCAGCATCCGGAGCAATTTACCCGATCGGATAAAACCGGCCGGTTTTGTCTGATCGTCTGCTGGTTCAGGATTATCCGCTCACGGAGCATGTGGCGATTTCCGCTCCGGAAATTTTCCCCTGTACGGATAATGCGAAACCCATTTGCATCCGTCTGCATGTTCGTGCCCGATCAGCCCCGGTATTCGCTTCGAACCGCGCCGGCGCGCCTGGCAAGCTATCCATTGCGCTATGCTGTCGCGGCGGGATAAAAAGTGTTAAGCTGCGCCAGAAAATGCGCGGGCGGCAATATTCAGGAAAGAACCAGCGAATGGAACCAATAACGGGCGGGAATGCAGGCAAAGCCGGTGAGGCCGGGCTGATCAGGGACAGCGGCATCGAAACCTTTGTCCAGGATGTGATCGAAGCCTCAATGGAGCGGCCGGTACTTGTTGATTTCTGGGCTCCCTGGTGCGGCCCCTGCAAGCAGCTAACCCCAATATTGGAGAAATCGGTGAAGGCGGCGGGCGGCCGGGTGGCGCTGGTCAAGGTCAATATTGACGAAAATCAGCAGATCGCCCAGCAATTGCGTATTCAATCGATCCCGGCGGTGTTTGTTTTCGACAAGGGCCAGCCGGTGGACGGGTTTGTCGGCAATCAGCCTGAAAGCCAGATCCGCGCCCTGATCGAGCGGGTAGCCGGACCGGGCGGGCCATCGCCGGTGGATGAGCTGCTGGAACATGCCGCACAGGCTTTTGCGGCGGGCGATCTGCCCAATGCCGCCCAGGCCTATGGCCAGATCCTGCAGGAGGATACGACCCATATCGGGGCGCTGGCCGGCCTTGCGCGCTGCAATGTGCAGGGCGGTAATTTTGAGGGTGCAAGGCAGGTGCTGGCGCTGGTGCCGCTGGCCGGGCAGAACCATCCGGAGGTCCTTGCCGTTATGGCGACGCTGGAACTGGCGGAAACCTCGCAGAATGTCGGCGATCTGGCCGGGCTGGAAGCCGCCATTGCCAGCAATCCCGCCGACCATCAGGCGCGCTTTGATCTGGCGGTTGGGCTGGCGGCGAAAGGCGATAATGAAACCGCCGCCGGCCATCTGCTTGAAATTATCCGCCGGGATCGTAAATGGAATGAAGAGGCGGCGCGCAAACAATTGGTGCGGCTGTTTGAAATTCTTGGTCCCGAAGACCCCGTCACAATGAATGCGCGGCGTAAACTGTCAGCCATCTTGTTCTCCTGAAAGCAGGACAGACCCCATGCGTCAGCCCCGCAACTATCTGGATGTTGGCGCCCTGCCGCAACGCTTTGCGGTGTTTCCGCTGGCGCGCGCGCTGGTGCTGCCGGGCAGCCGCCTGCCGCTGAATATTTTTGAGCCCCGCTATCTGGCCATGGTGGATGATGCGCTGACACATGACCGGGTGATCGGCATGATCCAGCCGCATAATGAACAGCCCGGCGGCGTTCCCGTGGGCATTGGCGGGCTCGACCGCCCGCAGCTTTATTCAGTCGGCTGTCTGGGGCGGCTGGTCTCATTCACCGAAACCGGCGATGGGCGCTATCACATTATTCTGAACGGCATTTGCCGGTTTCAGGTGCGCGAGGAACTGGCCGTCACCACGCTATACCGCCAGGTGCTGGCGGATTTTACGCCCTTTGCCGGCGATCTGGGCACAAAGGACACAAGTCAGATTGACCGCGCCGCCTTACTGGCGGGAATGAAAGCCTATCTGGAACAGCAGGGGCTTCGGGCTGACTGGAAGACCGTTGAAAATACGCCGACCGAAGAACTGGTGAATATGCTGGTAATGAATTGCCCGTTTGAGCTGCCGGAAAAACAGGCCCTGCTGGAGGCGCCAAGCCTGCATCACCGCGCGCAGACCCTGCTGACCTTGCTGCAAATGGCGGTGGCGGGAAATGCGCCGCCCAGCGATACGACCCTGCAATAGACATTACAGGAAAAATAACCGTCATGCCGGATACACACATGCAAAGCAGCAGGATTGATCCAAAACTTCTGGAAATACTGGTCTGTCCACTGACGAAATCCGCGCTGGAATACGATGCCGCGGCGAATGAGCTGATCAGCCGCAAGGCGGGCCTTGCCTATCCGATCCGCGACGGCATCCCGATCATGCTGCCTGACGAGGCGCGCAGGCTGCCTGACACGAACGCCGGATGAGCAACCGCGCACCCTGGCCGCTGGAGGTCAAGCTCCGGCAGGCGGAAAATCTGATCGAGATCAGTTTCGACGATGGCGCCATGTTTCGCCTGAGCGCTGAGTTTCTGCGCGTGCACAGCCCCAGCGCCGAAGTGAAGGGCCACGGCCCGGGTCAGGAGGTGACCGTGGCCGGCAAACGCAGCGTGGCCATCACAAGGCTGGATCCGGTTGGCAATTATGCGCTGCGCATCCATTTTGATGATGGCCATGACACCGGCCTTTACACCTGGGCCTATTTTCATGAAATGGGCCGCACACAGGAAAAATTATGGGCGGACTATCTTGCCAAACTGGCCGCGCAGGGGCTGAGCCGCGACGCTGCCGGCGCAGCCAAAGCGCCCGCGCAATCGCGTCTGCGCTTTAACGAGGATCAGGATTAAGCGCGCGCAAGGCGCCCAGACAAAACGCCGCGCTGATCCACAGGCTGGCCTGCCACCAGCTTTGCCATTGGCCGAAACTAAGCAGCCCGACACTAAGCGCGCTGGCGGTGGCGGCGCAGGCCATTGCCCCGCCGAGCCGTCCATGCACAGATGCAATATCCGCCAGGCTGCGCCCGATGCCATAGATTAACAGCATCACCATCAGCGCGCCCGCCGCGCCCATTTCCAGCCAGACCTGCAACACGCCATTATGTGGATGCAGCGGCAGCAGACCGATGCCGGGATAAATCAACTCGCTGCCATCCGGCTGTTCGAGCACAAACTGCGTCTGCCCGCCGTCAATATGCCGCGAGGCGTCAAAGCCCCAGCCCAGCAGCGGTTTAAGCGCAATTTTTTCGGCGGCAAAATGCCAGATTTCCACACGATGCTGCCAGGATCCCGGCAAGTGATGCTTTTCGATACCAACGGCTTCGGGCCGCGAGACATGCCACGAGATGAGCGGCATAACGCCGATCAGCACTATGGTCAGGGCCGCCAGAATGCGCGGCGCGCGCAGCGGCGCAAGCCAGGCCCATAAAAAAGCCGCGCCCCCCACCATCATCGCCAGCGTCGCGGCCTGCATCGGCAGCGGAAAGATGGTTACAATAACGCCGAGAAAAAGCGCGCCCGCCAGCCATTTGCCCCAAACCGGAAATTGGATGATGCAGCAGACCATGGCCGGCCAGACAAACAGCGCCAGCAACCCGGCGCCGCGGCTGATGGCGCCAAAGCCATAGATCAGACGGAAAGTTTCCTGTTCCTGCGGCGTGGGAAAGCGCGCCTGCATAACCGCCTGCAACCCGGTGATGGCCGTAATGAGGCGCGCCGATGTGGCCAATTCGATCCAGTATAAGAGCAGCGCCGCAAATATGCCGATGGGCAGCAGCCGCACAAACCAGCTGATGATAAGACTATCCGCCTGCCGCACCGCCGCCAGCGCCGCACAACCGCCAAGCCATAACAGCACCAGACGCAGATATTTATCAGATGCGATTGCTGCGTCGGGCGCCCAGGACAGGCTGATTGCGGCAACGCACAATAAGCCGCCCAGCGCCCAGCCAATTGGGCTTTTTCCCAGATCAATAATGGCATCGCGCCATGCGGCAAAGCCCGGAACCGCCAGCGCCACGAGCGCCAGCACAAGGACCGTGCCATTTGCGGCAAAGACGATAATGGGAACAAGGGCCGCCGCCGCAAGCCCCCAAAGCCAGATACGCCAGGCGCTAATACCGGCTGCGTGCATATTTTCCGCCCGATTCTGTGATCAACCATGCTTGGTGCCAGGATTGGTTTATGTCATATTGCCAGCCAATTACCAGCTAAAGCGCAACTGGCGTAATCATGGTTTGACCCATTTCAGCAACAGGCCGGACCGCATGTTTGAGCTTCCGCGTCCAAAGATCGGTTTATCGGGAAGGCTGATGGCCCTGACCATCGCCTTCATCCTGCTGTCATCCGTGATGATCTATGTGCCTTCCATCGCCTATTTCCGGCTGCAATATCTCAACAACAAGATTGCAGGCGCGCAGATCGCCAGCCTTGCCGTGGAAGCCGCGCAGGACAATACGCTGCCGGTTTATCTGGAGGCGGAACTGCTGATCAATGCGGATGTGCTGGCCGTTGCGCTGCGCCGCGACAGTGTGCGCTTTTTGATGCTGGCGGGGGATTTGCCCGCCACGATTGATGCGCATTTCGATCTGCGCCATACCGGCCCGCTGGACGCCATCACCGATGCCTTCACCACCCTGCTGGCGGGCGGCAAGCGCCATATCCGGGCGATGAACGCGCCCGTGCATGGCGGCGGCGATATTATCGACATTGTTATGCGCGAAGAACCGCTGTACCGGGCCATGATCGATTATTCCTGGAACGTGGCGGGGCTGGCGCTGCTGATTTCGCTGATCACTTCGGGGCTGCTGTATTTCCGCCTGCATTTTTTGATGGTTCGCCCGATCCGGAAGCTTACCGCCAGCATGGTGGGATTTCGTGAGCATCCGGAAGATACGCGCCACGAAATCACGCCATCCGGCCGCCGCGACGAAATCGGGGTTGCGGAGCACGAATTGGCGGGCATGCAAATCGAAGTGCGCCAGTCGCTGCGGCAAAAAGCCCGGCTGGCGCAACTGGGCACGGCCGTCAGCAAGATCAACCATGATCTGCGTAATATTCTTGCCAATGTGCAGATGGCGTCCGACAGGCTGCTGGCGGTGGATGACCCGAATGTGCGCCGGCTGACGCCGATGCTTATCGGCTCTGTCGGGCGGGCCATTGATCTGTGTACGGATACTTTGTCTTATGGCGGGGCGCGGGAACAGGCCCCCCGGCGCCTGCGCTTTGAACTGGCGCCGCTGCTGGATGAAATCGGGGCCGCCATCTGCAATGCGCCCGATGCTCGGCTGATCTGGAAAAACAATACGCCCCGCGATCTGGAAATTGACGCGGATCCGGATCATATTTTCCGCATGGTGCAAAATCTTGGCCGTAATGCCGCACAGGCCATGAAGGGCGAGGGCGTAATCAGGCTTGAGGCGCGCCGCAACGGTCCGCTGGTCACGATTGATGTCAGCGATGAAGGGCCTGGCCTTTCCGCCATGGCGCAAGACAGGCTGTTCGAGCCGTTTGCGGGCAGCACAAGTGAAGGCGGCACCGGGCTTGGCCTGAGCATTGCGCGGGATCTGGCGCGCGCCCATGGCGGTGAGCTGCGGCTGTTACGCAACACAAGTTCCGGCGCGGCGTTTCGCATCGAAATTCCGGACAATAATGTCATGCCCTTTGAAAAACCCGTGCAACTGGCTAAGGGAAAAACCTGATCCATGGCCTGGAACCCGGAACAGTATCTGGCCTTTGCTGATCAACGAACACGCCCCGCCAATGAATTGCTGGCCCGTATCGCGCTGAAGCGCCCGCGCCGCATTGTTGATCTGGGATGCGGCCCCGGCAATTCCACCCGCGCGCTGTGCCAGCGCTGGCCGGATGCCGGCATTACCGGCATTGATAATTCCCCGCAGATGCTTGCGCGCGCCCGCGGCGAAGGGCTGCGCGCAAGCTGGCGGGAGGCCGATATCGCAACATGGCGGCCGGACCAGCCGGTTGATCTGATCTATTCCAACGCAACCCTGCACTGGCTGGATGATCACGCCCGAATATTTCCGGCGCTGCTGTCGCATGTGGCGCAGGATGGCGCGCTCGCCGTGCAGATGCCGCGCAATTTTGACGCCCCCAGCCACCGGCTGCTGCGCGAGGTGGCGCAGTCCGGCCCCTGGGCGTCCCGCCTTTCCGGCAAGCTGCCGGACGCGCCGGTGGGCGCGCCGGATTTTTATTATGATCTGCTGGCCCCGCTAAGTCAGGCCGTGGATATATGGGAAACCGACTATCTGCAGGTGATGGAAGGCGATGATCCGGTGCTGGACTGGATCAAGGGAACCGCGCTGGTGCCCGTCATGGCGGCGCTTGATGCGCCGGACCAGACGGCCTATCTGGAGGTGCTGGCGGCCCGGTTGCGCGCCGCCTATCCGCGCCGCAGCGATGGCAAAACCCTGTTCAGTTTCCGCCGTCTGTTTCTTATCGCCTATCGCTAATCGCCGAGCGCCGCGCCCTCGCGCCGCCGGTCCGCGCCGCCTTCCAGCCTGCCGCCCACCACCCTTATGCCCTGCAACCCGCTGAAGGTGGGCTGAATTTCCACCGCATGGCCCAGCGCGGTAAAACGCGGCGCCAATTTTTCCAGCACGGTTCCCGACTCAAGCTCCAGCGGCCCATTGCGATTGATCAGGCGCGGCTGGTCGATGGCCGCCTGCATATCCAGCCCCCAGTCCAGCAGCCCCACAAGGGTTTGCGCGACATAGCCGATAATGCGCGTGCCGCCGGGCGAACCCAGCGTGGCGTAAAGCGCGCCCTGCCTGTCAAACACCAGGGTCGGCGACATTGAAGACAGCGGCCGCTTGCCGGGTGCTGCGGCATTGGCCACCGGGAGGCCATCCATTTCCGGCGCGAAGGAAAAGTCCGTCAACTGATTATTCAGGATAAAGCCGCCCGCCATCACATGGCTGCCAAATGGCGCTTCGACGGAACTGGTCATCGACACCGCATTGCCGCCGCCATCAATGATCGAAACATGGCTGGTGGACGGCAGGGCCATATCCATGCCGGGCGCAAAATCCAGGGCCGCATGCCGCACCGGACTGCCCGCCTCAACTGGCGATGGTCCAATGGCATCCAAACGCATCAGCCTGGCGCGGCCCGCCAGATAGGGTTTCGCCAGCAGCGCCTCCAGCGGCACGGCAATCTGATCCGTATCGGCCAGATATTTGCCGCGATCGGCATAGGCAAGACGCCCCGCCTGCGCCAGCAGATGCAGCGCCGCAACCGAATCCGGGGCCAGCGCCGCCATTTGATAATTTTCCAGCATGCCCAGAATTTGCAGAACCGCCACCCCGCCCGACGTGGGCGGCGGCATGCCGCAAATTTTATAATCACGATATTCGCCGCAAACCGGGGGGCGGGCAATCGCCCGGTAACCGGCCAGATCTTCCAGCGATAGCGCGCCGCCCTGCGCTTTGACCGCATCCACCATGGCGCGCGCCAGATCGCCCGTGTAAAAGGCGCGCGGGCCATCGGCTGCGATGGCGCGCAGCGAATGCGCATAATCGGCATTGCGCAATAATGTTCCCGCAGGCAGCGGCCGCGGCGGATTATCAGAGGTAAAAAACAGCGCCCGGGCCTGCGGGAAGTTTGGCAGTTTCGGCATCGCCCCCGCCATTAATTGCAGACGCGCCGACACCGGAAAGCCATTTTCGGCAAGCGCGATGGCGGGCGCAAATAAATCCGCCCAGGCAAGTTTGCCGTGCTTTTCATGCGCCAGCGCCAGCATGGCGATAACCCCCGGAACCCCCACCGAACGCCCGCCGGTAAAGGCGTCACGAAAGCCCAGCGGCTGACCATCGGGTTTCAGAAACTGATCCGGGGTGGTGGCCGCGGGCGCGGTTTCACGCCCGTCATAGGCGCTGATCTGTTTATGCGCCTGATCCCAGTGCATCAGAAACGCCCCGCCGCCAATACCCGAGGATTGCGGCTCCACCAGCCCCAGCACCGCCTGCACGGCAATGGCGGCGTCCACCGCGCTGCCGCCATCGCGCAGGATCTGGCGTCCCGCCTCCGCCGCCAGCGGATGCGCCGCCGCAACCATATGCCGGTCCGCCATGACAGCGGCCAGACCGGGTGCCGCTAATGCCAGCCACAGCCCAAAACCCATCAGGGCGGCCGCCAGTTCTCGTAAAAGCTTTTTCCGGACCGGCAAAATCACCCCCGCCTCTTGAGACATGCGTTAATTCCTTGCAGAGAGATAATGCTATATCATGGCGCGATGACAATGAAAGTTTCCGAACCGGGCGTCATTCCAGGCCCTTTGAACCTGATCAGCGATGTGGACGGCATCCGGGTGGGCAATGCCGAGGACGCCGCCGTGCGCAGCGGCGTCAGCATTGTGCTGCCGGAATGGCCCTGCACGGGCGGCGTGGATATTCGCGGCGGCGCGCCCGGCACGCGTGAAACCGATCTGCTGAATCCCACCTGCCTTGTCGACAGAGTGGATGCGGTGGTGCTGTCCGGCGGATCGGTCTATGGGCTCGATGCGGCCAGCGGTGCTACGGCGTGGCTGAGCACACGCGGGCGCGGGTTTCGCATGGGTGAAAATTCCATGCCGGCGCCCATTGTGCCGGCGGCGATTCTGTTTGATCTGTCGAATGGCGGCGACAAGGGCTGGGGCATGACGCCCCCTTATCGCGCCCTGGGGATTGCCGCCTGCGATGCGGCGGCGCTTG
This sequence comes from Alphaproteobacteria bacterium, assembly GCA_023252275.1. Classification (GTDB taxonomy): domain Bacteria; phylum Pseudomonadota; class Alphaproteobacteria; order UBA11222; family UBA11222; genus UBA11222. The sequence continues at coordinate 8,838 of JAHHGO010000060.1, forward strand.
AATTTCAGCTTGGCAATGCAGGCGCGGGATTAGGCGCCAGCGCGGGCATTTACAAAGGCGGGCTGGGCAGCGCATCAGCCATTTTGCGCGGCGGCCTGGCCGGTGCGGATTTACAGGTGGGCGCGCTGGTGGCGGCCAATCCGTTTGGCTCTCCGGTTATTCCGGGCAGCAGCACATTCTGGGCCGCGCCCTTTGCCATGAACAATGAACTGGGTGCGCAGGCCGCGCATCCGGGTGCGCTGGATCGCGCGCAGATGGCGGGCAGTAAATTATTTGCAACGCCGGGCGGCAACACCACCATCTGCGTGGTGGCGACCAATGCCATACTCACCAAGGCGCAGGCGCAGCGCGTGGCGATCATGGCGCATGACGGATTTGCGCGCGCCGTGCGGCCCGTGCATACGCCGCTGGATGGCGATGTGGTGTTCTGCCTGGCCAGCGGCACAGCGGCCCTTCCGGCCTCGGAACATATGAGCCTGAGCATGATTGGCGGCATTGCCGCCGATTGCGTGGCCCGCGCGCTGGCGCGCGGCGTGTATGAGGCCAAAAGCCTTGCCCATATGCGCAGCTACCGTGACATTCACGGGGTTTAGCGCATATAGACGCGCACTTCGTTGGTTGAAACATCCCCGCTGGTGGTGGATGAAATGCTGAGACGGCTGGCGGGCAGGCCCATATCGGCAATCGATGCCATGACAGCCTCCGCATTGCGGCGCGATTGGGTCTGGCTGCGCCGCATGTTGGACGCATTGCCCCCGGCCGGCACCACCGACACAACATCAAAACGCGCGTCCGGACGGCTTTCAAGCGCGCGCGTCAGCGCGGAATAAAGCGGCTGTTCATATTCAACATTGGCGCTGTCAAAGCGGATCACCACCAGAGGCCGTCCCGCCGTCGCAACGCCGCCGCCGGACATGGCGGCCGGGCTGCCTACCGGCGCCAGCGAAGTTCCCGAAGCCAGGGTTTCGCCAAACATCACACCCTTTTTGATGGCATTGGCGAGGGTGGTAAGGCGCGCGCGTTCATTGCCGACATAAGCCGTCTGGCGGCTGATATCCTGGGACAATTCACCCAGCAGGCGCTGGATCAGCACCAGAGAGCGGTTGGTTTCATCTTCCAGAATGCCCAACTGGCGATGATCTTCATCAATGGCGCCCGCCAGCCCATAGGTGGCCCGCGCGGTTTCCAGCATGAATTCGCCCATGCCTGCATCTTCGGCCACGGCGTTGCTCAGCCCGTTGAGGGCCGAAATATCCGAACTGAGCCGGTCGAGATCGGCCTGCGCCGCATTCCACTGATTGATGACAATCGGATTGCCTGGCGTGGTGCCCAGTTGCAAGCGGGCGGTTACGGCCGCGACAGTGCCATGATAACGCTGCGCATTACCGGCAGTGATCGCCCGCAATTCCTGCAGGCGGGAATTATGCTGGCTGATGCGCACATCCAGCGACTGCAATTCGCCACGCAGCTGCATCACCCGCTGGCCAACCATCGTGCCGGTAGGCGCGCCGGGCGTTGCCTGCATGGGCGAGAAATTGGTGTTGCCCAGCACAGGCGGCGCCCCTGCAGCTGCGGATTCGATAACCGGCTGACCCGCCAATTCGCCGGGAGACGGCGGAACCGCTATCTGTTCGTTGCCCCCGGCGGGCTTTCCCCCCAAAAATGAAGGCCATAAAGAATCCGCCGTTCCCGAGCAACCGGAAAGCAAACCAAACAGCAGCACGGACGCCGCTATGACTACAGCTCGCGATTTTTGCAACGCAATCCCCTTTAACGACCCCTGAATAACCGCCAGTAGCGCCCCTGAACGTAAACGCACCGGGATGCGGGCCCATTCCATTAGCAGAAAGCCGGTGGCTTGACCCGAGTGATTCTCACCTTCCGCGCCGGCTGATCTTAAAGCATCGCATCCTTGCGCCACAAGCGCTTATCGCTATCCGGGCTGGTACAAAGCATAATCATTGCAAAGCCAATTATGAATGCTTGTCAATAGGGCGGCATTTGATTAGGTTCCCCCGCTTGACAGGAAAAAGCGCAAGCCCATAGGGCGCCCGTAGCTCAGCTGGATAGAGCACCAGACTACGAATCTGGGGGTCAGGAGTTCGAATCTCTTCGGGCGCGCCATTTTTCTTGAAGCGGTCAACACTGGGCATAGCATGCAAAAATCCCCCGGCAAGGCGACCGCGCCGCTTCTGTTAGGCGCGCTTGGGGTTGTTTTTGGCGATATCGGCACCAGTCCCATCTATGCGTTTGGACTGGCCTTTGACGCCGACGGCCCGTTCCGCCCGGAGCGCGCAGAGATTCTTGGCACCCTGTCGCTGATCATCTGGGCGCTGATCCTGGTCGTCTGTGTCAAATATGTGCTGCTGATCCTGCGCGTGGACAATAATGGCGAGGGCGGCATTCTGGCGCTGATGGCCCGCGCCCAGCGGGGCCTTCCCGCCTATTCGCGTTATGCCCGGCTGGTGGTGCCGCTGGGTTTGCTGGGCGCTGCATTTTTTCTGGCCGACAGCACCATCACGCCCGCCATTTCAGTGATGAGCGCGGTGGAAGGCATAGAAATTCTGGCGCCAAGGCTGGAACCTTTTGTGGTGCCGCTGAGCGCGATCATTCTGTTGTCGCTGTTCGCCATTCAATATCAGGGAACCGCACGGGTTGGCGCCCTGTTCGGGCCGGTCATGGGAATATGGTTTGTGGTGCTGGCCGGGCTTGGCGTGACCTCGATTCTGGCGCATCCGGAGGTGTTGCAGGCGTTTGATCCGCGTTTTGCGATGAAGCTGTTGCAAACCCATCAGACGATCGGACTGACCATTTTAGGTGTAGTGGTGCTGAGCGTTACCGGCGTTGAAGCGCTCTATGCGGATATGGGGCATTTTGGACGGCCGGCCATTCGTGTCGCCTGGTTCCTGCTGGTGTTTCCGGCGCTGCTGCTGAATTATCTTGGGCAGGGCGCGTTATTGCTGGGCAATCCAAAGGCGGCGGAGCACACTTTCTTCTCGCTGGCGCCGGATTATTTATTGCTGCCTCTGGTCTTCCTGGCGACGTTCGCCACCATCATCGCATCCCAGGCGGTTATTTCGGGCGCATTTTCGATCAGCCGTCAGGCGGTGCAACTGGGATATCTGCCGCGCCTGCATATCCGCCACACATCTTCCGAGGCCACCGGGCAGATTTATGTGCCGCGCGTGAACTGGCTGCTATTGGCGGCGGTTCTGGTGCTGGTGACTTCGTTCGGATCCTCCGCCGATCTGGCCGACGCCTATGGCATTGCGGTAAGCGGCACCATGCTGGTGACATTGATTTTGGCCAGCATTGTTTTCTGGCAGGCGCGGCCGCAGGCGCATATCCGCATCGCTATGGGCGCATTACTGTTTTTCGTAATTGATACGGCGTTTTTCAGCGCCACACTGACACGGCTGCCGCATGGCGGCTATCTGCCCATTCTGCTGAGCATTGTGCTCTATGTCACCATGATGACCTGGAAGAAGGGCCGCGAACATATCACTGCCGCCAAGCGCCGCGATCCGTTGCCGGTTGAAGAATTTATCGCCGGGCTGGCCAAAGGCCGGGCCACGCGCGTGCCCGGCACCGCCATATTCATGGCCCGTGCGGGTGAAGGGCTGCCCCGTACGCTGCTGCATAATCTCAAGCATAATAAAGTTCTGCATGAGCGGGTGGTGCTGATGGCGATCTATATTTCGGATGAACCGCGCATTTCCCACGCCGAGCGCGCCAATATAGAAGATCTGGGATATGGCTTTTACCGGGTGGTGCTGCATTTTGGCTTTATGGAGGAGCCAAATGTGCCCGCCGCGCTGGGTTTGCTGGATCAGAAAGGCTTCACCTTTGAAGAACTGTCCACCTCCTATTTTGTGGGCCGGGTAAGTTTCGTTCCAGCGCAGCGGCCGAAACTTTCGCGCTGGCGCGAGCGCATTTTCATAGCCCTGTCGCGCAATGCCCAGTCGGCGGTGGATTATTTCCATCTGCCCGTGCCCCGGGTCGTGGAGCTTGGCGTTCAGGAAGAAATTTAGCATGATGTGCATCTGATCTGATAAAATGGCCGCACACGGCAAAACAAGGGCCCCAGCGAATGTCCGTTAATGATGAAATGATGGAAAAGATAATTGCCGTCCTTGCCGAACGCATCGGCACCGATTGCGGGATAAACGCCGCCTGGACCTACGATCTTGGGCCGCACGGCCATTTATATGTGGATTGCAAAACCGCGCCGCACCGCATTTCCCGCGAAAAAGGCGGTGGCGATTGCGTGTTTACCCTCAGCCTGGAAGATCTGTGGCGGCTGATGTCGGGCCAGGTGGATAGTCAAAGCGTTTTCACACAGGGCAAAATCCGGCTGAGCGGAAATATGCCGCTGGTGCTGAAAATCGACACGCTGCTGGGCACCTATCGCGTTGCGCAGGGCGCCTAAGGCAGCATGTCCGCACTCTGCCCGCCTGGCGCCGTAACGCAATGGCTGTGCACGGATGACACTATTAAACTGCGCGCCATGTACTGGCCCCAGGATGCAGCGGCGATGGTCAGGGGCACGGTGGTGATCCTGCAGGGGCGCACGGAATATATCGAAAAATATTTCGAAACCATTGGCGAATTGCGCGCGCGCGGCTTTGCGGCGGCCGCGTTTGACTGGCGCGGACAGGGCCTCTCGCAAAGGCTGCTGAACGATCCGCACAAAGGCCATGTCCGGGATTTTTCCGATTATCAGCTCGATCTGCAGGCCTTTATGGGGCAGTGCGTGCGGCGCAATCTGCCGCCGCCCTATGTGCTGCTGGCGCATTCCATGGGGGCGCATATCGCCGTCCATCTGCTGCATGCGCAACCTTCCCAGTTTGACCGCGCCGTGCTGTGCAGCCCGATGGCCTATATCAACACCTCGCCCCTGCCGCATCTGCTGGCGCGCGCCATTGCCATTAGCGGCGCGGCGCTGGGCCTTGGCTCAGCCTATGTGCCGGGCGGAGGAGGCTACCGGCCGGAGCGCGAAATTTTTGATCGCAATGTGCTGACAGGCGATGCCGGCAGGTTTGCCCGCAACGCTTCGCTTCTCAGGGAGAATCCTGCGCTGGCCATTGGCAGCCCGACTTTGGGCTGGCTGGCGGCAGCCTACCGGTCGATGGCGCGGGTGCTGACGGCGCCGTTCTGCGGCGCGATAAAAACCCCGTGCCTGCTGCTCTATGGCGATCGTGAAAGGGTTTCGTTGCCCGCCTTTCAGGCCCTGCTGGGCAAGCGGCTGGGCAATTGCGAAACCGTCTGTGTGCCCGGCGCGCGGCACGAAATTCTTCAGGAGACGGATGAAATTCGCGCGAAGTTCTGGGCGGCGTTCGACAGGTTTGTCAGCCGCCCGCTACATCGCCCACACCACAGGCGACCCCCAGTCATGCCCAACCCAGATGGCTTTTTTCACGCCCAATGAATCCAGCAACTCGATCATGTCGGTGACGATGTGTTCGAGCGCATAATCCTCGTGGCGCGTATAGGTGCTGGAGCGCCCATAACCGCGCATATCGGGCGCAATGGCGCGAAATCCCAAACCCGCAAACACCGGCAACTGATGCCGCCAGGAATACGACAATTCCGGCCATCCGTGTACGAATATTATCGGTGCGGCGTGCGTGCGCCCGCAGGACAGATAGAAGCTCGTGTGCCGCGCGCTTTTTGAGACATTTTCCAGGATAGGGAAGGTCATGATGGGGTCTCCAGAGAGTGCGGTTAATCCGCATCGCCCTTCAATATTTCCAGCGCCAGCGCATGCAGGCGCGCATCTCCCGCCGCGATCACCTGGCCGCCCTGATCGGCGGGGCCGCCGCGCCAGTTGCTGATAACACCGCCCGCTGCAAGGATGATCGGGATCAGCGCCTGAATATCATAGGGCTTGAGATCGGTTTCGATCACCAGATCGATCAGCCCATGCGCCAGCATGGCGTAAGAATAGCAATCGCCGCCATAGCGGTGCATGCGGGTCTGCGCCGCCACGCGCAGATAGGCGTCATGCTCGGATTTTTTGCCGAAGGCGCCGGGATGGGTGGTGGTCAGCACCGCATCGGAAAGCGTAGCACAGGCGCGGCTGCGCAACGGCAGGGTCTTGCCATTGCGGGTGACATGCGCGCCCAGACGGCTGCCGGTAAAGCGTTCGCCGGTGAAGGGCTGATCCATCACCCCCAGCACCGGGGCGGTTCCGTCATGCAGGCCGATCAGCACCCCCCATTGCGGCACGCCCATGATAAAGGCGCGGGTGCCGTCGATCGGATCAATGCACCAGGTCAGGCCGTTGCGGCTTTCCACCGCGCCAAACTCTTCGCCCTGGACGCCATGATCAGGATATGTTTTCGTAATCAGTGTACGGATGGCCTGTTCAGCGTCGCGGTCCGCAATGGTCACCGGATCAAACTTGCCATCGTTTTTTTTGTTGTCGACGGTAACAGGTGCGCGAAAATACGGCAGGATTGCAGCACCCGCACTATCCGCCAGACTTCCGGCGAATTCTATCAGTGTACGGATCTCATCGTCCTGCATGGTTCATTTGCCCATAGAGCAATTTTAGTTAA
>JAHHGO010000061.1 GCA_023252275.1 Alphaproteobacteria bacterium
CATTGCGAGGAGCGGAGCGACGCGGCAATCCAGAGTCACACGCTAAGGCCTGTATTTGTGGCTTCTGGATCGCCACGCCGCTGCTCGGCTCGCGATGACGAGGTAGGATGAGGCGCAATATGGTTGACCCGAATTTCTGGGCGGGCAAGCGGGTGCTGCTGACCGGGCATACGGGATTCAAGGGAAGCTGGCTTACGGTCTGGCTGGCGCAAATGGGCGCGGAAATTTCCGGCTATGCGCTGGCCCCCGAACGCGATGACGATATGTTCCGCGCGCTGGATCTGCCGGCGCGGCTGGGCGGGCTGCTGCATCATCAGCTTGGCGATGTGCGCGATCTGGAGGCTCTGACGCAGGCAGTGCGCCATGCGCGGCCCGACATCATTTTTCATATGGCGGCGCAGCCTCTGGTTCGGCGCTCCTACCGGATGCCGGTGGAAACCTTTGCCACCAATGTTCAGGGTACGGTGCATGTGCTGGATGCGGCGCGCGCCCATGACGCGGTGATGGCGATTGTCATAATCACAACCGACAAGGTTTATGAAAATAATGGCGATGAACAGGCCTATGCCGAGGACGACCGGCTGGGCGGGCATGATCCCTACGCCGCCAGCAAGGCCATGGCCGAGCTTGCCGTTACCGCCTGGCGGCGCTCATTTTATTCCGCGGCCGGCCCGGCCATCGCCACGGCGCGCGCGGGTAATGTCATTGGCGGCGGGGACTGGAGCGAGGACCGGCTGATCGCCGACGCCATGCGCGCCTGGCGCGATGATGGCGAGCTTATCATCCGCAATCCGCACGCCACCCGGCCCTGGCAGCATGTCACCGATCCGCTGCGCGGCTATCTGATGCTGGCCGAGGCGCTGGCGCGCGATGGCGCGCGCTATGCGCAGGCGTGGAATTTCGGCCCGGATATTCATGGCGTGTGCGATGTGCAGAGTGTGATCGAACGGCTGGCCGCCACGATGCGCCAGCATGATTTCGCAGCCCAATGGCGCGCCGATCCGCCCGCCGATCAACCGCATGAGGCGGCGCGCCTGGAACTGGATTGCAGCAAGGCGCGCGAAGAACTGCGCTGGCGGCCCCGGCTTGATCTGGATGCGGCCTTGTCCCGCACCGCCGAATGGTACCGCGCGCAAATTTCCGGCGCGTCACCGCAGGCGCTGTTTGATCTGACGCTGGCGCAAATCCAATTGTCATGCTGAGCGGAGCGGAGCATCTCCTGCGGCAGATTCGGCGTTCCATTGATGGGGATTCTTCGCTTCGCTCAGAATGACAAAAATATACTACACCCTCACCGCGCCCGTATGCGTGGCTTCCAGCGCGAAGGCGGCGGCCATCAGGGCTTTGGTGTAATCCGTTTGCGGATGATCGAAAATCATGTCCGCATCGCCCTGTTCGACCACGCGGCCGGCCTGCATCACAATCACCTGATTGGCCATGGCCCGCACCACTTTCAGATCATGGCTGATAAACAGATAGGCAAGGCCGTGGCGCGCCTGCAAATCACGCAGCAGGTCCACAATCTGCGCCTGCACGGTCATGTCCAGCGCGCTGGTCGGCTCGTCAAGCACCACAAGGCGCGGTTGCAGCGCCATGGCGCGGGCAATGGCGATGCGCTGGCGCTGGCCGCCGGAAAATTCGTGCGGATACCGGTCCTGTAACGCGGGATCAAGGCCCACTTCGCTCAGCGCATTAGCCACCACGCGGCGCTGTTCCTCCGCGCTCATACGTTTGCCATGCACCTGCAGACCTTCGGTAATGATCTGGCCGATGGACAGGCGCGGGCTGAGCGAACCATAAGGGTCCTGAAAGACGATCTGCATGTCCTTGCGCAGCGGGCGTATCTGCGCGCTTTTGAGGGCGTGGATCGGCGCGCCTGAATAGATGATCCCGCCCTCGCTGGCGAGCAGCCGCAAAATGGCAAGCCCCAGCGTGGTTTTTCCCGAACCGGATTCGCCCACAATGCCCAGCGTTTCGCCCGCCCGCACCCGCAGCGAAACGCCATCCACTGCCTTGATGTAATGTTGCTCGCGGCTGAACAGGCGGCGCTTGAGCGGAAACCAGACCTTCATGTCCTTCGCGCTCAGCACCTCGGGCGCATCCGCCGCCACGGCGCGCGGGCGGCCTTTTGGTTCGGATTCCAGCAGATGCCGGGTATAATCTTCACGCGGATGATTGAACACCTGTTGCACCGGCCCGGCCTCGATAATTTTGCCGCCCAGCAAGACGCACACATCATCCGCCATTTTGCGCACTATGCCCAGATCATGGGTGATCAGCAGCATCGCCATGCCCAGCTGTTTTTGCAGGCGTTGCAACAGTTCCAGAATTTGCGCCTGTACGGTGACATCCAGCGCGGTCGTTGGTTCATCGGCGATGAACAGATCGGGTTCATTGGCCAGCGCCATGGCGATCATCACCCGCTGGCGCTCGCCGCCCGAAAGCTCATGCGGATAGGCGCCCAGCCGGGCCTCGGCGTTGCGCAGGCCGACCAGATGCAGAAGCTCCAGCACCCGCGCCCGCACGGCCTCACCGCGATAGCCCTTGTGCAATTCCAGCACCTCGCCCACCTGACGCAGGATCGGATGCAGCGGGTTCAGGCTGGTCATGGGCTCCTGAAACACCATGGAAATGCGATTGCCGCGCACCTTGCGCATTGCGGCTTCATCGGCCCGCATCAGTTCCTGCCCGGCGAAATTAATCGCGCCCGAAGGATGGCTGGCCGCCGGATAGGGCAGCAATTGTAAAATACTCAGCGCGGTAATGGATTTTCCCGAACCGGATTCGCCGACCAGCGCCAGCGTCCTGCCCTTTTCTAGCGTAAAGGATGCGCGGTCGAGCGCCAGAATGTCGCGGCCCTCGCTGCGAAACGCCACCGACAGATCCGTTACCTGCAACAGGGGGGTGGTGTTCATTTTGCGCCCAGCGCCTTGCGCGGATCGAAGGCGTCGCGCACCGCCTCGCCCGCAAACACCAGCAGGCTCAGCATCAGGGCGATCACGGAAAATGCGGTGACGCCCAGCCAGGGCGCCTGAATATTATTTTTTCCCTGGGCCAGCAATTCACCCAGCGAAGGCGAACCCGGCGGCAGGCCGAAGCCCAGAAAATCCAGCGAGGTCAGCGTGGTGATCGATCCGTTCAGAATAAACGGCATGAAGGTTAGCGCCGCCACCATGGCGTTGGGCAGCATGTGCCGCCACATGATGGTGACGTTGCCCACGCCCAATGCGCGGGCCGCGCGCACATATTCAAAATTCCGCGCCCGCAGAAATTCGGCGCGCACCACCGGCACCAGCGCAATCCAGCTGAACGCCAGCATTATGCCCAGCAATATCCAGAAATTGGGTTCAATCACCGCCGCCAGAATGATCAGCAGATAAATGATCGGAACCGAGGTCCACACCTCGATGAAGCGCTGAAAGCCAAGATCGATCCAGCCGCCGAAATAGCCCTGCACCGCGCCGGCAATCACCCCGGCGGCGGAGGAAAACAGCGTCAGGGTCAGGCCGAACAGGACCGAAATCCTGAAGCCGTAAATCAGCCGCGCCATCACATCGCGCGCCTGATCATCCGTGCCCAGCCAATTATCCGCCGATGGCGGAGCGGGCGCGGGAACCGGCAAATCCAGATTGATGGTGTTATAGCTGTAACGGATCGGCGGCCACCAGATGCGCCCGTCCTTTGCCGCGATCAGCTCTTTCAAAAACGGGTCGCGGTAATCGGCTTCGGTTTCGAAATCGCCGCCAAATGTGGTTTCGGTATAGCTGACAAACGCCGGAAAATAATAAGCGCCGTCAAAACGCAGCAGCAGCGGCTTGTCATTGGCGATCAGTTCGGCGAACAGAGTGACGAAAAACAGCGCCAGAAAAATCCAGCTTGACCAGTAACCGCGCCGGTTCGCCTTGAAATTCTCCCATCGTCTGCGGCCGATCGGCGACATGTTCATAGCTCCCGGCTGGCGAAATCAATGCGCGGATCAACCCACGCATAGGTCAGATCGCTGATCAGTGAAATCACCAGCCCCATCAGCGAAAAAATAAACAGGGTGCCGAACACCACCGGATAATCCCGGTTGATGATGGATTCAAATGACAGCAGCCCCAGCCCATCCAGTGAAAATATCGTTTCGATCAGCAGCGAATTGGCAAAGAAGATACCGATAAACGCGCCGGGAAAACCCGATATCACAATCAGCATGGCGTTGCGGAACACATGGCCATACAGCACTTCGCGCTCGCTCAGCCCCTTGGCGCGGGCCGTCACCACATAATGTTTTTTGATCTCGTCCAGAAATGAATTTTTGGTCAGCAAGGTTGTGGTGGCGAAGCCGCCAATCAGCATGGCGGTAATCGGCAGCGCCAGATGCCAGAAATAATCGGCGATGCGCATCGGCCAGGACAGGCTGTCCCAGTTTTCCGACACAATGCCGCGCAGCGGAAACAGATCGAGAAAACTGCCGCCCGCGAATAAAATGATCAGCAGCACCGCAAACAGAAACCCCGGAATCGCATAGCCGATAATGATTACGGCGCTGGTCCATACATCAAAGCGGCTGCCATCCCGCACCGCCTTGCGCACCCCCAGCGGAATGGAAATCAGATAGGCCAGCAGCGTGGTCCAAAGGCCCAGCGATATGGAAACCGGCATTTTTTCCTGGATCAGCGACAAAACGCTGACATCGCGGAAATAGCTTTCGCCGAAATCAAACCGCAAATAATCCCACAGCATTTTTCCGAAACGTTCATGGGCGGGTTTATCAAAGCCGAACTGCTTTTCCAGCTCCTTGATGAATTCCGGGTCCAGCCCCTGCGCGCCCCGGTATTTGCTGCTGACGCCGGCGTCGAAATTCTGCGCGCCCGCCGCGCCGCCGGTCATTTCGCCGCCACCGCCGGAAAACCGGGCCGTGGCCGCCACATCGGTGCCCTGCACCTGCGCGATAATGCGCTCCACCGGGCCGCCCGGCGCAAACTGCACCAGCAGAAAATTGATCAGCATGATGCCCAGCAATGTCGGGATCATCAGCAGGATGCGATAGCCGATATAGCGCGCCATCAGTTCGCCTTTCCGCTTTCGATACGCGCGGCCTTCGCCGGATCAACCCACCAGGTGTCGATAATGCCCGTGTCATATTTCGGCACTGCCGGCGGGCGGCCAAAACGGTCCCAATAGGCGATGGTGTGCACGCCCTTGAACCATTGCGGCACCCAGTAATGCTGGCTGCGCAACACGCGGTCGAGCGCCCGGCTGGCGGCGGTCAGCGCCGCGCGGTCTTTGGCGGCGATCACCGCTTCGATCAGCGCATCCACCACCGGATCGGAAATGCCCGCAATATTGCGGCTTCCCGGCTGGGCGGCGGCGGCTGAAGAAAAATATCCGCGCAATTCGATACCGGGCGTATTGCGCTGTACATAGCGCGAAGTGGTGATGTCGAAATCAAACGCCTCGATGCGCGCTTCATATTGCGAGGGGTCGACGGTGCGCAGCCTTGCATCAATGCCCAGCCGTTTCAGATTGCGCAGATAGGGGCTGATGATGCGCTCAAACGCGGCTTCATAATTCAGGAATTCGATGGAGAGCGGCTCACCCTTTGCATTCACGCGCTTGCCGTCCTTGACGCGCCAGCCCGCCGCATCCAGCAATGCGCCGGCCTTTATCAGCTCTTCCCGCAGATTGCCGGTCCCATTGGTGACGGGGGGCGTATAGGCGCGCGCGAATGCAGCGGCGGGTAATTTGCCGCGATGCGGCTCCAGCAGCGCCAGTTCGGCGGCGTCCGGCAGGCCCGATGCGGCAAGACTGGAATTTTCAAAATAGCTGTCGGTGCGGTCATACAGGCCGAAAAACAGATTGCGGTTGGCCCATTCAAAATCAAACGCCAGATCCAGCGCCTGCCGCACCCGGATATCGCTGAATTTCCCGCGCCGCAGATTGATGAAAAACCCCTGCACCCCGGACGGGTTTTCATCGGGCAGGGTGGCGCGCACCACACGACCATCGCGCCGGGCGGGAAAATCATATTCCGTCGCCCAGGTTTTGGAGGTGAATTCCTCGCGCAGATCATAGGCGTTGGCCTTGAAGGCTTCGAAGGCGACCGGACGATCGCGGAAAAAATCATAGCGGATGATGGCGAAATTATACCGCCCACGATTGACCGGCAGGTTCCAGCCCCAATAATCGGCATTGCGGGCATAGGTAATGGCGCGGCCGGGCTGCGCATCTTTCACGCGATAGGGGCCGCTTCCCAAAGGCGGTTCCATCGCCGTCGCCGTAAAATCATGCGCCTTATAATAGGCCTTCGATAATATGGGCAGTTGCGCCACCACCAGCGGCAGATCGCGGGTTTCACTGCCTGAAAATACAAAGCGCACAGTTTGCGCATCCAGCGCCTCGGCCCTTGCCACATCGCGCAAAGGCAGGCTGATAAAGGGATGGCCATGTTTTTTCAGCGTATCAAAGCTGAACACCACATCTTCGGCGGTGACGGGCGTGGCGTCGTGAAACCGCGCCTCGGGCCGCAGGTGAAAAATCACCGATTGCCGGTCATCGGCAATATCCGCCGATTGCGCCAGCAGCCCATACATGGCGTCCGGTTCGTCCTGCGCGCGCACCATCAATGAATCAAACAGCAGCTCCAGCCCTTCGGCGGGCTGGCCTTTCAGAATGAAGGCGTTCAGGCTGTCAAACGAGGTAGTTCCGGAACTGCCGATCATGGACAGGGTTCCGCCCTGTGGCGCGTCCGGGTTCACATAAGAAAAATGCGCAAAATTTTCGGGATATTTCAGATCGCCAAACGCCGACAGGCCATGACTGGGTACTGCGTGCGCGGGGAGGGTGAAGAGGAATAACAGGACCAAGACAATATTTTTCAATGCCCTTCGAGCGTCATCGCGAGCCGCGCAGCGCCGTGGCGATCCAGAGTTCCACAGCAAGGCCCTCATTTGTGGCCCTGGATTGCCACGGCGCTTCGCGCCTCGCAATGACGAGGGGCTGTGGGAATATATTAATCCAAATAAAAATCGCATCGGGCGCCCAGGTTAATTGGCCTTGGCCCCCTTGTACCACCACAGATCGGGAAAGCCGATATTATAGTCGGGAACCGGGCGGGGATAATCCAGCACGTCCCAATAGGCGGTGCGGGTGACGGGCGTATGCCATTGCGGCACCAGATAATGCCCCCATAGCAGAACCCGGTCCAGCGCCCGGCTGGCCGTGATCAGGCCGGCGCGATTTTCCGCAAAGATGATTTTTTCGATCAGCGCGTCAACCACCGGGTTTTTGACGCCCATCATGTTGCGGCTGCCGGGGCGGTCTGCGGCGGCGCTGCTCCAATATTCGCGTTGTTCATTACCGGGGGAAAGCGAGTTCGCCACGCCGCCGATGATGATGTCAAAATCATAGGCGTCGGTGCGGTTTTTATATTGCGCCGTATCGATCATGCGGATCGAGGCCTTGACGCCCAGCCGTTCCAGACTGCGCACATAGGGCGATACAATGCGTTCGAAATTGGGCTGATCAAGCAGAAATTCTATCTGCATTTTTTCGCCGCTGGCTGTATGGGTCAGCGCGCCGTCTTTCACCTGCCAGCCCGCCGCCAGCAACAGGCGTTGCGCCTCGCGCAGATTTTTACGGTTCTCGCCGCTGCCATCGGTTATGGGCGGTTTGTAAATGGTGCTGAAAACTTCGGGCGGCAATTGCGCGCGCCAGGGTTCCAGCAGGGCCAGTTCGGCGGCGTCCGGCAGCGCGCTTGCGGCCAGTTCGGAATTCTGGAAATAGCTGCTGGTGCGGGCATATTGGCCATAGAACAGATTCTTGTTCGCCCATTCAAAATCAAAGGCAAGGTTGAACGCCTGGCGCACGCGCGGGTCGGCAAATTTTGCGCGCCGTGTGTTGAACAAAAATCCCTGCATGGGTTCGGCGTTGCGGGTTTCCAGTTGCGCGCGCACGACCTTGCCCTGTTTGACGGCGGGAAAATCATAGGCCGTGGCCCAGTTTTTGGCGCTGGTTTCAAACCGCACATCAAAATTATTGGCCTTGAACGCCTCCAGCGCCACGGTGTCGTCGCGGTAATATTCAAACATCATCTGATCAAAATTATGCGCGCCCGCATTCACCGGCAGATCCTTGCCCCAATAATCTTTCACCCGCTCCAGGGTGATATTGCGGTTCGCTTCGACCTTGCCAATGCGATAGGGGCCGCTGCCCAATGGCGGCTCCAGCGTCGTCGCCTCGAAATCCCGGCCCTTCCAGTAATGCGCGGGCAGGATTGGCAACTGCCCGACGATTAGCGGCAATTCCCGGTTGCCGCCAGCGTCAAAGTCAAACCGCACGCCATGTTCGCCCGCTTTGCTGGCGGCCTTCACATTGGCGTAATAGAAACGGTAAACCGGCGCGCCTTTTTCTTTCAGAATGTTCATGCTGAAAATGACATCTTCCGGCGTGACGGGTTTGCCGTCATGCCAGCGCGCCTCGGGCCGCAGGATGAACACCACCCAGGAAAAATCTTTGGCGGTTTCGATGCTGGCCGCCAGCAGGCCATATTCCGCCCCGGCTTCGTCATAGGATTGCGTCAGCAGCCGGTCATAAATCATGCCGGCGCCCGCCGCCGCATCGCCTTTCAGGATAAACGGATTAAGGTTGTCAAAGCCGCCAATGGCCGCCATGCGCAACACGCCGCCTTTGGGGGCGTCCGGGTTCACATAATCAAACCGTTTGAAGCCGGCGGGATATTTCAGTTCGCCAAACAGCGAAAGCCCGTGCGCTGTGCGGCTTGCAGCGGCGTTTTCCTGGGCGGCCGCGCCGTTGGCCGTCAGCAGCAGGGCAATCAGCCATCCCAGGAAGGTTCGCATCATTCTGTCGCCCCGTATCAGCGGCGTTGCGCTATTTCACCGGCAGTGGCGGTGCTTTGGGACTGTTGACCTGCAGGAATAAAATCACATCCGCCCGTTCGGTGATTTTTTTCAATCCGGCAAAGGCCATTTTATTGCCCGGAACGGCTTCCTTGGGGCTGGTCAGATATTTGTTCAGGCGTTCGGCCGTCCATACTCCGCCAAAGCTGGTCATGGCGGGGGAATAGGCAAAGCCAGCCGCCGAGGCAACCTTGCGGCCCATCACGTCATGCAGATTGGGGCCGATCTTGTTGCCATCCGCCGCAGTGACGGAATGGCAGGCGGCGCATTTCTTGAAGATTTTGCCGCCAGTATCGGCATTGGCCGAGGCCAGCGCCGTAGGCAGGTCAATTTCCGCTGCCGCCGCCACAGGCGCGGCGGCGTCCGGCGCGGCGCCATCAGCTGGCGCTTCGGCTTCGTCATGCCCGGTCTGATGCGATTCGGGCTCGGGAAAGATCAGCTCGCTCACAAGCTGGATCGCGAACAAAAATAGAAAAGTGCCTAAAATTGCCCCGGCAATCTTGTTTATTGTAAACGAATCCATGACTTTCCGCCTTGCTGATAACGACGCGGGACATTAGCCGCTTCCGGCGTTGCCGCGCAAGCCGTATAAGAATGTCCTTGCCGCCCAAATCAGGAAATCAGTCCGGTGAATGCCAGCAATCCGATCATCATCATTCCGGCCCGTTTGGGGGCGGCGCGCCTGCCCAACAAGCCGCTGGCCGACATACATGGCCAGCCGATGATCGTGCATGTCTGGCGCCGGGCCTGCGAGGCTAAGGCCGGACGGGTTGTGGTGGCGGCTGGCGAACAGGCCATTGTTGATGCGGTTATAGCAGTTGGCGGCGAGGCGGTGTTGACCGACCCGGCGCTGGCCAGCGGTTCGGACCGGATCGCGGCGGCATTGAAACAGCTTGATCCCCGACAGGAACATGATTTTGTGATCAATCTGCAGGGCGATCTGCCCACCATCCCGCCTGAGGATATCCATAGCATATTGCCGCCCATGGACGATCCGGCGGTGGATATTGCGACACTGGTCACGCTGATCACCCGGCCCGAAGAAATTCAAGATCCCAATGTGGTCAAGGCGGTCATTGCATTTCCGGCCCGGCAAAGCGGCCCGCTGCGCATCGGCAGGGCCTTATATTTCAGCCGCGCCGCAATTCCTTCTGGCGAGGGCCCTTATTTTCATCATATTGGTATTTATGCGTATCGGCGCAGCGCGCTGGAGCGGTTCGTTACCCTGCCGCCTTCAGTGCTGGAATTACGGGAAAGGCTGGAACAATTGCGCGCACTGGAAGCAGGCATGAAGATCGTTGCCGTTCATGTGGACACGGCGCCGCTGGGCGTTGACACGCTGGCGGATCTTGAACGCGCCCGTCTGGCGCTGGCGTAAACACTATGGCTAAAAAACCAACCGCTTCGGCTGTGGCCAATATTATTTCGTTTCAGGGCGAACCCGGCGCCAATTCGCAGATGGCCTGCCACGAGGCTTTTCCGGGCATGGAAACGCTGGCCTGCCCGACCTTTGAGGACGCTTTCGCCGCGGTGGAGGAAGGCCGTGCCCGGCTGGCGATGATCCCGGTGGAAAATTCCGTATCGGGCCGGGTTGCCGATATTCATCATCTGCTGCCGGAATCGGGCCTCTATATTAATGGCGAGCATTTCTTCCGGGTGCATCATCAATTGCTGGGCGTAAAGGGCGCGACGCTCAAGGGCCTCAAGACCGTGCGCAGCCAGTTGCCGGCGCTCGGCCAGTGCCGCAAGCTGATCAATGAATTGAAGCTGAAGCAGATTTCCGCCGCCGACACGGCGGGATCAGCGCGCCAGGTGGCCGAAGCCGGCGATCCCACGGCGGCGGCGCTTGCATCCAGTCTGGCTGCGGAAATTTACGGTCTGGATATTCTGCGCGCCAATGTCGAGGATCTGGATCACAATACGACGCGCTTCCTGATCATGTCGAAAGAGCCGAAAGAACCCGCGCCGGATAGCGGCCACATCATAACCAGTTTTGTGTTTCAGGTGCGCAATGTGCCCGCGGCTCTGTTCAAGGCGATGGGCGGGTTCGCGACCAATGGCGTCAATATGACCAAACTGGAAAGCTATCAGCTGGATGGCTCGTTCAACGCGACGCAATTTTATGCGGATGTGGACGGGCATCCGGCGCAGCGCTCATTAAGGCTGGCGCTGGAGGAACTGGAATTTTTCTCGTCGCACCTGAAAATTCTGGGCGTTTACCCCGCGCACAAATTCCGGCAGGGGAATAAATAGCCAAAGCCACGTGTTGTCATCCCGAGCGAAGCGAAGGATCCTCATCCATAGAATTCGGCGGGAGATGCTTCGCTACGCTCAGCATGACATTTTTGGGTTTTCAGCAAGCCCCCCTATATGCCTGCTTTCTTGGCCCGGGCGGGTTTTTTCGGCGCGGCGGACATCTGCGCCTCAAGTGCGGCGATGCGGGCTTCCAGGCGCAGATTTTCGGTTCGCGCCTCGGCGGCCATGGCGCGTACGGCGTCAAATTCTTCGCGGGGCACGAGGTTCATGCTGTCCAGCCAGCGTTCCAGCCGCTGGCGCATCAGGCTGTCAATTTCTTCCTTCACGCCCTGGGCCGCGCCCGCCGCATTGAGCATGAATTTGGCCAGATCGTCGAGTAAACGGTTTTCGGTTTGCATGCAGGGCCTCAAAACGGCATATGGAGTACTCTATTCACTCCTGCATAATAGCATAAATTGAACGGGCGGTAAGGATGTTGCAATTTCCGTCGATTGATCCGGTCGCCTTTCAGATCGGGCCGCTGCTTATCCGCTGGTATGCGCTGGCCTATCTGGGCGGCATATTGCTGGGCTGGGCCTATGCCGCCGCTCTGGTTCGCAAGCCGGCGCTATGGCCGCAGGGCAAGGCGCCCTGCACCCCGGATCAGATCAGCGATTTTGTCACCTGGGTGACGCTGGGCATTATTCTCGGCGGGCGGCTTGGCTATGTGCTGTTTTATAATCCGCTATATTATCTCTATCACCCGGCTGAAATCCTGTCGGTCTGGCAGGGCGGCATGTCATTTCACGGTGGCCTGATCGGAGTGGTGCTGGCGATAGTGATCTTCACCCGCCGTAATGCCGTTTCGCTTGGCGGGTTTGCCGATCTGGTGGCGATGGTGGCGCCTATCGGCCTGCTGCTGGGCCGCCTCGCCAATTTTATCAATGGCGAATTATGGGGCCGGGTTACAACCGCGCCGGTTGGCATGATCTTTCCCGATGGCGGACCGCTTCCGCGCCATCCAAGCCAGCTTTATGAGGCCGGGCTGGAAGGGCTGGCCCTCTTGCTGCTGCTCTTTGTGGCGGGCAATTATATGCGGGGGCTGACGCGGCCCTGGCTGATCACGGGCCTGTTCGGGATGGGGTATGGCGCGGCGCGCATATTTGTGGAATTTTTCCGCGAGCCCGATGCCCATATCGGATTTTTATTCGGCGGCATCACCATGGGCATGCTGCTGTCGCTGCCGCTTGTGCTTGGCGGCGCGGCGCTTGTGGTTTTGGCGCTGCGCAAACCCGCTGCATGAGCGAATTATTGTCACATATTCAGTCCATGATCCGCGCCCAGGGGCCTATAACGCTTGCCGCCTATATGGGGCTGGCGCTGGGCCATCCGAAATTTGGCTATTATCACAGCCAGACCGTGTTTGGCGCAGAGGGTGATTTTATTACCGCGCCGGAGATCAGCCAGATGTTTGGCGAACTG
Organism: Alphaproteobacteria bacterium; assembly: GCA_023252275.1. Classification (GTDB taxonomy): domain Bacteria; phylum Pseudomonadota; class Alphaproteobacteria; order UBA11222; family UBA11222; genus UBA11222. The sequence goes on from JAHHGO010000061.1 coordinate 12,621, forward strand.
ATCGGATTATGGTGTGTGCAGCGCTGGCGCGACATGGGCAGCCCGCGCGAATTTTTATTGTGCGAACTGGGGCCGGGGCGCGGCGCATTAATGGCCGACGCCTTGCGCGCAGCAAAGCTTGCCCCGGATTTTCTCGACGCGGCACGGCTTCATCTTGTCGAGACCAGCCCTGCATTGCGCGAGAAACAGAGACTGGCGATCGCGCGCCCGATTATCTGGCATGACCGGCTTGCCGATCTGCCGCTGCTGCCGGCGCTGGTTATCGCTAACGAATTTTTCGATGCGCTGCCCATTCATCAGTTCGAGCGCGCGCCCGATGGCTGGCGCGAGCGCATGGTGACGCTTGATCCGCAAACGGATCAATTATGTTTTGCGCTGTCGCCTGTGCCGGTTGCGGATGCGGCGATTTTTTCCGCCGCCGTGCGCACCGCGCCCGAAGGCGCCATTGCTGAAATCTGTCCGGCGGGGCAGGCGGTGATGACGGGCATTACGGGCCATCTTGCGGAACAGGGCGGCGCGGCGCTGATCCTTGATTATGGCCCCATGTTGAGTGCGCCCGGCGGCAGTTTTCAGGCCGTGCGCGGCCATGAATTTTGCGATCCGCTACAGAACCCCGGCATGGCGGATCTGACGGCCCATGTGGATTTTCAATGCCTTGCGCATGCGGCGGCGCGGGCGGGATGCCAGACTGACGGCCCCGTTACGCAGGGGCAGTTTCTGCTGCGCCTTGGCATGGCGGAACGCGCGCAGCGTCTGGCGCAGAATGCCACGCCGCCGGAGCGGGAAGCGATAGAATCGGCCTTGCGCCGCTTGACCGATCCCGGCCAGATGGGCAGCCTGTTCAAGGTTCTGGCGCTGCGTCACCCGGCTTTGACGCCATCGCCCGGATTTGGAGCGTAACATTATGCTGAAAAGCTATATTTTTTGTCATGCTGATCCGCCCCACATTGTCATGCTGAACGCAGCGAAGCATCTCCCGCCCCGAGTTCCTGCGCGGGGGATTCTTCACTTCGTTCAGAATGACAATTCTGGTTTTTTTCAGCAGGCAGCAAAACAATGAATCAGAATATTTCCTATCTGACAGCGGAGTGTCTGGCGGCGGGCGCGTCCCTCCGGCACGGATTTTTCACCCGGCAGGGCGGTGTTTCCAGCGGCATTTTTACCTCGCTGAATTGCGGGCTCGGCTCTGGCGACAGCCCGGAAAATGTGCGTCATAATCGCGATCAGGTTGCCGCCGCGCTGTGCGCAGACGCGCTGGCCGGCGTGCATCAGGTGCATGGCCGCGCCGTGCATGTTATCCGCACGCCGGAGGATGCCGAACTTCGTCCGCAGGCGGATGGTCTGGTTACGGCGCTGCCCGGCATTGGCCTTTCGGTTTTGAGCGCCGATTGCGCGCCCATTCTGTTCGCTGATGCGCGGGCAAAAATTATCGGCGCGGCGCATGCGGGCTGGAAGGGTGCGCTGGCGGGCATTACAGACGCGGTCATTGACGCCATGGAGCGGATGGGCGCGCAACGCCGGGCGATTGCGGCGGCGATTGGCCCATGCATTTCCCAGTCCGCCTATGAGGTGGGCGCGGATTTCGAACTGAATTATCTGAATCAGGAGCCCGCAAGCGCCGTGTTTTTCAAAAAATCCGCGCTGCCGGATAAACGGCAATTTGCGCTGGCGGAATATGTGGCCGCCAGGCTGGCGCGCGCGGGCATCGGCCCGGTGCAGAATCTTGGCCTGTGCACCTATCAGGACGAGACGCGGTTTTTCAGTTTCCGCCGCACGACGCATCGCGGCGAAACAGATTATGGGCGCGGCATATCCGCTATCTCTCTGCGGCCATGAGAATAATATTCAGCCTGCTGATTGTTTCCGTTGCCGCTGTTTTTGCGGCGGGCTGCGATACCGACCGTCAGCCGCCACTGCCCTATGCGGTCATGCCGCGTGACGCCAATCTGCTGCAGGAAATACTCGGCAATGCGGGGGTGGAGGTCAGCCCGCCCGAAGGCGTTTCGCCTGAAATCGGCGCGCAACTGGCCAACGCGCTGGCCAGCGGTTTGCAGGATCAGGATATCCCCGCCATCGCGGGAAAAAAACTTTCCGGCGCGCATCAGATCCGGGGCATGGCGCGAATGGAACCCGGCGTCATTGTCATAAACTGGCAGCTATATGAACCGGGCGGCGAAGAACTGGCCGGTGTCGAGGTGCGCGACGCGCTTGCCACCGGGACCGCGCCGGACAAATTGCTGGACCCCAATGCCGTTCAGGCGCTGACCACGCGAACGGTGACGGCGCTTGCTTTGCATTTCCCGGCGATGGGGGGCGAGCATGGTGAAAATCTGCAAATCTTTGTGGCCGATATTTCCGATGCGCCGGGCGATGGCGGCAAATCGCTGCCGCTGGCGTTGCGCAATGCGCTGCGCGCCGCAGGGATGAGCGTAACCCAAACGCCCGGGCCGGAAGCCATCCGTATAGAAGGCCAGATTCAGGTAAGCCCGCAGGGCGCGGGGGAACTGATTACGCTGGCCTGGCGCGTTCTGGCGGCGGATGGGACGGAAATCGGGTTTATCGACCAGAGCAATCCTGTAGCGGCCAGGCGTACTG
>JAHHGO010000062.1 GCA_023252275.1 Alphaproteobacteria bacterium
CGTTCGCGTTACTGAAGCCGCAGCCTTGGCCGCTTCGCGCCTGATGGGACGCGGCGACGAAAAGGCCGCCGACCAGGCCGCCGTGGACGCCATGCGCCGAGCGCTGAACAGCCTGAATATGAGGGGCACCGTGCGGATCGGCGAAGGCGAGCGCGACGAAGCGCCGATGCTCTATATCGGTGAAGAGGTCGGCAGCGGCGACGGGCCGAAGATCGATATCGCGCTGGATCCACTCGAAGGCACGACCATCACCGCGAAGGGCGGCGGCAATGCGCTCGCGGTCATCGCCACTCAGCGCATAGATGGGCTCGCCGGTCTGCGAGTTGTAGCGCAGGATGGCGTTCGCCTTCAGCTCCAGCTCGGTGACTTCACGCTGCAGTCGCGCACGCTCTGCGGGGATGTGAGACGAAATTCAACCCGCAGCCTTCCATCGGGTTCGGTCGTCACCGCGCCGGTAACCAGGGCCTGCGCATTGATCAGACGCCAGTCGCCAAAACGGGGCATCGCCCCGATGGCGTCGGTTTTCTGAATAAAGCTTTTGGGATCGAGCGGCCTGAACAGGCCGGAGCGCGACAGGTTGCCGCTGATCACCCCGACCATCTCGGTCCCGACCGTCGTTTCCTTGGGGCTGGGCCCCACAAAATCAGGAATTGCGATGGGCATCGGGTCAACATTGCCCTGGGTGATGTCGATCCGGAGTTGCGCCTGCGCGCCCTGCCAGCCCTGTACAGCCAGTATTGCCAGCGCAACGAACGCCAGCCTGATGAGAGTCCGCCAATATGTCTGTTTCATCTGTTCATCCGCCTAACATGCTTCGTGGGTCGAAATTAAGTTCGATGTCCTGCCAGCGGTCATATTTGTCCACTGGCAGATTCTGGAAAGGTTGGCATTTCATGATGGCACGAACCGCTGATTCGGCGGCGGTCCGATAGGCTTCTTCGCCCGCCAGGCCCATGCGCGCCGAATCCACCACCTGCGGTGGCTGCGCCAGCCCGCCATCAGGCCGCAGGAAGATGCGCACCCGCACCGTCAGATTCTCGGCATAACGCGCGCCTGCTGGTACGATCCAGCATTGCTCGACCTGGGCGCGAATGGAATCGATCTCGCTCAGTGTCATCTGAGCGGAAGTCGTGGGCCGGGTAGCTTCGGTGGGCGGAAGCTCCTGCGCCGCCTCATCCTTCTTTTCGGTTTCCTCCACCTTGCGGTCGGGATCGGCCAGCTCCTTGCTGAGCAATGCGGCAATCTTGTTAAGATCCAGCTTGTCCTCTTTCTGCTCTTCCGGGCGGCGTTTCGGCTTTACCTTCGGGCGCGGCCCATCCAGCTTGACGACGCGCTCGGGCGCCGCTTCGGGTTTGGGTTCCGGCTTCTCCTCGACCTTGTCCTTGGGCAAAGGCACGGCGTCATCCGGCAAGGGTTCCGGCTCCGGCGCGGGCGGTGGAGGTGGTGGCGGTGGCGGCGCGGGCCTGGGCTTTTCCGGCTCGGGTTTCGGCTTCGGCGCATCCGGCTTGACCTCTGGCTTTACGGGTTCCGGGCGCATCGGAATATTGGTCATTTCCGAAACCGGAGCCAGCTCAACCGGTATCGCCTCGGCCGGCGGCTCCCACTCATTGTCGAACAGGGGCAGGCCGAAAATCGCTATCAGGATAACGATCAGATGCAGTGCGGCCGAAAGAAGTGATCCCCTGCCCATCACCAATCATTTCTTGTCCGGTAAAGCTTGGCCCGGCGTCCCGGTTGCAGGCGCTGGTGCAACGGCGCCCGGCGTCTCGGTGATCAAGGCGACCTTGGTGAACCCGGCGGCCGTGATCAGGCCCATCACCTCCATGACGCGGCCATAGTCAATGCTATGATCGCCACGCACATAGATGCGCGTATCGGGCTTGTTTTCCGTTATCGCCTGCAGGCGCGCCGGCAGTTCCTCAAGCGTCACCCCTGTATTCTGAATAAAGACCTGCCCGTCCGCCTTGATCGTGATGGCCAGCGGCTCGGTCTTTTCATTCAGGGGCGCCGCCTTGGTCTGCGGCAGATTAACCGGCACGCCCACCGTCAATAGCGGAGCTGCCACCATGAAGATGATCAGCAGAACCAGCATGACATCGACCATGGGCGTCACATTGATTTCGCTCATTGGCGCGGCGCGCGACCCGCGCCGTCGCTTGCGGCCCCCGGAAACACCCATGCCCATCAGACGCTTTCCTCTTCTATGCGGCGTGACAGAACTGCTGAAAATTCCTCCGAGAAACCTTCCAGCCTGTCGCCATAACGGCCGACCTGATTATTGAAGCGGTTATAGGCGACCACCGCGGGAATAGCCGCAAACAGGCCGAGCGCCGTGGCGAACAAAGCTTCGGCAATGCCCGGCGCCACCACCGCCAGCGATGTATTATGGCTTTGGGCAATCGCCTGAAAGCTGTTCATGATGCCCCAAACTGTGCCGAACAGCCCGATGAACGGGGCGGTTGAGCCGACCGTCGCCAGAAAATCCAGATAGCGTTCCAGCCCCGCCATTTCACGCGAAAGGGTCACCGACATGATCTTGTCGATGCGTTCGCGAAGTCCGCCGCTTAATCCCACAGCCGTCGATGGCCGCCCGTTGGAGCGCATCCATTCGCGCATCGCGGCAACAAATAGCAGCGCCATGGGATGGCTGGCGCGCGGCGCGACGCGCTCATACAGCTCCTCCAGCGAATTGCCCGACCAGAAAACTTCCTCAAAGCGATCGGCCAGACCAATAACCCTGCGAAACCGCAGGAATTTGTCAAAAATAATCGCCCAGGACCAAAACGACGCCAGCAGCAGAATGATCATCACCGATTTGACGATGAGGTCCGCCCGCATAAACAGGCCCCACATAGAAAAATCGACGACCGAAACTCCGGCTGCCTGCGATATGATTTCTTGCTCCATTCACCCTTCCTTGCAAGCACTGCTGTTCTTCAGATGGATACGCTTATTGGCGATATCGTATGGATAAAGCGGCTCTATCCGTTAAAATCCAGTTCAATTTTAATATGGCGTGAGATGTGATCTGTTTTTGTGACGGCATCGGCAAATCACCCCCGCGCACGGATCAATAACTCCTTGTTTCAATAAAGCTTCGATAAATCCTTGCTCCTGTCGCGGGATGGCTTCGACATGCGGGCGTCAATGAGGATCCCGGCGTCCACCCTTCCGGCATGAAGGTCAAAATGGGATCTAAGCGCAGAACGTGGCGCAAATGAGGCGATTCGTGAACCCTCATTAACTCAGATTAGGCATCCAGCGCGTCTGCGCCGCCCGCCAGCAGATCAAGCTGCGGGCCTGGCGGTTTGGGTAGCAATCCCATATGACGAAAAGCGGCCTCGCTCATCACCCGGCCGCGCGGGGTGCGCATCAGCAATCCCTGCTGGATCAGATAGGGCTCTACAATATCCTCCAGAGCATCGCGCGGCTCGCTCAGCGCCGCCGCCAGCGTTTCAACCCCGACAGGCCCGCCATCGAAACTGGCGGCGATCAAATTGAGATAGCGCCTGTCCATGGCGTCCAGGCCGCGCGCATCCACTTCCAGCCTGGTCAGCGCTGCATCGGCCTGTTTTGCGCCAATGGCCTCCTGGCCCGCCACGGCGGCAAAATCACGCACCCGGCGCAGCAGCCTTCCGGCGACACGCGGCGTTCCCCGGCTGCGTCTTGCGATTTCCAGCGCGCCTTCCGGCGTCAGCGCCATGTCCAGCAGCCGCGCGCCGCGCGACACAATCTCAACCAGTTCATCAATCTCATAAAAATTCAGCCGAACCGGAATGCCGAACCGATCGCGCAAGGGCGTGGTCAGCAAGCCCGACCGTGTAGTTGCGCCGATCAGGGTAAAGGGCGGCAGATCAATGCGCAGGCTGCGCGCCGACGGCCCTTCGCCAATAATCAGATCAAGCTGGAAATCCTCCATTGCCGGATAAAGAATTTCCTCTACTGCCGGATTAAGCCTGTGAATTTCATCAATGAACAGAATGTCACGTTCCTGCAGATTGGTCAGCAGCGCCGCCAGATCACCTGCCCTGGCAATGACTGGACCCGAAGTGGTTTTGAACCCGACGCCCAGTTCACGCGCCAGAATTTGCGCCAGCGTGGTTTTGCCAAGGCCGGGCGGACCAAACAGCAGCACATGATCCAGCGCCTCGGAACGGCCACGCGCGGCTTCGATGAAAATTTGCAGATTTTCTCGCGCCTGACGCTGGCCGATAAATTCTTTCAGGCTGCGCGGACGCAGATTGACGCCCGCCGCATCATCTTCCATCGCCGTGGCGGCGACCAGACGGCTTTGCGCGTCAAATTCCCTGCCGGCTTCACTCATGGGGCAAGCTCCCGTAATCCGCCCCGAATCAATTCAGCCACCATTGCCTCCGGGGTAAGCGCTGGATTGATCCCATGACGCGCCCTCCCGATAGCGGCGCTGGCGTCGGGTTCCTTGTAGCCCAGATTGATCAGCGCCGATAGCGCATCGCGCAACGCCTGCTGATCCTGCGTAGCGGCGGGCGGATCGAGAGGCCCCGATGACTTGCGCGCCAGTCCCGCACCCAGCGCCGGCCCCTTGTCTCTCAGATCATTGGCGATGCGGCCCGCCAGTTTCGGCCCGACACCCGATGTGCGCGCAAAGGCGTTGCTATCCTGCATGGCGGCGGCGCGGGCCACCCCTTCCACCCCCAGCGCGCCCAGAATCGCCAGCGCCAGTTTCGCGCCAACTCCCTGCACCGTTGTCAGCAGGCGAAACCATTCGCGTTCCACCTCCTGTTCAAATCCGAACAAAGTGATGGCGTCCTCGCGCACATGGGTTTCGATGTAGAGGCTTAACGGGCTGCCCAGCGGCGGCAGGCTTCCGAGAAAATTGCTTGCGCAATAAACCAGATATCCCACGCCATTCACATCCAGAATTAAGCTGTCGCTGCGGATCACATCCACGATGCCCTTCAGCCGCGCAATCATCGGCGCGCCCCTGCCCGGCGCATTGCCGCCGCCAGATGCGGCGAGGGCGCGGAATGGGCATGGCAGATCGCCACCCCCAATGCATCCGCCGCGTCGGCGCCGGCAATGACACAGCCCGGCATCAACCGGCCGACCATGGCGCGTAACTGGTTTTTCTCGGCATGGCCCACGCCCACCAGCGCCTTTTTAATCTGATTGGGGGCATATTCGGCGACTTCGATGCCGCGCAGGGCGGGCGCCAGCAACACCACGCCGCGCGCCTGCCCCAGTTTCAAGCTGGACCCCATATCCTTGTTGACGAACACGCTTTCAACAGCGGCGGCATCCGGGCTCCATGTTTCCAGCACCTGCATCAGCCCTTCGAATAATTGCCGCAACCGCACCGCCATCTCGCCGTCTGGATCCGCTTTCAGCACGCCGTTCGCGACATGGCTGAGACGGTTGCCCTCCACTTCGATGACGCCCCAACCGGTTGCCCGCAAACCAGGATCAAGACCAATCAACCGGCGCATCAGAACATACTCCCAAGAGCATCATGCGATTAGCGTGAATCACCCTGTGCTCAGGCTAATCGCATAAAGCTGCTCTAATACACTAATTACGCAAGAGTCGCTTAAACGGCTAATTTTTCCATCACCGCGTCATCTATTTCATAATTGGCATAGACATTCTGCACATCGTCATTGTCGTCCAGCGCACCCAGCATTTTCAGCAGGCCCGGTGCGTCATCGGCGCTGACCGGGACCGTAATACGCGGTTTCCAGATCAGGGCCGTGCTGAGCGGCGGGCCGAAACGCGCCTCCAGCGCCGACGCCACTTCATGCAGAGAAGCAGGCTCGCAACTGATCTGATGCCCGTCCGGCGCACTGACGCAATCATCCGCCCCGGCCTCGATGGCCGCTTCCAGCATCGTATCCGCATCGGTGACGGAGGCCGCAAACTGCACACTGCCGATCCGGTCGAACTGATAGGTGACGCTGCCCGACTCGCCCATTGAGCCGCCATTTTTCTGGAACGCTGTACGCACCTCGCCGGCTGTGCGGTTGCGGTTATCGGTCATGGCCTCAACAATGACCGACACGCCGCCCGGGCCAAAGCCTTCATAGCGGATTTCTTCCAGACTGGCGGCGTCCGCGCCCTGCGATTTCTGGATGGCGCGTTCAATATTGTCCTTCGGCATATTTTCCGCGCGCGCCGCCAGAATGGCCGTGCGCAGGCGGGGATTGCTGTCGGGGTCCGGCAAACCGGATCTGGCCGCAACGGTTATTTCACGTCCCAGACGCGAAAAGATGCGGGCGCGCTTTTTATCCTGCGCGCCCTTGCGAAACATGATGTTCTTGAATTGGGAATGACCTGCCACGTGCTGCTTCCACTTGCCCTTAGATTCAATACTCCCGGCGCCGGAATGCCCGCCCCAGCCGGGTTCCGCCTTGTAACAAATTTTGCCGGTGAAAGCACTGTAATGGTGCAGCCCCGGCAGCCCCGGCAGCCCCGGAACGGGATGAAACCGGACCGGCCAGAGAGCCGGTATAAAGTGAAGCCGCCCTCGCGGTTGGAGTGTACAAACCCCCGGGCGCCTGTTGCTACAGGTGGGCGCCATATATTCCAGACCACGATCCGGAACAGGGACAGCTCCCTTCGGGTGGTTTAAGGCCCCTGGGTATGTGGTCTCCTGACCAACGGGGCAGCCTCAATCTATATATAGCGCATCCGCCGCCCGATTGCGCGGCCTATCTAAATGCTTAACGCCCGGCCCGGCCCCGGCGGCCGGTTGGCTCCTGTACGGCGCGGGCAAATTTTTTGGCCATTTCCTCGTCGAACAGTTCGGCCAGTTTCTCGGTCATGGCGCCGCCTAGCTGTTCGACATCCACAATCGTCAGCGCGCGCTTATAATAGCGCGTCACATCATGGCCGATGCCGATCGCCAGCAGCTCCACGCTGGAGCGTTTTTCAATCCAGCCGATCACCTCACGCAGATGCCGCTCCAGATAATTGCCGGGGTTGACCGAAAGCGTGGAATCATCCACCGGCGCGCCATCGGAAATCACCATCAGGATGCGCCGCTGTTCGCGACGCGCCATCAGCCGGTCATGCGCCCAGCTCAGCGCTTCGCCATCGATATTTTCCTTGAGGAGCCCTTCGCGCATCATCAGGCCGAGATTTTTGCGCACCCGCCGCCAGGGCGCATCCGCGCTTTTATAAACAATGTGACGCAGATCATTCAGCCGCCCGGGGCTTGGCGGCTTGCCATCCGCCAGCCATTTTTCACGCGCCTGCCCGCCCTTCCAGGCGCGGGTGGTGAAGCCCAATATTTCCACCTTGACCGAGCAGCGCTCCAGCGTGCGGGCCAATATATCCGCGCACATCGCCGCGACCATAATGGGCCGCCCGCGCATCGAGCCGGAATTATCCAGCAGCAAGGTCACCACCGTGTCGCGGAACTCCATATCCAGTTCCTGCTTGAACGACAGCGCATGATAGGGATCAATGATCACGCGGGTCAGCCGCGCGGCGTCCAGCATGCCTTCTTCCAAATCAAACTCCCAGGTGCGTTCCTGCTGCGCCATCAGCTTGCGTTGCAGCCGGTTGGCCAGCCGCCCGACGACGCTTTGATATTGCTGCAACTGCTGATCCAGATAGGCGCGCAGGCGCGTCAACTCTTCGGCGTCGCACAATTCCTCGGCGTCGACCACCTCGTCAAACATTTCCGTGTAGACGCGATAGCTGGGGAAGCGGCGGTCGCCGGTGATTTCGGGCCGCCAGGGGCGCGTGCCATCCGGGCTTTCCTCGCTGTCCTGACCTTCGAGTTCCTCATCGGACTCCATCATGACAGTCTGGCCTTCGCCCTCTTCCCCCTCGCCCTCTACAAATTCCACATCATCGGCGCTGCCTTCGGCGGATTCGCCGCTTTCGCCATCCTCTTCATTCTGTTGCTGATTGTCGGAATCCTCGCCTTCTTCGTCATTATCCTCATTCTCGGGGCTTTCCTCGCCCAGTTCCTCGCCCAGATCGAGATCAGTGATGATCTTGCGGGTCATGCGCGCGAAACGGGCCTGATCGCCGATCATGCCATCCAGTTGCGCCAGATCCTGGCCCGCCCTTTCTTCAATGAAGGAACGCCACAGCTCGACTATATTCGCCGCCGACGCCGGGGGCTTAATCCCGGTCAATCTTTCACGCACGATCAGGGCCACCGCATCGGAAAGCGGCGCTTCGGAACGATCCAGCACATTATGGAAACCCATTTCCGCATAGCGATGTTCCAGCGCGGCATTCAGATTTTTCGCCATGCCGCGCATCTGCCTGGCGCCAATCGATTCAACCCGCGCCTGTTCGGAAGCCTCATAAATATCGCGCGCCATTTCGCCCATCGGCGAGAAATGGCTGTGCGTCGTATCGTCATGATGGCGCAGCCGCAGGGAATAGGCGTCCGACAAGCCGCGAATGCGCGCCACTTCGCCGGCCTGCAATTCGCGCGATGGCTGCGGCAGGCGGATTGTATCGCCCCGCACGCCGGGCGCTTCGGCGCCGAAGCTGACCTGTAATTCCGGATCTTCGGCAATGGTGCGCGCAGCAAAGGTCACGGCCCGCTTGAACGGCTCAACCGGGCTTTCCTTTGCGCCGTTACTCATGGCCTGTCCGATGCCGCATTACTGTCAGCCCTAATTATGGCTCATCGCCACGCGGGCTGCGGATTCCGGCAATTCCTCACCAAAGCAGCGCTGATAAAACTCGGCCACGCTGGCGCGTTCCAGCTCGTCGCATTTATTGAGGAAGGTCAGCCGGAAGGCAAAACCCACATCATTGAAGATGCGCGCATTCTCGGCCCAGGTCAGCACGGTTCGCGGGCTCATGACGGTCGACAGATCGCCATTCATAAAGGCGGAACGTGTCATGTCGGCAACCCGCACCATGTCGGAAAGCGTCTTGCGTCCTTCCGCGGAATGATAGGCCGAGGATTTCGACAGGACGATTTCGGTTTCCACATCATGCGGCAGATAATTCAGCGTCGTGACAATGTTCCAGCGGTCCATCTGGCCCTGATTGATCTGCTGTGTGCCGTGATAAAGGCCCGACGTGTCGCCAAGGCCAATCGTGTTGGTGGTCGAGAACAGCCGGAAATAAGGATGCGGACGGATAACCCGGCTTTGATCCAGCAGGGTCAGCTTGCCATCCACTTCCAGGACGCGCTGAATGACGAACATCACATCCGGGCGGCCCGCATCATATTCATCAAACACCAGCGCGCAGGGACGCTGCAACGACCAGGGCAGAATGCCTTCGCGAAATTCGGTTACCTGCTTGCCGTCGCGCAATACGATAGCGTCTTTGCCGACCAGATCGATACGGCTGATATGGCTGTCCAGATTGACGCGGATACAGGCCCAGTTGAGCCGCGCCGCCACCTGTTCGATATGCGTGGATTTGCCGGTGCCGTGATAGCCCTGGATCATCACCCGGCGGTTAAACGCAAATCCGGCCAAAATAGCCAGCGTCGTCTCGCGGTCGAAGACATAAGTCTTGTCAAGATCCGGAACATATTCGTTCGGCTGGGAGAAAGCCGGAACCTTCATATCACTGTCGATGCCAAAGACTTCTCTCACCGATACTACTGTATCCGGAGCGTCAATCGCCATTTTGCCGGCTGTTTCTACCGTCATGATGCTCTTCCATATGTTTATAATGGAGCTATTCGGGCGGGTTACTTGATTCCGCTAGCCTTTAGCCGAGTATAGGCCTGAATGACCTGCTTTAACTGACCTTCTGTTGCCCGATCCCCACCATGGGCGTCGGGATGATAACGCTTCACCAATTCCTTATACCGCAGCTTGATCTCTTTCAAGGTAGCGGTTTCTTCAAGATCCATGCAAATGAAAGCTTCACGCACCAGTGGCGGCCATTTGCGGGGTGGCGCCTGTGTCGTTTTCTGCGCCTGTGCGGGGCCTGTGGGATCGTCAAACAGATTAAACCGGTCACCCCTGGACATTGCCGACTTGCCCCGCCCGGTCAGGCTGGTGTTCAGCAGATTGGGATTTCCCTGACTGGCCGCCCATGTGGGCCGGTGGCCGGTAATATTGCCCTTGATATAGATCTCTACCTCGGTCTCGCTCATGCCCGCGAAAAAGTTCCAGGTCCGGTTATATTCCCGCACATGATCGCCGCAAAACCAGTAATATTCGCGCAACCGCTCCGGAGATTTGGGCGCACGGTGCGGCGCGGGATCCTTGCAGCCATCCCAGTTGCAGCTATGCGTGACGGGGTCCGGCAACCGATCTGAACGGCGGCGTATCCTGATCCTGTCTATGTCCCGCGTAAATTTCATCATGATGGACTTGTTGAACAGTTGAACTACAAAGCTGGAACGGCTGGCCGGACGGATATAAAAGCCAGTTAGCATACATTAATTTCCCTAACGCACGGAAAACAAAATGCGCATCGCCCAAACCATTCGCACCCGGCTTGAACAGAGCCTGGCGCCCGAAAGACTGGAAATCATTGATGAATCTCACCGCCATGCCGGCCATTCCGGCGCGTCGCCTTCGGGGGAAACGCATTTCAGCCTTGTCATCGTCACTGGGGCCTTTGCCGGGAAAAACCGTGTTGCCCGGCATCGCATGATTTATGAAATTCTCGACGATCTGATGAACGCACCGATTCACGCCCTGACATTAAGCACCCTCACGCCGGACGAGGCGGCCTCAGCGCAATAGGAACGCCAGCAAAACCGGCAGCACGACAATCGACATCAGAGTCGATTGCATGACAATGCCAGCCACGGTTTCCGGATCAGTTTCATAGCGCACCGCAAACACATAATTGATCACCGCCGCTGGCATCGCGGTCTGTAACAACAGTATGCCCCGCACCGTATCGGAAAGACCCAGCCAATAGGACACAGCCCAACCCACGCCAAGGCCCATCGTGATGCGCAACGCGGCCAGCGCGCTGCTGCGGCGCGCCGAAGCCAGTTTGATCCGGGAAAGGCTGACCCCCAGCAGCAACAGCATCAGCGGAATCGTCATCCCCCCGGCCAGTTGCGTGGTGTTGGCGATCCATTGCGGCACCTCATATCCCCCAAAACGGAAAATCATCGCCAGCGGTATTGCGTAAATGATCGGGGTGCGCAGCATCTCAAGCGGCGAAAATTTACCGCTATTGATCCATACACCCAGCGTCGGCTGCGCCACCGCATTAACCAGAAAAAATCCGGTGCCCAGCGCCAGCCCCTTTTCCCCGAATGCAAACAGGCATATTGGCAGCCCCATATTTCCGCCGTTGGAAAAACTGAGCGAGGGAAGATAATGGCTGATCTTCAGCCCGGCCCCGCGCAGAATCAAACTGCCAATCACCAGATACAGGCAGATGGACAGAATGGCGGCCTGCACAATTTCGCCCAGCGCCGCCAGCTCGACATGCAGGGTGCTGAGCGTCGCAAAAACCATGCAGGGCATGCCGACATTCATGACCATGCGGCTGATCATTTCCGAATCAAAATGATAACCGGCCTTCGCCCACACATAGCCAACGGCCGCCATGGCGAACACCGGCGCGACAATCCCAAGCAGTTCTCCGATCACGCGCGGCTGGCCGGATTCTGAGGGCTGATTCCTTCTGGCGGGGTAATGCGCAGCGAGGTGATGGCGTTACGGTTGCGGCGCAGAATCTGGAATTTGAAACCGTAAAAGGTGAATAGCTGGCCTGCAATGGGTATGGCCTGCGCCTCATGAATGACCAGCCCGGCGATGGTGGTGGCCTCTTCATCGGGAAGGTTCCAGTAATATTCGCGGTTCAGATCGCGGATCGCCACCGTGCCGTCGCAAATATAACTGCCGTCGGGCTGCGCCCGCACGCCGCGCACCGGCGTATCATGCTCATCGGAAATTTCTCCGACAATTTCCTCCAGAATATCTTCCAGCGTCACCAGCCCCATCAGTGCGCCATATTCATCTACCACCAGCGCAAAATGACTGCGCTGCGCCAGAAACGCCACCAATTGCGTGCGCAGCGTGGTGCCTTCGGGCACAAACCACGGCGCCTTGGCCAGCGACATGACATCAACAGGCGGCGCGGCGTCTTTGGCGTTTTGACGCGCCATCAGCAGGCGCAGCAGATCCTTGGCATGCACCACGCCGACAATATTTTCCGGATCATTCTTCCAGAGCGGCACGCGCGTGTGCGGGCTGGTCAGAACCTGCTCGATAATTTCATCGGCCGGAAGCGACGCATCGATCATATAAATATTCTTGCGATGCACCATAATGTCATCGACAAAAATCTCATCCAGATCAAGGATGCCGCCGATCATGTCGCGTTCACGCTTTCTCACCGCGCCTTCGCGATGATGCAGATCAACCGCGCCGCGCAATTCCTCATGCGCGCTGATCACATCAAAGGGGCTGTCGGGATCGTAGCCGAACAGATGAAAGATGCCGCGCACGGCAAAGCGGACCATCCCCACCATCGGGCGCAAAACCCAGATCACGCCCTGCATGACCAGCGAAACCGCCAGCGCCGTACGCTCCGGCTGGGTAATGGCGTAGGTTTTCGGCAGCACTTCGGTGAATACAACGACCATCACCGTCATCAGCACTGTTGCATAGGCGACGCCCGCATCACCGAACAGGCCGATCAGCGCGCTTGTCGCCAGCGCCGACGCCAGAATATTGACCAGATTATTTCCCAGCAGCACCGTGCCCAGCACGCTTTCACGATCCGTGATCAGTTTTTCCGTGGTTTCCGCCCGGCGCGAACCATGTTCGGCAAGCCGGTGGATGCGCGAACGCTGCGCCGCCGTGAGCGCCGTTTCGGATGCTGAAAAAAATGCTGAAAAAATCAACAGGACCAAGATCGCGCCGATCATAAATTCCAGCGGCAGATCGATATCAACCTGCATCTCCATTGTGGGCTTTGTCTCCTGCTTGGTTATCCGGCCGAGGTTTGCAGCACCTGCCGCACGGCATTTATATCAACCTCGCCGGTGATAAAACATTCACCGATCCGGCGCGGCAGCACGAAATTGATTTTGCCCGCCGCCACTTTTTTATCCTGCGCCATATGCGCCAGCAAATGATCCGGGTTCAGTTTGCCGCCCGCAATATCGCTGATCCGCACCGGCATGCCCATCGCGCCCAGATGGCCTGTCACGCGCTGTGCATCCTGCCCGGGCGCAAGGCCGAGTTTCGCGGCCAGTTCAAAAGCCAGACACATGCCGATGGAAACCCCTTCGCCATGCAGCAGTCTGACGCCATAACCGGTTTCCGCCTCCAGCGCATGTCCGAATGTGTGGCCGAGATTTAACAGCGCGCGCGGCCCCGATTCGAGTTCATCCTGCACCACCAGCGCGGCCTTGGCGGCGCAACTGGTCATCACGGCGCGGATGCGGGCGGCCTGGTCCCCGTCCCGGATGGCAACGCCCGCCCCTTCCAGCCAGCCGAAAAATCCGGCGTCCCCGATCAGGCCATATTTCACCACCTCGGCATAGCCCGCCAGCAATTCGCGCGCGGGCAGCGTATCCAGCAGGCCGACATCGGCAATGACAATGCGCGGCTGATGAAAGGCCCCGATCAGATTTTTGCCATGCGGGCTGTTGATCCCGGTTTTTCCGCCTACGGAAGAATCAACCTGCGCCAGCAGGGTGGTTGGAATTTGCGCAAAATCGACGCCCCGGCGCAGCACCGAGGCGGCAAATCCCGCCAGATCGCCGATAACGCCGCCGCCAAAGGCCAGCAGCAGATCGCCCCGCTCAACCTTTTCCGTCAGCATCCAGTCCAGCAGCGCTTGCAGTTCCTGAAAATTCTTGCTGCCCTCGCCCGCCGGCACAATGCGCAGGCTATGCGATATGCCCGCGCTGTCCAGCGCCGCCAGCAGCGCCGGCGCATGACGCGCCGCCACATTACCGTCGGTTACAATGGCCACCCGGTTCCGCCGCAGCAAGGGGCCGATCAGACCGCCTGTCTGCGCCAACAGGCCAGCCCCCACATGAATGTCATAAGCGCGCGCGCCCAGCGCCACATGCACCATCTGTGCGCCCGGAATGCTCATGACGCGCCGCCGCCGCTGTGTGAAAAATGGTTTTTGAGCTTTTCGATAATCATGTTGACAACTTCTTCATGCGGCGCATCAACGCTGTCCACCACAATATCCGCCAGCGCATAGACCGGATAGCGTTCATCACGCAGCCGGTACATGGTCTCACGCATATCTCCCTGTTTCAGCAGGGGGCGGTTATTGCGCCGCGCCACCCGCCGAAGCAGCATTTCGACATCGGCCCGCAACCAGACGGAAACCCCATAGCGGGCAATATCCGCGCGTGTGCCTTCATTCATGAACGCCCCGCCGCCGGTCGCCAGCACCCCGCCGGAGGGCGTACCCTTGCTCATATCCTGCAACAGGCGTTCAATCACCTTGTGTTCGCCCCGGCGAAAAGCAGGTTCGCCATGCTTTTCAAAGATTTCCGAAATGCTCATGCCCGCTGCGGTTTCGATTTCGCTGTCCGTATCCAGAAAATTGACGCCCAACCGCGCCGCCAGCCGCCGCCCCACTGTGCTTTTCCCGGCCCCCATCAGGCCGATAAGCACAATAACCCTGTCTTTGGCGGGATTATCTATAGGGCCGGTCACAAGGGGCTTTTCGGCCCCCGCTGATTCATCTTCTTCCATGCCCCCAGACTATCCGAAATCGGGCTTTAATAATAAGTCCGAAATTCCACGGCGGATCACGCGCCAACGATTCGTCGAAAATCTCCAGTTTGGTATGAACGAGCAGCACCGACCGATGAGGATCGGCGAGGATGTGTTTGGCTATTCGGTAACGGCCGCTGTGCTCTGAATTGGTGACGCGGTATAGCGGAGCGCCGCGTTCAGGATACTCGATCTGGTGATCGAGATCGCGTTTCTCCTCGTGGCAGAATGTTTCCCCGTCGCTGATTAGATACTGGAAATCGCGCGTATTCGGCTGGTCGACCGTAGGGTAGTAGATCTCGTTTACGATGCCGTGACTGAGTGTGAACCACACCCGGCAACTCGTGTGGTAAGCAGTGCCGAGTCCCTCCTTGGCGCTGGACGTCCACCGGGGATCGATGCCGGGGGCGCCGAAGGCGGGACGGTCGGCAGAGTTCATGAATGCGATTCTAACAGGGCTGCCTTCGCCGGCAAGCGACCCTTG